>CAITZZ010000288.1 GCA_903897005.1 uncultured beta proteobacterium | reverse complement strand
GCCACGGGAGACGATTGTGACGACGCTACGCGAACCACGGTGATGGTCTGAGGGGATTCCAGAAGGATACTCTGGCCATCCTTGAGTGCATGGATTTGAGCCAAGCGCTCCAGCGGAATCTGCTCCGCCGCTCGGGTCGCGCTGCCGCCATCAAACTTGACGCCTTTGCTTTTCAGCCAGTTAGCTACTTCCACGATGGGTTTGCCAGCCGCGACCATTGCGCGCAGTTGATCGGCCAAGCCCGCGGCGGTCGGCGTCACAATTTCCTGCACATTGAAAATGCGACGTTCTGAAAACAAGGCCGGATGCTCGGCGTAGTATTTCTTTACCTCTTGGGCGTTGGGTTTGGGTACATTGGCAGCCACTTTTTGCATGTAGGCGCGTGCCAGAATGTCGCGCCGGGCAGCTTCAATTTGTGCCACCACCTCGGGTGAGCGGTGAAGCTTGTCGTCGGTGGCTTGCTCTACGGCCAGTTGCTGGTCGATGAGCTTTTCGAGCACTTCGCGGCTCATTGCCTGTACCGCTGCGGGCGACGCGCCAGCACTGCTGCTGCGACTCAGCACCTGGTTGATCTGGTGCACAGAAATTTCTTCCGATCCCACTTTGGCGGCCACCTGCGTGGCCGCCTTCTTGTCGTCCTTGTTGCCGCAGGCCGTCAAACCCAAAACCAGCGCCGCGCTCAAAATAGCGTGCATGAAGAAGAGTCTGGAATAACGAAGTTGCGAAGTGGTCATAGTGCTAAAAAATCAGTAACTGAATTGGGCTGAAACAGTGGCCATTTTGCCCTCATAGTCCAAGCCTGCCAAGTTGGATCTTCGACTGGCATTTTCCAAGGAGGTGCTAATGGTAAGGTGTTGGTAGGGTTGCCAGTCAAAAGTCAGGCTGGCAGCGCTGGTGGTGTCGCTGCGCGGCGTGGCAAGTGCTCCGAACGGCGAACCCAGGTAATCGCTTTGGGCCACCTCGTAACGCGCCCGGACTACCGCTTTTGGACTCAGTTGCCAAACCGGCCCCAATGATAGGCGAGCGGTCTGGCTGTAGTTGGACGTGCTGGTCTGGTAACTGGCAAGTTCGCGCGCCCAACTTGCTACCAGCGCTGACTTGCCGCTCAGGCTCCAGTTCAAATTGACGCCGGCGTTGCGGCCACCGTAGTCGCGCTGTGCGTAGTGCGGATGCGTGCGGCTGATCTGGCTGGTGTAAAACTCTGCGACGCTCTTGCCGCTGGCGATCCAGCGCAGCCTGAGTTCGCTCTCGATCTGCTGGAAGCCATCGTCGTAAAGGCCGGCCGGCGACATGGCAAGGTCGATGTAGTTGCCGTTGGCGCTGCGCAGGGTATAGCTCACCGTGCTGCCTGAACCGGCGTTGTAGCGCAAGCCCAGGTCGGCAGACTGCTCCCGGTAGTCGCCTTGGGCGGTCAAGGCCTGCTGGTTGGTTTGAGTTGCTCGCGACACCCCGGCGACCACACTCCAATTGCCATCCAGGTCATAAGCGGCATCCAGACGGCTGCTGCTGTTGGTACGCAGGTTCTGCAAGCCGAAGCCCTGGTAGTCAGCAAAGCTGTTGATGGTCTCTTGGCGCTGGCTGCCCAGATTGCCCCGCAAAGAAGGCGTCAGCGCCCAGCGCCAGGCAGCGTTGTAATTGTGCGCAACGTAGCTCAGGTAAGCGAAGTTCTGATAGCGGAAGTTGGTCAGGCTGGCTGACAGCTCAAATTTTTGCAGGCTCAGGGTCGTGCTGAAACTGAGGCTCAGCGAATTGATGTCGATTCTTTCTGCTGCGCTGGCTGTGCCCAGCAGTGCATCAAGATTGGCATCTGCGGGCAGCCGAAACAGGTTGTTGTCAAAGCGCAACGACGATTCAACTTTGAGTTTTAGCGTGTCTTCACCTTGTGCCCGAACCGTGGCGGCACAAAACATCAACAGCACGGCCAGACTTACCCAGTAGCGGCGCCGCAGCCCCATGGTCAATAGGCCTTTTGGTCTTTGATGACGAGGCTAATGGTCTTGAAAATGATGTACAGGTCAAGCCGCACGGACCAGTTGCGCAGGTAGTCAAGGTCAAAGTCGATGCGGCGCTGCATCTTGTCGAGCGTCTTGGTTTCGCCTCTGAATCCATTGACTTGAGCCCAACCAGTGATGCCAGGCTTGACCTTGTGCCGCACCATATAACCCTTGATCAGTTTTCGATAAAGCTCGTTGTGGGCTAAGGCATGTGGTCGAGGGCCTACGATGCTCATGCGCCCCTGCAGCACGTTGATGAATTGAGGTAGCTCGTCGCAGGATGTGCGCCTCAACAATGCACCCAAGGGTGTGACACGAGCGTCATTTTGAGTCGCCTGCGTAATGTCGCTTCCGTCCTCGGTGACGGTCATGGAGCGAAATTTGTAAACCACAATTTCGTTGCCGTCCAGACCACAGCGGCGCTGCCTGAAGATGACCGGGCCCGGCGAGTCGAACTTTATCGCTGCAGCTATGACGATCAGCAAGGGTGTGATCAGAATCAGGATCAGCGTCGCCAGGACAAGGTCGCTAAGACGTTTGATGGCACCGTCCGATCCATTGAAGGGTGTGTCGCAAACCGAGATCACAGGCATGCCACAAACCGAATCGGGGTGTGCCTGGATCAGATCCGTAACAAACATGTCGGGCACAAAATAGATCGATGTTGTTGAGTCCTTGAGTTCGTCCAGAATATGCAGAATGCGTGGCTGCGAGGCCATCGGTAGCGACAGGTAAATGATTTGAATGCGCTCGCTCTGGACCAGCGCAAGAAGCTGCGCCTGCGTCCCCAGCAACCGGTACGCGGAGCTGCTGTTCAGGCGCGTGGCCTGACGATCGTCCACAAAGCCAACCAGCTCGGTTCTGGTGTAGCGAGACTGACTCATTTTGGATGCCAGTGCCAGCCCCTGCTCGTTCATGCCAACAATAATGGCCCGCTGCTTCGGACCCTGCAGTCTAAGCAGCATCGGCGCTGCCGCGCGCAGCGCAAGGCAGGCGCCAAGTTTGCTTAGGGGTGCAACCCACAACCAAGCATACAGAATTTTCTTTGAAAACTCGTGGATGTAGCCTGAGGCAATACCAATAAACAGCAACAAGCCAGCGACCCAGGCCCAGGTGACAGCAATACTGATGCACACTGAAAGAATGGAAGACTGCAGCCTGACCTGACCGGGAAAGGTCAGCGCAAACATCAGCGCGCCCAAAATGATGTAGGAGGCGTGAACCTGGCCCTCAAAATAGTAGGCCAGTCCCCATAAGGAAAAAACCAATGCACTGGGGCCGACCGTTAGTTCAAAAACGCTCAGCAGGTTGTCCTGACCCAGAGAGGCTGGTTGGGAGCGGTTGCTGAATGCTGCGGCCGAATCGCTTGCCGGTGCATTAGCCATTGCTCACCATTGCCTTAAACCGGCCGACCGCTTGGGCGCGGTTGCTGACATCCATTTTCTTGAAGATGCGCTGCATGTGATTCTTTACGGTAAATTCACTTATCTTCAGAATTTTTCCGATTTCCGGATTGGTCTTTCCAAGGGCGACCCATTGTAGGATCTCGACCTCGCGCCCGGACAGGCCGCGACTTTGCAGCAAGTCGTAGATAAGCGGCGTAGAGATGACAGCGCTGGCTTGGCCTTGATGCGGCAGCAGCTCAACCTGGCGCAACGCTATGTCGATATACGGCAAGGCCAGTGTCATGACTTCATGTTCAGACTCATTGAAGCATTCCTTGACCCGCAAGGTGACGTACAAACAGTCATAACTGTCTCTCTTGTCACTGATGCCATGGGCCATTGCATATTGCATTGTTCGCATGGCATCGCCCAGCGCAGTGGTGCGCTCGCTCGCTTCGATCGCAAAACCATCGTATCCAGCCATGGCGGCAACAGGTTTGCTGCCAGACTCGATCCAGCGCTTGAAGAGATCGAGCAGCAAGGGCTTGATGACTTGCTGATCGGTGCTTAAGGAACGCACGCCGTCGAGGGCGGAAATGATGTCGTACTGAATCGTGCCGTTGGAAAAATCGCCCCAGCTGGCGATCATGATGTCATGCGGCAGATATTGCTGCATTTCGCCTTGCAACCAGGTGAATACATCAAAATGGCTGCGCGCTTCCACCGAGCGGGCAACAACCTGCTGAAAGCGCTGAAGTTCCACAGACGGCAGTGAATGCCCCATGGTCATGGATCAGTGTGCATTGAATTGCATAAAAGGAAGGGCGTCTGAAGCGGTGCATTTGATTCTAGGCAATAAATGAAACGGGCGCGGCGAAAAATAGCAGGCTCTAGCATCGTTGGCGCTCCAAACTAGCGAGGAGCCGAGTTTGGTGAGCTCAGCTTCACCGTTTCAAGCCATCCTGGTTCGTCGTCGAGTTTGCGCCACAGGAAGCGCTCAGGCAGTTCCCACACCAATACCTTTGGCTTGTTGGCGCGGAAGGCCTCGTCCTTCAGATACAGCGTTGCTGCTTGCAGAAAGCCCCCACCGTCCTTCGCTGCGTTAAGCACCTTGCTTGAGAGAGCCTGTTGTAGCTGGCCGACAAAGTTGGCGCGCAGGGAGTAGGAGGTACCTGTTACCACGACCGGCACCGCATCGTCGCCAAACAGTCCGGTGCTCTGTGCACTGCTTTGTTGGGTCACCACAGGTGCTTCCGTATCTGGTAGCAGGCCCAGTGCTTTGGAGTTGTCGCCAAGGCCCATCAGCCTGATCAGGTCGCCCGGTCGCTCAATCGGCGTGCCTTTGTTGCTTGTGAAGTCGGTCTTTGCGAGTTCCAACCCCGACTGCTTGATCACCGAGGCAAGCGCCTTTGCAGCGACTTCGGCACCGGTCTGGTTCCAGTGGGTATCGGTGCGGTAATAGACTTCGCCCTGCGCCGACGCCTGTGCCAGTGGCTGCAACAGGTCCACCGTCGTGATTCCCTGCTTTTGAAACGCGTTGAACGCATCAGCGTAGCGAGAGCTGTTGTACTCAGGGTATCGCGCGTTGGCCAACCTGCTTGAATACACGCGGGCCTTGTCGGGCACCAGGGCCACAATCAACTTGACGCCCTGGCTCTCCAGGCTGCGGGCAGCAGTTCCAAGCAGCTCTGCACGCACCTTCAGGTTGGCACTCCCGTCAGCGTCAAAGCGCAACTCTTCAGTCAGAAACAGCCAGCCGTCTTTGCCGGTTTGCACCTGGTCGCCGCCGCTGCCAGTGAGCAGGTAGCGCACACTGTTGGCCGCGCCAATCAGGGCGCTGCGCGCTGGCAGCCTTTGGTCAAGTTGCTTTTCAAGTGCGCCGGTGCTGCGACCTTCGCGGAAATCCAGCCAAGTGCGCGGAAATTCCAGACCGGCCGGATCTACCGTGGCAGCAATGATTTGCCACGCACCTGCCAGCATGACCCCGGTCAACGTCAGCGCTGCCAGGGCGTCGTAGCGGGACAGGGCTGCTGCTTGATTGGGTGGTAAGGCACTGTGGGGCATCGCGAGCTCAGAACTGAAAATACAGGAAAGGCGTAAAAGACTGCGCGGACAGCGTTGCCACCGCCCACAGGAATAAGGGCAGCAGCAGATAGCGCAGGTAGCTGCCACCCTGGCGTTTGAGCCAGGGCATGGCATAAACCAGCCCCACCCCAAGCGCCAGGACCATCAGCCTATCAGGCGTCACCTGCCAGGCAACCGGAGGGCTGAAACCGATGCCATGCAGGCCTAACATGCCTTCGAACATGCGCGCGGCGCCAGCCAGATTGGTGGCTCTGAACAGAACCCAGCCAAAGATCACCAGCAGCATGGTCTTGATGACACGCAGCCAGCCAGGCAGCAAGGGCTTGCCCCAGCGCTGTTCCCAAAAGCGCTCCAGTATCAAAATACCGCCGTGCCAGGCACCCCACAGCACAAAGGTCCAGTTGGCGCCGTGCCACAGGCCGCCGAGCAACATGGTCAAGAACAAATTGATGTAGGTGCGTAACATGCCCTTGCGGTTGCCGCCAAGTGAGACATACAGGTATTCACGCAACCAGTTCGACAGCGACATATGCCAGCGCTTCCAGAATTCGGTGATGGAACGCGACACATAGGGGTCGTTGAAATTCTCCGGGAAGACAAAGCCGATCATTAGCGCCAGACCGATGGCCATGTCGGTGTAGCCGCTGAAATCAAAAAAGAGTTGAATGGTGTAGGCGCCGGCACCCAGCCAGGCGTCTGCCAGGGTAGGCAGGGGTGCGGAGAACGCGGCTTCTACCAGTGGTGCAACGCTGTCGGCAATCAGGACCTTCTTGCAAAACCCGACCATGAAGATAATGCAGCCGCGCGAAAAATTGCCAAGAGAGTGCGTACGGCTTCTGAACTGCTCCGCCAGCAGGTGGTAGCGCAGTACCGGTCCTGCCACCAAATGAGGAAAGAGGGCAATAAACGCTGCAAAGTCGACAAAATTGCGTGCGGGTGGTGCCTCGCGCCGGTAAATATCAACCAGATAACTGATGGCGTGAAAGATGTAGAAAGACAGACCGATGGGAAGCAGCACGCGGGTGAATTCAATCGCGTTGAAGCCCAGCGCGTTCAAAGCCACGTTGAAGCTGTCGATACCGAAGTTGGCGTACTTGAAATAGCCCAGAGCAAGCAGGTTCAAGGTCACACCGGCCGTGAGTAAACGATGCCGGTGTACCTGCTCATCGCTCGCACCAATGGCCAGCGCAAAAGCGTAGCTGACGCTGGTGACGCCCACCAACAAGGCCAGAAAATCAGGACGCCACCAAGCGTAAAAGGCCCAACTGAAGGTCAGTATCAGAGCCGACCTGGCGCGCCAGGGGGTCAGGTAGTAGCAGGCAAGAAAGAGCGGGAGAAAGGCAAACAGGAAGATGTTTGAGCTAAAAACCATACTTCAGCCACTGCAAACTCATTGTTCGATGCTGTCGAGCAACCAATCGGCCACGCTTTGAATGTCAAGGCTCGCCTGGCAGCCGGGTTCATATTGGAGCACCGGTCGCTCAAAGCCAAGCGCCTGTGATACACGGGGGTCTTTGTGGACGGCAACCGGCACCATTTGATTGGGAAAGCCGGCGTAGAGGGACGAGCGCACCTGATGGCTCAGCTTGTTGTGAACTGGCATTTGGTTGATCAATATGTTGAAGCCAAAAAAATCAGCACGGTCAGCCGTGTATTGCTCCACCAGTGAGGTGATCTTGGGAATGGTAGCGTAGGACGCTGCATCGGCCAGTACGACGACCAAGGCGCGGTTCGCGGCTACCAGAGCCTGTTGCAGATAGGCCGTCGGACCCGGTGGAGTGTCAAGTATGACGAAATCAAAAGAGCCAGCATTGAGTGAGTCAATGCCGTCCGAGACCCAGCTCGGATACTTCTTGAGTTCGGTCTCAAAATCTTCCAGTTCGGAATCGGTGATTCGGCCAAAAGGGATAAATTGAATACCAAACGGACTGTCAAAAATCGAACTATGCGAAATACCTTCCCGCGTCAGGCCAGCGATTTCTTCCGGGTTCATTCCCAGGTGGAGCCGTTGCACGTTCTGCGGATCAAGGTCGATCAGCAGCACGCGTTTGTTGCGCAACGCCAGCGCCACGGCGACGTTGACCGCAAGGGTGGTCTTGCCAACACCGCCTTTGCCTGAAATGAATGCGATAACCTGCATGGATCGTTTTCGAAAGGTTCAGGGTTGAGGTTTCACAGGGGCAAGCTCCAGTGAGCCGGAAAAGTTCATGTTTGGATCGCTGGTTATTTTCGTGCCAGGCGCAGTTGCTTTCGACCGCGATGGCGCAGACGTTGGCAGTTTAGCTGGTGGCGAGGGCTTTTGCTTCGTGGCCACTACGGGCGCGGGAGGGGGCGGGGGTGGCAAGTTGCTGGCACGCGCTTCAATGGCCCCAAGCTTGGCCAGAGCCTCAGGGTGCTTGGGATTAAACCGCAGCACCTTGCGCCAGAGTTCGGCCGCCAGGTCGTCGCGACGCTTTTGCTGCCAGTGGCGTGCCTGGTCCACCATTTGACAGGTCTCCAGGTCGTCGCTCGCCAGCGCCGGTGCTGCCAGCGCCGCCAGAGTCAATGCCAGACATCCCAACTTTTTCATATTTTGCATGACTGCCTCAAGCGCTCGCTTTGGTACGTTTGGCGTTGATGGGACCCAATTTGCGGTAGATGATTGCAGCCATCAGCAGGCAAATGAGACCTCCGAGAAAACCCAGCACAAGCGGCTGATCTGACAAGAACCAGCGCAACTTGCTAAGCCAGGGCAGTGAACCGACGTAGTAAGTGCGGCTGACTTTCGTATGGTTGACGCTCTTGTCGTCGACGATAGCGAAATCGCCCTGAACCAAGGGAGTTCGCTCGGGATCAGCCAGGACATCAGCAAGTTTTCGCAGGTCGGCAGCCTTGTCAGCGTACAAGAAGACGACGCTACGCCCCGATTCCAGAGGCGATTCGAAGGCCATCACTGTTGCCAGATTGCCGATCCCGATGCCGGTTAATGTCAGCCCCCCCTTGGGCTGCGTTGGTTCCTGAACATCCTGCTGCTCCCAGCGGTAAGTCGGGCGCCAAGTGGCGTCGGGTTCTCGCACGTAACGCTCGCCGTTACTCTGAACCATGGGTAACCTATCGGCCCACTTGGTCATCAAGGTCTGGCTCCTCGCAGAGCCAATCACAAGAAGGTCCCGTTTCGACATTTTTTCGACATCGGCGCTTGCAACCAGTGCGTGATGCAGCGCGGGATAGGCGGTTGCTTCACCCATCCGGCCCATCAGCGTCAAGTAAAGGCCCAGTTCATCCGCGTTGGGGCTGTCTGGCAGAACCACGGCAGTTTCGGACAAGTCGGCCATTCGTGTGAACGGAAAGCCAATATTGGAAAAATATGCCAGATTGGGTAAAGCGACGTAATGCGGGAAGTCACTGAAATCGATCGTCGACTCCGGGTCAATGGCGCCTTGCAAATTGTCCGGTGGCATGTTGCGGCAATGGCCTTCCTTGACGAAGTCAAAGTAGTAGCTGAACTGAAGTTGATCGCGACCCGTAACGCCGTACGGAGGAACGAAAACGAGTTCCTCTCGCAGCGCGGTCTTGTCTTTGACGAAGTCGGCCTCCTTGGCGCCCTTGTAGGGCTCATCGATCGCGATTGCCTGAATGAAATTGGAGTTAATTCCAAGGTTAAGGCTGGAACTCTTGTGACCCGGCAAGCGGATGGCGCGGTACTTGAGCTTCATGGGCGTACCGGGCGTGCGCCATGTAAAGAGGTCTGGTGAGACACGGTAATTGAGTCGAATCACTTCCGGGAAGTAGCCCTGTGTGCGCAGTTCCTCCGGCCGGGCCAATTCGCCAAAGCGTACGGGTCGGTCAGTGGCAACCCAAGCCGGCGCATCGTAGGGCTTGCGCGGTGCCGTGGCAGTCTCTTTGTTGATGGTGGCGGAGGAGCCCGAAAGAGTGGAGGTAAACAACGCCACAGCACGGGCGGCGCGTGCCAGGTCCTCGTCGTTGCCGCCGCTGATCAACAGCAACTTTGCCTGCGGATTGCCTGGATGGGGCTGAATTGAAACCGTTGAAGAGCTTGTCCCCTTGAGTCCCTCGAAGGTCTTGCCAGCCTGCAAGAAGACAACTGCATTGCCTTCCGGCAGATTGTTGATAAGGACCGGAAACTGTGCTCCACGGGTGCCGGCTTGAAGTCCAAACCAGGACGCAAGCACCCCAGCCGCCTTGAGGGTACCCAAAGATGGACTGCTGGTAAAAACAAAGGGCAAGCTTAATGGAACGTTGTCGCGCTTGTCAAAAAATGGCGCTGGCAAGTTCTTCAGGTCGTTCACCGTTGACAAGGGTGCCAGTGTCAGTTCCAGACGACCCAGGTCACTCAGGGTCAGCCACAAAGAGGAATGAAAAGGGTCTTCGCAGTCCCGTGTGTAATGGCCGATCAGTTTGAAGCGGAGATAGTTGACGTCAAAAAACCAGCGTGGATCTATGTCGATGTCGCGGGTATTTCCAACACTCTTGTCTTTCGGTAATGGCAGCACCGTCGCAAAGCGTTCGTTGAGTGATACCTTCAAATGGCTCAGTTCAGGAATCAGGGCAGGCGAATAATCGTAGGCAATTCTGAGCTTCGCCGCAACCACGACTTCATCGGCGCGAATCGGGAAGGAGAGTGTTTGAGACCCATCCACTCCACGCAATTTGATGGCAGACCACGCGCCCATTTGCTTGAAAGTAAAGGAGACCGTGCGCGATTTGGCGGGTCCTTTTCGAGCATCACCTTCTTCGCTGGCTTCTTGTGCCGCCTTGAGCCGGTCGGCTTTGGGGACACGAGGCTTGGACTCGACCGATGTTGCCGTGACCAGCATGAAAAAGCCAAGAGCAAGAACTGCCGCCAGCGAGTGCCAACGAGTCTGGTATGACAAAAGTCTTGGTTCAGTCATTTCTTCTTCCCTATTTGCATCCGGACACGGTTGAGTTGTCTGCCCATCAATTTGTCAAAATCGCTCACGAGTCTGAAGGCCCTGTGGCGCAGGCTCGCGAGAGCTGGAGCTAACCACTTGGGTAGCGGATGGTCGGCATCGCGAGCAGGCAACCATTTTGGCCAATCTTGCCCTCGCGAGTATGCCGCAACGGCCAGGGCGTTGTACACATTTTGTGCCGGGCCGTCGATTTCGACTCGCAACAGCAGATCCTGCGCCAAGGCCACTCGCGCCGGAAAGGAAAACTCATGGTTATTGTGGAAAATTGAAATGCTCACGGTCATCTCGTTCTCGATGGCTATTGGCATCGGCAGTTGCAGGGCCAACGTGCGTTCAGGAAAATTCTCGGTGATGCACGACACGGTGCGACCGGTTGGCAGTCTGATCATGGCTGGCAGATGTCTTTGCATAAGGGTATGCAGGCGGATCTGTCTGCTTTCTTCGGCTACCGCGAGCATGGCGGTGAAAAACATGACGTTGTAGACCGCCCAGACAACAAAAAGGACAGTCATCTCATCAATAGGGCGAGGCGAGGTCACCAAATCGATGACACCACTGGTCAAGGAAGCCAGATTCAGGACAAATATCGCCAGATACGGCAAGACAACTCTCCATTTGAAGGCCGGGGGCTTCACAGCCGATGTGCGCCGAAGCAGATTCTTCCAATTGGCGACCTCTGTCCAGACGAGCGTCAACGTTGTCCAGCACAGGATATACCAGGCCAGCAGCATTTCACGGAGTTCTGTCCATTCATTGAAACGGTGCCCGCTATGCTTCCTTTCCTTCGACATGTAACCATGGATCAGATGGGGCAAGGCATAGGCGCCCAACAGTGCGACTGAAGTCTCAATGAGCCGAAGGTCGAGCAGTAGATAAGCTGCCGGCGCGCAAAAAAAGAAAAGACGAGGAATTGGACGAAAAAACCCAAGCGCCTGGTTCACAGACTGCAGTTCCAGTTTCCATCGAAGTGAATAGTCGCCAAAAGGGCGATAGGCCATAAACACGTCGGTCGTGCTGGGTTCGGCTTTGGCGCCAAGACCAAGATACCCGGTGCTATAGCCTGCCGCCTGCAACTTTAGCGCAGTATGTGCTCGCTTTGACACCGGACCTGTTTCAATACCGTTGACCTCATTGAGCATGGAGCGGCGGATCAAGGCACAGGGCAGGCCGATAGTGGGCTCGTCGAATATTTCCATGATATGGGGCGAAGGCGGCGGGCCCAGAAAGTGTCCGGGAGTCTGCAGCATCGCCAGGTTCGTGTCCCGCAAGAACCAGCCAAGCGTCATTTTCAAGAAATCGGCACCTGGATGGGAGTGACACTGGAGAATGGTAATCACATTGCCGTTGGACTTGGCGACGGCCTGGCTGATACGGCTTGCCCTGTCGCTGGCGTCGTCGGCCGGGGTGAGGTAAGTGATTGCCATCGAGTCGGCCAGTGTCTTGATCGCATCGCGCGAACAGTTATCCAGGAGATAAACCTTCAACATCCGCTTGGGCCAGTTGAGCCTCAGAGCGGCCGCTGCCGCCGATTGGACGGTTGGCAGTGTTTGGTCATCACAGAGGATAAAAATGTCCACCTCCGGCCAGCCCGCCGACTCGCTTGGTAAGGGAATGTGGACCTTCTTCACTGGCCAAAGCTCTTTCATTGCGCCGGTCATCGTCAGCAACCAAAGGTGAAGTTCAGCAAGGCAAAGGCACAGGCCAATGAAAAAGTTCGAATCGAAATCTGTTGCCAGCGTTGCAGTCAAACGCCAATACAGGTAACGCCCCGACATCACAGCGCTCAAGCCGAGCAGCAGCAGTGTCACAAAATGCCCTTCATAGCGGCGGAAGTACAAGGCCAAACAGACCATAAAGACCGAGAAAATGATCTGCTCATGCAAGGCAAGCTGAACCACCAGAACCAGGTTCGCGAGGACCATGCAGCACAAAGCCGCAATGATGGTGAAACCCGGCAGGGACCAGACCGACCCATACGCCAGCCAATGGACCGATCGATCAAATCGCCCCTGCCAAAATCCTGTTGCACGGGTTTGTGCCGCAGGTTTGTCCCAGCGTTCGCGCCAGAGACTCAGCAGCAACCGCGGGCTCATCGGTTCAGCGTGGTGATCATCCATGTCGCGAGTCGAGCAATGTCATGACTGGCCTGTCCATAAGGATCGTAAGTCAGAACCGGCTGCTGAAAGGCAAGCGCTTCGCTGACAGCCTCATCACCATGAATGCCAATCGGGGCTAGCCGATCCCCGATGTCGCGCTGCAACAGGTCTGCCACGTCGCGGTTGAATGAGTCGCTTCGATCAATCTGGTTCAGCAGGTAAACGCTTCGAAGGCGAGGGGAAACAGCGGACATTTCGTCGAGCCAGGACTCCATGGCCGGAATCGTTGCGTACGATCCGGCATCTGCCAACAACACGATGAGCACCAGGTCGGCACAGGCGAACACTTGCCTTAGGTAGACTGTGGAGCCGGGCGGCGTGTCAATCAGTACCACACGGTCTTCGGCCAGACCCGCCTGTCCGATTTGATCCCCGATCCAATGCGACTGATTCGACAGCAGTG
>CAITZZ010000287.1 GCA_903897005.1 uncultured beta proteobacterium | reverse complement strand
CTGCCGGCGCTGACCGGTGCGGCGCAGCAGGTGCACCCGTCGGACGAGGTCATCGGCTACGAGCTTTCAGGCAATCTGGCGCTGTTCAAGGGTGAGATGAAACTGGTGAAAAACATGGCACCAGTGGGTGACGGCCAATGGCATCTCTACAACCTGCAAAAGGATCCGGGCGAGACACTGGATCTGCAGCGTCAGCTGCCGCAGGAGTTCAGGGCCATGCAGGCCGACTACGACAACTATGCCAGGACGCATGGCGTCTTGCCCATGCCCGTGGGTTACAGCCCGAGCCGGCAGGTCATTATCAACAGCGTTGTGAACTACTGGTGGCCGGTCTACGGCATACCGGTGCTGGTCGGGAACGCGCTGCTGGTCCTCGGTGCGGCGTACCTGATCGTCCGGCGCCGACGCCGGCGTCAGTCGACCCGATGAGTGGCGCGGGCTACCTGGCCACGCCCTGGCCGGGCGAAGATGGCGGCCCGCAGCGCTTGCAGCTTGCGCGCAGCGCTGCCAGTCTGGGTTTGCGCGCAGGAGAGAAACTGCGCTGTGTCAGCCGCAGGACCTGGATGTCCACCATGACGCTGCTGGGCGCACCGGGCGAGGTCTATCTGCTGACGCACTCGGCGCTTCGCGCCAAGGTCGGACTGGCCACCACCGCCTGTGTCGAGCGGATCGACCCGCAGAGCCTGAAGACGGTCTGCCGTTCACCACGTCTGGCCGGTGGTCCGATGTGGCCCGGCGGCATGGCGCTGCATCGCAATGGTGATCTCTACGTGGTCTATGGCCGCTACCTGCACCGCCTGAACCGCGCCTGCGAGCCGCAAGCCCGGCTGCAGTTGCCGGTCAATCAGCCCTACAACTCCTATGTCATTCTGGACAACGGCCTGCTCGTGACGAAAAACCTGTCGGACCAGACCGCTGCGCGACTGACGGTGGTGGACGCGCAGACCATGCAGCCGGCCTGTGCCGACACGCTGTGCCCCGAGCCCTCGATCGCGCGTCTGAGTTCCATCCGCAACACCGTTTATGTGGTGGGTGTGCGCTCCATCTTTCGCTACCACTGGCAAGATGACAGCAGCAGCTTGGTGCCTGACGCTGACTGGCGCTTTGACTACATCGGTGACAGCGGCCAGAGCTACGGCTGGGACGTGGTGCTGGACGGGACCAACGCCTGGTTCATGGACAACGGCAAACACAGCTACTTCATCCGGATGATAGGCAATGGCGTCCAGCCAACGCCGAACCGGCTGATCCGGGTCTCGATGCTGGACGCCAGCGACCATCAGGTGCTGCCGGTTTGCGGCCTGGCTGGCGGCAGCATCACCAATCCGCCGCTGATCGATCTGCAGCGGCAAATCGTGATCGGCTACGACTCGGCGAACCGACATCTGCAGGCCTGGCGGTTTGACGCTGCCGCCAAGGCCTTGACGCCGCTGTGGCACAAGAGCGCTTTTGGCTGCGCCAGTCACATGATTCTTTACCCGCAGAGCGGTGAACTGGTCATCAACGATTACCGCCGTGGCGCTGAGGAGGTGGTGGTGCTGGCGATCGAGTCCGGCGCCGAGCTGGCACGCGTGCGCTGCGGCGGCCTCAATCAGGGCGTGGTGTTTCCCAGCGTTGGCTGGGGGCGCGACTTTTACTGGTCCTCCATGGACCGGCTGACGCGGGTTTTTGTGGAGTGAGCATGCTGCGCGTGCACGGCCTCGATCTGTCCTATTTCACCGGCAAGCTGGAAGCCTACCTGCGTGCCAAGGGGCTGCCCTACGAACTGGTGCCCATGGATACGCGCAGTTTCCGGCGCTGCGCCCGGATCACGGGCGTGGCCCAGATGCCTCAGCTCGAATTTCCAGACGGTCGGTGGCTGACCGACAGCACGCGCATCATCGAGCATTTCGAAACGCAGGCGGCAGGCCCTGCCATCTACCCCGAGGATCCTGCGCTGTGTTTCATCGCGCACTTGCTCGAAGATTTTGGCGATGAGTGGCTGTGGCGTCCGGCCATGCACTACCGCTGGTCCTTTGTGCCCGATGCGCGCCTGCTCAGCGACAAGCTGGCACGCAGCATGATGCGCG
>CAITZZ010000286.1 GCA_903897005.1 uncultured beta proteobacterium | reverse complement strand
TTGGAGGTTCACTTTGTGGGACAGACCGCAGCTACGCGAAGCGAGCCAGCTCTGTCCCCAACTTGAAGCGGGATATTGGAAGTTCACTTTGGAGATGATGATGATATCTGCGATAAAAAAACTAGCCACCTGCCTCCTGCTGAGCAGCGCCAGCATGGTGTTTGCCCAGAGCTCCAGTCCGGGAACAGTCAACGCCATCTGCAGCACCGATCAGCCCTGGTGTGAACTGGCGGCCAAGGAGTTCACGCGCGCCACCGGCATCAAGGTGTTGCAGTCCCACAAGGCCACCGGTGAGGCGGCGGCGCAACTGCGCGCTGAGGCAGCGAACCCCAAGACCGACATCTGGTGGGGCGGCACCGGCGACCCCTTCTTGCAGGCAGCCGAACAGGGGCTGCTCGAACCCTATCGCCCGATTTACCTGAACGACTTTCACAGCTGGAGCGTGCGCCAGTACGCCATGACGCAGAACATGGTGGGCGGCTTTTATACCTCGGCCATCGGCTTTGGCTGGAACAGCGAACTGCTGAAGAAGAAGAAGCTGCCCGAGCCCAAGTGCTGGTCGGACCTGCTCAAGCCCGAGTACAAGGGCGACATCGAGATTTCGCACCCGGCCTCCAGCGGCACGGCCTACACAATTCTGGCCGGTCTGGTGCAGTTGATGGGCGAGGAGCCGGCCTTCGACTACATGAAAAAACTGCACAAGAACATCAGCAACTACACGCGCAGCGGCCAGGCACAGGCGCCCAATGTGGCCAAGGGTGAAGTCGCCATTGGTGTGAGTTTCATCTTCGGTTTTGACGCCTGGCGCCACAACAAGTACCCGGTCAAGACGGCTGCGCCCTGCGAGGGCACCAGCTATGAAGTGGGCGGCATTGCGATGGTCAAAGGCCAGCGCAACCGGGAAGCGGCCAAGCGTTACTACGACTGGTTGATGAGTCCTGTAGGACAAGCCATTGGTGGCCAGGCCAACAGCTTGCAGGTGCCGGCCAACAAGACCTTCAAGCTCGACCCCCGCATTCCGCTGCTCGACGATGTGCGCCTGATCAAGTACGACTTCGAGAAGTACGGCAAGGCGACTGAGCGGCGCCGTCTGCTGGAGCGCTGGACCAAAGAGGTAGAGGCGTTGCCACGCTAGGCTGCAGCATGAAGCATCTGCGTGCGACTGATCTTCGGGCGATTGCGCAGTTGGCAACGCAGGCTACCGCCGGTGTGGCGCGCATCGCTGAGGGCGTGCACCAGTCGGTCTGGAGCAGCATGGGTGTGCCGGGAGGCAAGGCCGCGGGCAGCACGCGCGGCTTGACCGGCCTGATTTACCAAAGCGTGCATGGTGTCACCCACTGGGTTGGCAAGGGGCTGGACGCGGCATTGGCCAGCTTGCAGCCGCTGTTGGAGAGAGTTGACGCAGAGGCGCCGGAAACGCCCGAGCGCGAAGCCGTGCTGGCTGCGCTCAATGGTGTGATGGGGGACCGCTTGCTGGCCAGCCAGAACCCGCTGGCCACACCGATGAGTTTGCGCTACCAGGGTCGGGCGCTCGAGATCGGCAAGCCGCTCACCCTGCCGCAGGCGACCGGCAAAGTGCTGGTGTTGATTCACGGTCTGTGCATGAACGATTTGCAATGGCGCTCCGGGCAACAGGGTCAGATCGTCGATCATGGCGCCGCGCTGGCGGCCCAACTGGGCTACACACCGGTCTATCTGCGCTACAACAGCGGGCTGCACGTATCGACCAACGCGCGGGAACTTTCGCGTCAACTGGAGCAACTGCTCGATCGCTGGCCAAGTGCCGTGCAGGAACTCACGGTGCTGGCTCACAGCATGGGCGGCTTGTTGATACGCGGCGCCTGGCACTGCGCCAGGCAAGAAAACTTGCGCTGGCCCGGTCTTCTGAAGAACATGGTCTTTCTTGGCACACCGCATCACGGAGCACCCCTGGAGCGCGCCGGTAACTGGGTCGATGTCCTGCTGGGCAGCACGCCCTACAGCCGGCCTTTTGCGCGGCTGGCGCAGTTGCGCAGTGCCGGTATCACCGATCTGCGGTACGGCCATCTGCTCGATGCCGACTGGCAGGGCCACGAGCGCTTTCAAAGGCGGCCCGATCGGCGTCAAATCCTGGCGCTGCCCGACGGCGTGAACAGCTACGCCATGGCCGCTACGCTGGCGCCCAAACGCGGCCTGCTGGCGGACCGTCTGACCGGCGACGGTCTGGTGCCGCTGCGCAGTGCCTTGGGTCAACACGATGATCCAGGGCGCAGTCTGGCATTTGCAGCCAACCGGCAATCGATTCTCTATCGCACCAACCACATGCAATTGCTCAGCAGCCCGGCGGTGACGCAGCAGTTGCTGCAGTGGCTGTCATCGCCGACGCCTCAACTGTCATCCCTTACACCTAAGTAGTCAGCCCGGACGCCCAAGTTGTCATCCCGGACGCCCAAGTTGTCATCCCGGACTTGATCCGGGATCCAGTGCCACGCCACTACTGGATTGCGGGTCAAGCCCGCAATGACAGAAAGGGCCCGCAATGACAGAAACGGCCCGCAATGACAGAAAGGGCCCGTAACGACAGAAAGGGCGCGCAACGACAAGACGTGCTCCGCGATGAAACAGGCGGCTCAGAACACCGCGTGCCACAG
>CAITZZ010000285.1 GCA_903897005.1 uncultured beta proteobacterium | reverse complement strand
GCAAAAACTGTGTCAGGAACTGGGCGTGTCACCACCTGGACAGCCATAATCGAACGACCGTGCTAAAAACACCGAATATTTGGAGGCCCCGACATGGATTTGGCATTTACCCCTGAAGAGCAGAAATTCCGCGCCGACATTCGCGCCTGGGTGCGCGAGAACCTGCCGCAGGATATTTCACACAAGGTGCACAACGCCCTGCGTCTGAGCCGTGACGACATGCAGCGCTGGGGCAAGATTCTGGGCAAGAAGGGCTGGCTGGGCCACGCCTGGCCCAAGTCTTTTGGTGGCCCGGGCTGGACCGCTGTTGAAAAACACCTGTTCGAAGAAGAATGCGCTCTGGCCGGCGCGCCGCGGGTGATCCCGTTCGGCCCGGTGATGGTCGCTCCGGTCATCATGACCTTTGGCAATGCAGAGCAGCAACAGCGCTTTCTGCCCGGCATCGCCAGCGGTGAGGTCTGGTGGAGCCAGGGCTACAGCGAGCCGGGCTCCGGCTCGGATCTGGCATCCGTCAAGACCAAAGCGGAACGTCAGGGCAACAAATACATTGTGAACGGCCAGAAGGCCTGGACCACGCTCGGCCAGTATGGCGAATGGATCTTCTGCCTGGTGCGCACCAGCAACGAGGGCAAGCCGCAGACCGGTATCAGTTTCCTGCTGATCGACATGAAATCGCCCGGTGTCACGGTTCGCCCCACCGTGCTGCTCGACGGCGAAGCAGAAGTCAATGAAGTCTTTTTTGATAACGTTGAAGTCCCGGTAGAGAACCTGATCGGTGAAGAAAACAAGGGCTGGACCTACGCCAAGCATCTGCTGAGTCACGAGCGCACCAACATTGCCGACGTGAACCGGGCCAAGCGCGAACTTGAGCGCCTCAAGCGCATCGCCAAGGCCGAAGGGGTTTACACCGACACCCGCTTTCGCGATGAAATTGCCAAGCTCGAAGTGGACGTGGTAGCGCTCGAAATGCTGGTGCTGCGCGTGCTGGCGGCTGAAAAATCGGGCAAGCAGACGCTCGACATTGCCGGCCTGCTGAAGATCCGCGGCAGCGAGATCCAGCAGCGCTACAGCGAACTGATGATGCTGGCAGCCGGCCCCTACGCCCTGCCCCTGATTCACGAAGCCATGGAAGCCGGCTGGCAGGGCGACGCCGTTGGCGCGGCCTACTGCGCGCCGCTGGCCTCCACCTACTTCAACATGCGCAAGACCACCATTTACGGCGGCAGCAACGAGGTGCAGCGCACCATCGTGGCGCAGACCGTTCTTGGCTGATGCAAGAATTTTTGTCATTGAGGCGAACACTTTGTCATTGCGGCAGACACTTTGTCATCGCGGCAGACACTTTGTCATCGCGGCGAACACTTTGTCATTGCGGACTCGATCCGCAATCCAGCGTCTGCGTGGCACTGGATCCCGGATCAAGTCCGGGATGACAAAACCCCAGCCAAGGATGACATAGTGCCAAGCCGGGATGCCACCAAACCAGGAGAACACAATGGACTTTGATTTCACAGACGACCAGGAACAACTGCGCGACGCGGTACGCAAATGGGTTGACAAGGGCTACAGCTTTGAGCGCTACCGCACAGCAGTCAAGGCCGGCGGCTTTGCCCGCGCCGCCTACACCGAGATGGCCGAACTGGGCCTGTCGGGTCTTTATGTTCCGGAGGAGCATGGCGGCATGGGCATGGGACCGGTCGAGGGCATGGTCGTGATGGAGGAGTTGGGCCGCGGCATGGTGCTGGAGCCTCTCAAGCAAAGTCTGATGGCCGGTGCGCTGCTGGCCGGCTACGCGCCAGAGGCGGTCAAGGCGCAGTGGCTACCCAAAATTGCTGGCGGCGAAGCCCTGATTGTGCTGGCTTACCAGGAGCGCGCAGCGCGCTACCGGCTTGATATCTGCGAGACCCGCGCCAGCCAGACCGCAACGGGCTGGGAACTGACCGGCGGCAAGAGTGTGGTGCCCGCAGGCGACCAGGCCGATGCCTTCATGGTGCCCGCCAGCGTCGATGGCAAGCTGGCCCTGTTTCTGGTGTCGCGCTCTGGCAGTGGCGTGGCTACGCGTGGTTACGGCACACAGGACGGCAGCCGCGCCGCCGAACTGAGTCTGCAAAATGCCAGCGCCGTGCTGATCACGCTGGACGGTCTGACCGCGCTCGAGCATGCCGTTGACATTGGCATCGCGGCCACCTGCGCCGAAGCGGTGGGTGTGATGGACAAGACGATGGCGATCACCGCCGAATACCTCAACACGCGCAAGCAGTTTGGCGTCTTCATCAGCAGCTTCCAGGCACTGCGCCATCGCATGGCCGACATGAAGATGCAGTTGGAACTCGGGCGCTCGATGAGCTATTACGCAGCCCTGAAACTGAACGCGCCAACAGCGGAGCGTCGGGCGGCACTAGCACGCGCCAAATACCAGCTTGGGACTTCGATGCGCTTTGTCGGCCAGCAGGCCGTGCAGGTGCACGGTGGCATCGGCGTGACAGACGAATACATCGTCAGCCACTACTTCAAGAAATTGACGCAGATGGAAATGACTTTCGGCGACTCGATGCACCAGCTCGGCGAAGTAGCCAGCCGGATGCAGGACACGGCTGGTGTTTTTGCCTGAGACTGATCCTGCTCAGCGCACCAAACGAAGCAGCACTGTGGGGCTGTAGCGATTGGTGCTGACCACGCCACCCAGTCCGAAATCGACCGCCCAGGCCAGTGATGGAAGGCGTACGTCGGGGCTGGATGACCAGTAGAGAACACCGGGCGTGAGTGGAAACGCGTTGCCGTCGATGGCCGGATCGAAGCGGCCAGTGTCCACCAGACTGGACAGTTCCTTGACATTGGGTATACGCCAGGCGGTCTGTGTCCTGGCATAGGCGAGCGCCTGCTCATGGGTAAAGGTGGTCGGCGTTCCACCGCAGATACCCGCGCTCCAGACTTGCCCCTCGCTGCAACGGCGCCAGACCAGTCCGGCCTGAACGTCGGTCACTTCGGCACCGCTGCTTGAATAGGTGTAACGCGCCTGCGCCTGCGTCTGACCGACCGCAGTCAGACCGGCCACCAGCACCAGGGCCCACCATGGTGCTGGGGGGCGCAGCTTTGCAACTCTTCTCATGGAAAACTCCTTCAAATACCTCACCGCCAGTCCATGGGACCCCGCTGGCGCATTGTCAACGCACAAGGCGTACATAAACACCGCTGCTGGCGTTGCTGTCGGGTGCGACACTGCCACGGGTGAAATCCACCAGCCAGACATTTTTCAAATTCGGTGCGTACCTGGTCGCCGAATAATAGGCGCCAATCCTGGCGTCCACAAACCAGATGGTATCGATGGAAAAATACAAATCGAGTGAACCGTAATTCACCAGACTCTGCAACTCAGTGCGCGAGGGCAGCCGCCAGTCGGAAAAACCACACAAAGCGGCCGCATTGGTGGCGGCCTCCAGTACCTTGGCCTCCAGATTCCTGGCGTCGCCCGGCAGTCCCACCAGCGCGGTGCTCTTGCCCTGCCACACCAATCCCGTGGTGTTGTCCTTCACGCAATCGGCTTTGGCATACGGCCCCAGGACGACCGGATTCTGACTCGCTTGCCGGATGACGGTGCTATAGCTCAGCCCCACCTGCCCATCCGCGCCATCGGAACTCGTCACGTCACGGCCGGTCATGCCGTCCTGCCTGTCGTTCAGGGCAATGGCGGTGGGACTGATGCAACTCACCAGCACGTCACTGCCGGCCGCGTAGCACTGGCCGGAATTGACCCCGCTGTCAACCAGCAAATTGACGACCGTGAGCGGCGTCAAGGCGCTGGCCGTTGCCGTTGCCGTCAGGGTGTGCGTGCCGAGCCAATAGCCGCCGTTGGCAACGGTGTTTGACGAGATCGTGATCAACTGGCTGCCAGCCACACCCCCCGGCGTACAGATCACCGTAAAGCCGCTTGCCGTGCGATTGGTCGGTGTCAAACAGGAGCCATTGGCAATGGAAATTATCGTTGTCAGAGGCAGGTTCAGCCCACTCACGGTGAAGGTGCTGGTATCGCCGATAGTCGCTGTCAGCGGCGTCACGCTGAGCACGATGGGTGCCTGCCCCGAACTCTGAACCTGCCCGTCACCACCCACACAGGCTGCCAATGCCGACAAGGTCAAAGCGCCCAGCAGCCTTTGGCAGAAGTGCCCCCAAGCGGTTCCCATGTGATGTCTATCCTTTTGCATGAAATATGTTCTCCCTCATCAGCGTTGCACCCGACTCTACCTTGGCATCCCATTCAACCATCACCGACGTACGCGCTCAGACCAGCAGTCGCGACGACCGTGGCACATGCGCCATCAGAAACTCCATCTGGTCAGCCAGAATGCGGCGATTGCGCAGGATGAAGTCTTCCCACAAGCTGGGCACATAAGGTGTGTACAGCAGCGGCATGCCAGCCTGCTCCGGCGTGCGGTGGCTCTTGCGATGATTGCAGGGCCGGCAGGCGGTCACCACATTCATCCAGCCGTCCAGGCCATTCTGTGCAAAGGGGATGATGTGCTCACGTGTCAGAACTTCTTCGTCAAAGTGCTCACCGCAGTAGGCGCAGATATTGCGGTCACGCGCAAACAGCTTGTGATTCGTCAGACCGGGCCGCAGTGCAAAAGGATTAATGCCGGAGACGCCACGGGTGCCGATGATGCTGTTGACGGTGATGATGGACTGCTTGCCGGTCAGCGCGTTGTGGCCGCCGCGAAAGACTGCCACCTGCGCCCCCATCTCCCAGCGCACTTCCTGCGCCGCGTAATGAATCACCGCCTGTTCCAGCGAAATCCATGATTGGGGCAGCCCCTGGGCTGACAGCTTCAAGACCTTCAACACTCGCCTCCTGAAAAAGACATTCTGTCGTCAACCATGAACCCGCCTGTCATGCCGGACCTGATCCGGCATCCAGTGCCTTGTGCACCATGGATTGCGGATCAAGTCCGCAATGACAAGCCCTGGCAGCGATGAAGCAAACTGGCAGCTTCGCGGCGTCCCACCGCCCGATCGCTCGGCTAAGAGACAATATAACCTGTTTTTGTGACAACCCCGCTTGCGACGCATCAACACAAAGCGCCGCAGGCTATCCAGAAGATACCCAATCAATGAAGGTTTTCCGCGGCTTTCACCATCCCGGTCTGAATCCGGCCTGCGCGCTGACGATAGGCAACTTTGACGGCGTGCATCGCGGCCACCAGGCCATGCTGGCCCTGCTCAAAAGCGAAGCCCAGCAACGCGGCGTGCCGAGCTGCGTCCTGACCTTTGAGCCGCACCCGCGCGACCACTTCGCAGCCCTCCTGCACAAGCCGGAGTTGGCGCCGGCGCGCATCGGCACCCTGCGTGACAAATTGCTGGATCTGGCCCAGTGCGGCGTTGATCAGGCGGTGGTGCTGCCCTTCGGTCAGGGCCTGGCCGGCCTGAGCCCACCCGCCTTTATCGACGAGGTGCTGCTGCACGGACTGGGCGCGCGCTACGTGCTGGTGGGTGACGATTTCCGATTTGGCGCCAAGCGCGCCGGCGACTATGCGCTGCTTGATGACGCCGGCACCACGCTGGGCTTTGACGTGGCGCGCATGAACAGCTACGAGGTGCACGGCCTGCGCGTCTCCAGTTCCGCCGTGCGCGAGGCCCTGTCACAGGGGCGCATGGAGGACGTGGCCCGCTTGCTGGGCCGCCATTACCGGGTGTCGGGCCATGTGGTGCACGGCCGCAAACTCGGGCGCGAACTCGGCTTCAGGACCCTGAACCTGCGCTTCGCCCACTGGAAGCCCGCTGCCAGCGGCATCTTTGTGGTGCTCGTCCATGGTCTGACGCCCGAGCCCCTGCCCGGCGTGGCCAACATGGGGATTCGCCCCTCGCTGGACCCGAACGATGTCAACGGCGGGCGCGTGCTGCTGGAGACGCATTGCCTGCAATGGCCAGAGGCACTCGGCGCTGAGGGAGCCTACGGTAAAATCATACGCGTGGAACTGCTGCACAAATTGCACGACGAACTGAAATACGACGGTCTTGACGCCCTCACCCGGGGCATACGGCAAGACTGCGACGATGCACGTGCCTGGCTCGCCACCCGAATTTGACCGGGCCAGACCGACGCACCTTGCCCCGCGTTCCGTTTTGCTCAAGCCCTGCCGTCAAGGCGGCATCGTGCACCTTTCCAAGATCGAGATTTGTCATGACTGAAAAAGTGGATTACCGAAGTACCCTGAACCTGCCCGACACCCCTTTTCCGATGCGCGGCGATCTGCCCAAGCGGGAGCCAGGCTGGGTCAAGGAATGGGAAGAAAAAGGCATTTACAAGAAGTTGCGGCTAGCGCGCTCCGGTGCACCCAAGTTCGTGCTGCACGACGGCCCCCCTTACGCCAATGGCCAGATTCACATGGGGCACGCGGTCAACAAGATCCTGAAGGACATGATCGTGAAAGCGCGCCAGCTCAAGGGGCTGGATGCGGTCTACATTCCGGGCTGGGACTGCCATGGCCTGCCCATCGAAAACGCCATCGAAAAGAAATTTGGCCGCAATCTGGCGCGCGACGAGATGCAGGCCAGGAGCCGCGCTTTTGCCACCGAGCAGATCGACATCCAGCGTGGCGAATTCAAGCGCCTGGGTGTGCTGGGCGACTGGGACCACCCCTACCGCACCATGGATTTCAGCAACGAAGCGGACGAGATCCGGGCTTTCAAGCGCGTCATCGAACGCGGCTTCGTTTATCGCGGCCTGAAGCCGGTTTATTGGTGCTTCGACTGCGGCTCCAGTCTGGCCGAGTTCGAAATTGAATACGCCGACAAGAAATCGCAGACGCTGGATGTGGGCTTTCTCTGTGCCGAGCCTGAGAAGCTGAGCGCGGCCTTTGGTGTGCCAACACTGGGCAAAGACGCGTTCGCCGTGATCTGGACCACCACCGCCTGGACCATTCCGGCCAATCAGGCGCTCAACCTGAACCCCGAGCTTGACTATGCACTGGTGGACACCGAGCGCGGAGTGCTGATCCTGGCGGAAAGTCTGGTCACGCAATGCCTGGAGCGCTATCAGCTCACGGGTTCGGTCATTGCAACAGCGGTCGGCAAGAAGCTGGGCGGCATCAAGTTCAAGCACCCGCTGGCGCATGTGGACGCCGGCTTTGACCGCTTCAGCCCGGTCTATCTGGCCGACTACGCCACCGCTGTGGACGGCACCGGTCTGGTCCATTCCTCACCCGCTTACGGCGTGGAGGATTTCAACAGCTGCGTCGCGCATGGCATGGCTTACGACGACATCCTGAACCCGGTGCAGGGCAATGGCACTTACGCCTCAGACTTCCCGCTGTTTGGCGGCTTGCACATCTGGAAGGCGTGCCCGGTCATCATCGACACGCTGCGCCAGGCCGGCCGTCTTTTTGCCACCAGCGACCTGGTGCACAGCTACCCGCATTGCTGGCGCCACAAGACGCCGGTGATCTACCGCGCTGCGGCCCAGTGGTTTATCCGCATGGACGAGGGCGAGGGTGTGTTCACGAAAGACAAGGCGCCGAAGTCGCTGCGCAAAATTGCTCTGGACGCAATCGAAGAAACCGCCTTCTACCCGGAAAACGGCAAGGTCCGTTTGCGCGACATGATTGCCGGGCGGCCCGACTGGTGCATCAGCCGGCAGCGCAGCTGGGGCGTGCCGCTACCCTTCTTCCTGCACAAGGACAGTGGCGAGTTGCACCCGCGCACGATGGAGATCCTCGACATCGCTGCCGACATGGTGCAGCAAGGCGGCATCGAAGCCTGGAGCAAGGCCACAACCGAGTCCATCCTGGGCGCCGCCGACGCTGCGCACTACACCAAGAGCAGCGACATTCTGGAAGTCTGGTTCGACTCCGGCACCACACACACCACGGTGCTCAAGGGTTCCCACCCGGGTTGCGGCCATGACGATGGCCCCGAGGCCGACCTCTATCTGGAAGGCCATGACCAGCACCGCGGCTGGTTCCATTCCTCGCTGCTGACGGCCTGCGCCATGTACGGCCGCGCGCCCTACAAGGGCATCCTGACGCACGGCTTCACGGTCGACAGCAAGGGCCACAAGATGAGCAAGAGCGCCGGCAACGGCGTTGATCCGCAGGAGACCTCGAAGAAGCTGGGCGCCGAAATCATCCGCCTGTGGGTCGCGGCCAGCGACTACTCGGGCGACATTGCCGGCGACGAAAAAATTCTGGCGCGCGTGGTCGACACTTACCGGCGCGTGCGCAACACGCTCAAGTTCCTGCTCGCCAACGTCAGCGACTTCGATCCGGCCAGCGATGCGGTGGCAGCGGATCAGATGCTGGAGATCGACCGCTACGCGCTGTCGCGCGCGGCGCAGTTGCAAAGCGACATCCTGAGCCATTACGAGGTTTACGAATTCCACCCCGTGGTGGCCAAGTTGCAGATTTACTGCTCGGAAGACCTGGGCTCCTTCTATCTCGACGTGCTGAAAGACCGGCTCTACACCACCGCACCGAAATCACTGGCGCGACGCAGCGCACAGACCGCGCTCTGGCAGATCACACAAGCGATGCTGCGCTGGATGGCGCCCTTCCTCAGCTTCACCGCCGAGGAAGCCTGGGCCGTGCTGGGTGCCGCAGGCAAGACGCCCGGCGCCACCCGTGAGTCGATCTTCATGGACCACTACATCGATCTGCCGGCTGCCGACAATGCGCTGCTGGCCAAGTGGACCCGCATCCGCGAAATCCGCGACGGCGTCAACAAGGACATCGAAGCGCTGCGTGCCGCCGGCAAGGTGGGTTCTTCGCTGCAAGCCAATGTTGTGCTGAGCGTCGCACCCGATGATCACGCCCTGCTGGCGAGCCTGGGGGCGGACCTCAAGTTTGTCTTCATCACCTCGAAGCTGACTTTGCGCGAAGGCGAGGCCTTAGCCATCGAGTCGAGCAGTTCCGAGGACACGAAGTGCGAGCGCTGCTGGCATTACAGCGCCGACGTTGGCGCCGACGTTGGCGCCGACAGCGCCCACCCTGGCCTGTGCGGACGCTGCATCAGCAACCTGCACGGTGTCGGTGAAGACAGGAAGTTTGCCTGATGGCGCGCAAGTCGTCTGCGGGCACAGGCAGG
>CAITZZ010000284.1 GCA_903897005.1 uncultured beta proteobacterium | reverse complement strand
CGGTCTGCTCGATGAGGTCAGGGCGCTGCGCGCGCGCGGCGACCTCGGTGCCGATCTGCCTTCCATGCGCTGTGTCGGCTACCGACAGGCCTGGGAGGCGCTCGAAGGCCTGTGGCCAATGAGCGAGCTGCGCGACAAAGGCATCTTTGCCACGCGCCAGCTAGCCAAGCGCCAGCTGACCTGGCTGCGCGCGATGCCACAGCGCCGCGTCGTTGCCTGCGATGCGCCGGATGCGCTCGATCAGGTGCTGGCGCTGGCGAGGCAGACATGAGCCTGGTGATCACCGATCTGAGCAAGCGCTACGGCGAGGTAGCGGTATTCAGCCATGTCTCACTGACCGTGGCGAGTGGCGAATTTGTCGCCATCCTGGGCGAGTCCGGCGTGGGTAAATCGACGCTACTCAATTGCATGGCAGGTCTGGACAGTTGGGAGCAGGGTTCGGTGCTGCTCGATGGCCTGGATCTGGGCAGCTTGAATGACGAGCAGAAGGCACGCTTGCGGCGTGAAAAAACCGGCTTTGTGTTCCAGGCTTTTCATGTGCTGCCGCATCTGGACGTAGCGCAGAACGTGGCGCTGCCGCTGCTGCTGCTCGGTCAGCCTGACGAGGCGCGGGTGCAGGCCATGCTCGATGCGGTGGGTCTGAGCGGACTCGGGCCACGCCTGCCGCAGCAACTCAGCGGCGGTCAGTTGCAACGGGTGGCCATTGCGCGCGCCCTGGTGCACCGCCCGTCCCTGCTGCTGGCCGACGAGCCGACCGGCAACCTCGACCCTGGCACCGCTGCCAGGGTGATGGACGCCTTGATTTCACAGAGCCGCCAGCATGGTGCCTCGCTGGTACTGGTAACCCATTCCGACGCGGCAGCGCGGCGCGCTGACCGGGTGCTGCGCCTGACTGCCGAGGGTCTGCAGTCAGCGCGCGTACGACTCCAGGCCGACGACACCGATCTTCTGCAGCCCCAGCCGTTGTGAGGCGCTCAGCACCGCGGCCAGCGTGTCGTACTTGGCGTTCGGATGCGAGCGGATGTGAATCTCCGGTTGTTCCGCCAGTTGCCCTGCTGCTTGAAGTCGCTGCTCAAGCGTGCCACGGTCGGCCAGTGGCTGGTCGTTCCACAAGAGCTGATTCTCTGCCGTTACCTCGATTCTCACCACCAGCGGCTCCTTGCTGAGCGGCGGCGGCAAGCCCGCCGGCATTTCCATGTTGACCGAATGCAGCTGGATCGGGATCGTGATGATGAACATCACCAGCAGCACCAGCAGTACATCAATCAGCGGCGTGATGTTCATGCCCGAGCTGAGTTCGGGCTCGGCCGCATCGAGCGCTTCGTCAAAGTCAATGGCCATGGCGCGTCGGCTCAGTGACAAAACCAATGTGCGCAATGCCGGCCTGCTGACAGGCATACAGAACCCGTGCCACCGCCTCAAAATCGGCCCGCGCATCGCCCCGGATATGCACCGCAGGCTGCGGTAATTGAGTGGCAATCTTTTTGAGTTTCTCCTGCAGGCTTTGCGCATCGTTCAGGCGTGCGTCAAACCAGTAACTCTGGCCGGCCGCGTCGACAGAGATCAGCACCGTCTCGGGCTGACTCTGGCGCAACTGGTTTGCCTGTTGCGGCAGGCGCACTGCCACCGAGGTGTTGATAACAGGAATGGTGATCAGGAAGATGATCAGGAGCACCAGCATGACATCGACCAGCGGCGTCGTGTTGATGTCGGACAGATCCGCGTCGTCCTGCACTTCATCCTTGAAGCTGATGGCCACCGATCAAGCCTCCCGGCGTGCAGCAGCCTTGCCTTGCTGGCGCTCCACTTCAACCAGCAACTGGGTGTGCAGTTCCGAGCTGAAACTCTTGACTGCGTGCAGCGTCACGCGGTTGCGTCGCACCAGTGCGTTGTAGGCCAGCACCGCCGGCACCGCCACTGCCAGGCCCAAGGCCGTCATGATCAGGGCCTCACCGACCGGGCCTGCGACTCTGTCGATCGAAGCCTGACCCGACACACCAATCGTCACCAGTGCGTTGTAAATACCCCAGACCGTACCGAACAAACCAACAAACGGAGCCGTCGATCCCACTGTGGCCAGGATGGAGAGTCCTTCCTGGCTGCGCATCTGCAGGCTGGAAACCGAATGCACAATGTCCTGACTCAGCCAGTTGCCCAGATCCACCTGCCCAGCCAGGCTGGCATGGCGGCGCCGTGCCGCCAGTGCGGACATCAGCATAGAACGAAACGGGCTCTGCGTATCCATCGCTTCGCTGCGCAGTTGCAGTGTTTCGTCGCGCGTGAACGCACTGTTGGCTGCCTGCAGCTGGGCCTGCAGCTGGCGCTGCGATAGCCACTTGGCAATGATGAAATACCAGCTCAACAAAGACATGAAAGCCAGCAGCAGCAAAGTCGCCCTGGCCACCCAGTCCCCCTGCGCCCAGACCGAGCGCAGACCGTAGGGATTGCTCACCACCTCGGCCACTGGCGCCATGAACGCCACAGCGCCGGACTGCGCCTGCGCCAGTGTGCCGACAAGCAGGCCCAACACCAGCAGCAAAGAGGCTGGCCAGCGTGGGCGATATGAAGCGTGAACGTTTCTTGACATGGTGGTTTCCTGAAAATAGGTAGCTGACTATTTGCACTTGTCCATCGCAGCGGCGATCGGGATCG
>CAITZZ010000283.1 GCA_903897005.1 uncultured beta proteobacterium | reverse complement strand
GGGGCGTCTGCTCGATCTGGTGGGGCACAACGCATTGGATCTCTCCTTTGTCGAGATGCTGGTGCTCGACGAGGCCGATCGTCTGCTGGACCTGGGTTTTGCCGAAGAACTCGCGCGCATCCTCGCGTTACTGCCAGCCGCGCGGCAAAACCTGTTCTTCTCAGCCACCTTCCCGCCAGCGCTGCACGCACTGGCGCAAACGCTGCTGCGCGACCCGTATCGCATCATGCTGCGCTCCGAACCACTGGCCGAGCCCGATATTGCGCAGCGTGCCATCGCCGTCGATGCGCCAAACCGGACCCAGTTGCTGCGCCATCTGATCCAGCAAAACCACTGGAAGCGCGTACTGGTTTTTGTCGCTACCAGCCACGGCGCCGAGATGATTGCCGACAAACTGCGCAAGGCGCGCATCAATGCCGAGCCCTTTCATGGCCAGTTGAGTCAGGGCAAGCGCAGTCAGGTGCTGGCAGATTTCAAGGCCTCACGCGTCAAGGTCGTGATCGCCACCGACGTGGCAGCGCGTGGTCTGGACATTGCGCTGTTGCCGGTGGTGGTGAATTTTGACCTGCCACGCTCCGCGCTCGATTACACGCACCGCATCGGCCGCACCGGGCGCGCCGGCGAAAGCGGTGTGGCCATCAGCTTTGTCAGCGCCGAGAGCCTGCCGCACTTTCACTTGATAGAAAAGCGCCAGCGTCTGAACTTGCCACTGGAGCAGATCGCCGGCTTTGAGCCGACGCAATCGAGCAGCCCCGCGGCGGCAGCCGGTGGCGGCATCAAGGGCAAGCGCCCAAGCAAGAAAGACAAGCTGCGCGCGGCTGCGACATTGTCATTGCGGGCGGTATAGTCATTGCCCTCCCGCCTTGTCATTGCCCTCCCGTCTTGTCATTGCGGACCCCGGATCGGAGTCCGGGGCAGGCCTGATCCGCAATCCAGTAGCGGTGTGGCACTGGATCCCCCCGGATCAGGTCCGGGGCAGGCTCCTCAAGTCCGGGATGACAATGGCAAGGTCCGGGATCACATCTGGCGCTGCCGATATACTCGCACGCATCGCTTTTCAAGCCCACCTTTAACCAAATACAGGAGTTTTTATGAAGTTGTTGTCTATTGCGCTGTCCGCACTGATTGCCGGCGTCGGTCTGGTTTCGTTCAACGCCACGGCTGCCGATGCGCCTGTCAAAACGGTGGCCGTGATTTACAAGGACAAGGCTGGGTTGGCGGGCAAAACCGTCGGTGCCCAGGGCAAAGTGGTCAAGGTCAATAACGGCATCATGGGTCGCAACTTTGTCCATGTGCAAGACGGTACGGGTGACGCCAAGGCCAGCACCAACAATCTGGTTGTCACCAGCAAGCAAACCGCAGCCGTCGGTGATCAGGTCACCATCTCGGGCGTCGTGGTGCTCAATCGCGACTTCGGCAGCGGTTATTCCTACCCGCTGTTGATTGAAGACGCTACCGTCACGGTCAAGAAGTAAGCCGCACCTTCACGCTTTTGCCTTTGACCTTGCCGGCGTTGAGTTTTTGCATCGCCGCCAGGGCAATGTCGCGTTGCACCGCCACAAAGGTGGTGAATTCGGTGACCACAATCTTGCCGATCTGCTCGCGGCTGTAACCGCAATCGGCAGTCAGTGCCCCCAGCACATCGCCGGGGCGGATTTTTTCCTTTCGACCACCCAGAATCTGTAGCGTCACCATCGGTGGCAGCAGCGGCCCGTCTCCGGTCGGCGTCAGCTCATCGAGCTTGTGCCAGACTGACTCGTGGTTCTGGTAGAGCTCGATCTTGCCGACCGAGCCCATCTCACTCATGCTGGCCAGACTCAGTGCCAGGCCCGACTCACCGGCGCGTCCGGTGCGCCCGATGCGGTGGATGTGCACCTCGGGGTCGGGTGTGATGTCAACGTTGATGACGGCCTGGAGCTGCGTGATGTCGAGACCGCGTGAAGCCACATCGGTGGCCACCAGCACCGAGCAACTCCGGTTGGAGAACTGTGCCAGGACCTGATCGCGTTCGCGTTGCTCCAGTTCGCCATACAGCGCCAGGGCGCTGAAACCCTGCGCCTGCAGGTACGAGGCGAGTTCCTTGCAGCGCAGCTTGGTATTGCAAAACGCCAGTGTGCTGGCGGGACGAAAGTGGTTCAGCAGCAGCGCCACGGCTTCAAGGCGGTTGGCGCGTGTCACTTCATAGAAACGCTGCTCGATCAGACTCTTGGCGTGCTGCGCTTCAAGCTTGATGGTCTGCGGCTCACGCATGAACTGATTCGCCAACTTTTCGATGCCTTCGGGGTAGGTCGCAGAAAAAAGCAGGGTTTGCCGATCCGGCGGGCATTGTTTGGCCACCGTGGCAATGTCCTCGAAGAAACCCATGTCGAGCATGCGGTCCGCTTCGTCGAGCACCAGGGTGCTGAGGGCATCGAGCGTCAGGTAGCCGCGCTCAAGGTGGTCCATCACGCGCCCCGGCGTGCCGACCACGATGTGGGCGCCGTGCTCCAGCGAAGCGCGCTGGCCGCGCAGCGCCACGCCACCACACAGCGTGACCACCTTGATGTTTTCTTCGGCCCGTGCCAGACGCCGTATCTCGACGCTCACCTGATCGGCCAGTTCGCGCGTCGGGCACAGCACCAGGGCTTGCACGGCAAAGCGGCGCGGGTTGAGTTTGTCCAGCAGCGCCAGCGCAAAGGCGGCGGTCTTGCCGCTGCCGGTCTTGGCCTGCGCAATGAGGTCTTTGCCAAGCAGGGCAGCGGGCAGACTGGCGGCCTGGATCGGCGTCATTTCCAGGTAGCCCAGTTGCACCAGGTTGGCCAGTGTGGCCGGGTTCAGGGCCAGCGAATCGAACTTTGTTGTCATACCCGATTATCGGTACAACAAATTACTTGGCAGAATGCGGTATGGAAAACGCAAACAACACCGGGCAGCGCCTGACCGATCTCGAGATCAAGGCCAGCTTCCAGGAGGACTTGCTGGATGAGCTGAACCGGATCGTGGTGCGCCAGCAGCAGCAAATCGACCAGTTGATTCGCGAAATTGCTCACCTGCGGGAATCCAGCACCGATGGCGGCGTGGGCGCGAGCCGCAACCTGCGCGACGAGTTGCCGCCCCATTACTAGACTTAGCCATGACCCCACTCCACATATCAACCGCTTTCGATTCCGGCGCCATCGAGGTGCTGAGCCTGACGGACGCTGCCGACATCCAGCTCAACATCCGGCGCGACAACGCCAGCGAGTTTGCGCAGTGGTTTCACTTCTGCCTGCAGGGCGCTGCCGGCCTGGCGGTGACGCTGAAGTTTCTCAACGCTGGCGTCAGCGCCTACCCCAAGGGCTGGGACGGTTACCGGGTGGTGGCCAGTTACGACCGGTTGCACTGGTTTCGCATTGCCACGCGCTTTGATGGCAAGCTGATGCAAGCCGACATCACGCCCGAGACGAACAGCGTTTACTTCGCCTACTTCGAGCCCTACTCGCATGAACGCCATCTGGACCTGATCGGCTCGGCAGCGGCATCGGGCCATGTCCAGGTGCAGCACCTCGGCCAGACGCTGGACGGGCGCGACATGACGCTCTTGCGCATCACCGATGAGGCCAGCACCGTGCCGGATGTGCAGAAGAAGAAAATCTGGCTGATTGCACGCCAGCATCCGGGCGAGTCTATGGCCGAGTGGTTTGTCGAGGGCTTTCTGGAGCGCTTGCTCGACGGTGACGACCCGGTGTCGCGCGTGCTGCTGGGCAAGTGCGTTTTTTACGTGGTGCCCAACATGAACCCGGACGGTGCCGTGCGCGGCAATCTGCGCACCAACGCCGCTGGCGCAAACCTCAACCGCGAGTGGCAGGATCCCAGCGTAGCAAAGTCGCCCGAAGTCTTCTGGGTGCGTCAAAAGATGATGGAAATTGGCGTCGATCTGAACCTGGACGCGCATGGCGACGAGGGGCTGCCCTACAACTTCTGCGTTGGCACTGAAGGCCGGCCGGGCTATTCGGCGCGCATCGCAGCGTTGGAGACAAACTTCAAGAACGCCTGGTTGCAGACCTGCCCGGATTTCCAGACGACGCAGGGCTATGCAAAGATGCAACCGGGGCAGGGCAATATGACGCTCGCCACCAACTGGGTTGGACAGAATTTTGACTGCCTGGCCTTCACCATCGAAATGCCGTTCAAGGACAACGCCGATCTGCCCGATGTGCTGACCGGCTGGAGCGGCGAGCGCTCGCGCAAGCTTGGCGCCAGCGTGCTGCTGCCCATACTGGCAGTGCTCGACCAACTGCGGAACACGCCATGACAGATTCCAGCAAGCCAGCTACCTTTCGTCGCGCCGCCCCACCGGCGCCACGCGCAGCCATTCCTGCCGGGCAGAGCAACACCGCGGCCTATGGCGCAGGCGGCACGCTGCGGCTGAACAAGCGCATGGCCGAACTCGGCCTGGCCTCACGGCGCGAGGCCGATGTGTGGATTGGCAAGGGCTGGGTCAAGGTCGATGGCAAGGTGGCCGAAATGGGCATGCAGGTGCGCCCTGACGCGCGTATTGAAATAGCCAGACAGGCCCAGGGCGAGCAGGCCAATCAGGTGACGATTCTGCTGAACAAGCCGATGGGCATCGTCAGCGGTCAGGCCGAAGACGGCCACCAGCCAGCGATCACGCTGATCCAGCCGCAGAACCGCTGGGCGGAAGACAATGCGCGCTTCTTTTTTCACCCGCGGCAGCTGCACAGCCTGGTGCCGGCCGGCCGGCTTGACATTGACTCGATTGGCCTCTTGGTGCTGACGCAGGACGGCCGCGTGGCGCGTCAGTTGATCGGTGAAGACTCCGAGATGGAAAAAGAATACCTGGTGCGCGTCAGCTATACCGGTTTCAATGAGCCCGATGGTGAGCCGGACCGCTTGTTGCAGATCAATGAGGGCGATCCGGTGACGACCAATGTGCAGGCCATCTTTCCGGCAGAAGGGCTGGCCAGATTGCGCCACGGTTTGAGCCTGGATGGCCAGGTTTTGAAACCGGCCAAAATAGCGTGGCAGAACCCGGAGCAACTGCGCGTGGTGCTGACCGAAGGCAAGAAGCGCCAGATTCGCCGCATGTGCGAGCTGGTCGGGCTCAAAGTCGTAGGCCTCAAGCGCGTGCGCATCGGCAATGTGATGCTGGGAAATTTGCCGCTGGGGCAGTGGCGTTATCTGGCGCCGCATGAAAAGTTTTAAACTTTGTGGGACAGACCGCAGCTACGCGAAGCGAGCCAGCTCTGTCCCCAACACGAGACGGGATGTTGGATGTTCACTTTGTGGGACAGACCGCAGCTACGCGAAGCGAGCCAGCTCTGTCCCCAACTTGAAGCGGGATATTGGAAGTTCACTTTGGAGATGATGATGATATCTGCGATAAAAAAACTAGCCACCTGC
>CAITZZ010000282.1 GCA_903897005.1 uncultured beta proteobacterium | reverse complement strand
GCCGCAAAGTGTCTGGCTTCGCGCTATCGCGCAGTGGGACGCCGACTGGCGATTGTGACCAACGGCGGAGGCCCTGGTGTGCTGGCGGCCGACTGGATCAGCGAAATCAACCTGCAGTTGGCTTGCCTGACGGGCGAGCAGGCGCGGGCTTTGCAAACCCAGTTGCCTCCACTGGCTTCGTTGACTGACCTGATTGATGTCTCCGAGGAGGCGGGTCCCGAGCATTTCAAGGCGGCACTGGAAATTGCCGACAAAGCGCGCCAGGTCGACGGCGTGCTGGCCATCTATTCACCGAAGGTTGGTATCGACAGCGCTGCGATTGCCTCGGCGCTGGCGAGCAGCAACAAGACGCTGGGCAAACCGCTGCTGACTTGCCTGATGGGTGATGCAACCGTGGGTCAGGCGCGCCAGATCCTCAACGAGGCAGCGATTCCGACCTTTCGCACGCCGGAAGCGGCGGTGGGTGCCTTTGGCAATATCGCTTCCTTCTATCAAAACCAGCAACTGTTGCAGCAAACGCCGCCGCCCATGTCAGATCTGGCCAAGCCAGATGTCGAAGGCGCACGGATGTTGATTGAGAGCGTGCTGGCCGAGCGCCGCAAGGTGCTGACCGAGATGGAGTCCAAGGCGCTGCTGGCGGCATTCCATATTCCGGTGACGCGCACCATCCTGGCGCGCAGCGCCAACGAAGCGATCATGATCGCCAGCCAGCTCGGTTTTCCGGTAGCACTCAAAATCGATTCGCCTGACATCAGCCACAAGTCCGACGTGCAGGGCGTGGTGCTGAACGTGCTCAACGCAGTCGGCGTGCGCGACACCTATACCGAGATGGTGCAGACGGTGGCACGCTTGCAGCCCGAGGCGCGCATCAACGGCGTGACGGTGCAGAACATGTCGAGCCAGAAGCGCGGGCGCGAGATCTACATCGGCATGGTGACCGATGAACCCTTTGGGCCGGTGATTGTGTTCGGCTCCGGTGGCACCATGATTGAACTGATCAACGACCGTGCCATGGAGTTGCCGCCACTCAACCAGTTTCTGGCGCGCAGCCTGATTGCGCGGGCCCGCGTGGCTGAGACGCTGGGCGAATGGCGTGGCGCCTCGGCCATCGACATGGAAGCGCTCGAACAGGTGCTGTTGCGGGTGTCTGAGATGGTGTGCGAACTGCCGCAACTGCGCGAGATGGACATCAACCCCATCATTGTTGACGAGTCCGGTGCCGTGGCCGTTGATGCACGCATCGTGGTGGACAACGCGCCACCCGGCATGCACAACTACAGCCACCTGGCGATCCTGCCGTATCCGTCGCAGCACGAGCAGGTATGGCCGCTGCGCGGTGGCGGCGAATACACCGTGCGCCCGGTTCATCCGGATGACGCCAGCATGCTGCAGGAGTTTGTGCGCAACCTGTCGCCAGAGAGCCGTTACTTCCGCTTTGTTTCGAGCATGCAGGAACTCCCCGCCAGCATGCTGGCCCGCTTCACGCTGATCGACTATGACCGCGAAATGGCGCTGGTGGCCGTGGTGCGCGAACAGCGTGTTGGCCCGGACGGCGAGACCACCGAGGTTTCGCGCATGCTGGGCGTTTCGCGCTACATCACGAATCCGGACCGCAGCAGTTGCGAGTTCTCGCTGGTGGTGGCAGACGACAGCAAAGGCAAAGGCCTTGGCTCACGCCTGATGCTATCGATCATGAACTTTGCCCGCGAGAAGGGTCTGGCTGAAATCGAGGGCCTGGTGCTGGCCAGCAACCCGACCATGCTCAAGCTGATGCGCGGTCTGGGCTTTACGATCAAGCAGTACCCGGACGACGCCGACTTCAAACTCGTGACGCAGACGCTGTAAATCGAAACCTGATCAGCGGAAAAAGACCGAGACCAGGAACACAACCAGAAGTCCGGCAGCGACGCCAAAGACGATCAGGGCTGCAGGATCGGTGCCTTTGAAGCGCTCTCTGATTGGTGACAAATCCCTTGGTGAATCCACGGTTGACATGTTGTCTCCTTCTTATAGCGGGTAGGCCAGCCGGTTCGGACATCCGTGGCAAGCCGGCACATCCCACAGCGCAAGCTACGCCTTTTTGCAAGTAGTCGCAATCGCTTATCTGGAGAAAGTTTGCGCTAGATCAATACGGGACTTCGCGTTGCTATCAAAAGGCCGCGCACCGGCAACTGGCGCGGCCCGCTCACTGCCCTGTCGTGCCTCAAGACCGATGTGCGACGATGGATCCCGGCTTCAACTTGATTGCGACGGATTGCAGCAACGCGCGATAGATTGGGCAAAATCTGCGCCGGTTGGTTCGTTGACGCAAGCCGATCACGGCGCTTTCTTTGATTCAGGAATCACCGCGTTGACAGCAGCGCCAGCGGCCTTGACTCCAGTCGTGACAACCGTTGCCGCCACCGTTACCACAGTGTCAGCAACCGCTATCACG
>CAITZZ010000281.1 GCA_903897005.1 uncultured beta proteobacterium | reverse complement strand
TTGTGGCCAACATGGCGCGGCGCCTTGCGATCGAGCACCTGACGCAAATAGACCAGCGCTTCCCTGGGTCCGAACCAGAACGAAGAAAAACGGGCGTAGTGCGTCCCCAGCAAACCCCAAACGATCCGAAAGGCGACCAGTCCCAGCATCTGGTACCCCAGAAATACGTGAACCGAGAGCCAGCGGTCGGACTCGCTGGTCAACCAGGCGCCAGCAAAACTCAGGGCCAGCGCCCAATGGAACACGCGGGTCGGAATGTCCCAGATCAAAATACGCTGCATAAGCTCAGTTCTTTGATGAAAGATGCTGACTCTAGCGACGGCAAATTAAGGCCGTCTTAAGTGTCCGGCCACCAAGGGCGGCCGTCGAAATCGCTAAAGCGCTGCCAACGCGGTGCGAAGCTCCTGCACCGTGAGAATCTCTGACATCACGACCGGCGTCTTGCCGGTCTGGTAGAGAACATACACCGGCACACCGTTGCGCCCGAGTTGCGCCAGAGCGCTTGTGATGGCAGGGTCGCGCCTTGTCCAGTCGGCGCGCAGCAAGGTGACTTTCCTGGCAGTCAGATCGGACAGCACCTCGGCATTGACCAGGGTCGTCTTCTTGTTGTACTGGCAGGTGACGCACCAGGCCGCGGTGAAGTCGACGAAGACCGGCACGCCGGTGGCCAGTGCCTGCTCGACCCGTCCCGGCGCCCAGGCCTGCCAGCGGTCCGAACTGGCCGCAGCACCGCCGAGATCGGCGGGCCGCGTCACGTTGCGACCCAAGGCCGCCAGCATCAGGGCCAGGACTAAAACGGTGACACCGGTCAACAGCCAGCGGCTACGCCCCGTCAGGCTGAGCGACCAGAGCACGCCGCTCATGGCCACCAGCAAAGCCAGCAAAGCACCCGCCCCGTCGATGCCCGTTTGCTGACCCAGTACCCAGACCAGCCAGACCACCGTCGCAAACATCGGAAACGCCATGGCACGACGGAAGGTATCCATCCAGACGCCAGGACGCGGCAGCCAGCGCGCGACTGCCGGAATGAAACTCGCCGCCAGGTAGGGCAAGGCCATGCCCACGCCGATGCTGGCAAAAACCAGTAGTGCTTGCAAAGCCGGCAGACTCAGCGCCAATCCGAGCGACGCGCCCATAAAGGGCGCGGTGCAAGGTGAGGCGACGGCAACCGCCAGCACACCCGACAGAAAGGCGTTGACCGACGGATTCTTCGCCTGCAGCGTACTGAGGCGGCTTGGCAGGAACTGGCCGAACTCAAACAAGCCGGCCAGGTTCAAGCCCATCACCGTAAACAGCACCGCCAGCGCCGCCACCACCGCTGGCGACTGCAGTTGAAAGCCCCAGCCCAGTTGTTCGCCGGCGCTGCGCAGACCCAACATCAGGGCACCCAAAGCCAGAAAGGAAATCACCACGCCCGCGCTATAGGCCAGTCCGCTGACGCGATGTCCGTGCCGATCTTTGGCGTGGCGGGTAAAACTAATGACCTTGATCGCCAGTACCGGAAAGACGCAAGGCATCAGGTTCAGGATCATGCCGCCGAGCAGCGCGCCCAGCAAGGCAGCCAACAGACTCAGGCCAGGCTTTGCCGGCGCAGCAGCCGGCAGCACCGACTCAGGTGCGCCAGTGGCACTGGCGCTCAGCTTGGGCCAGTTACCAAGCACCTTCAGTTCAGCACGGTAGCCCTGACCCTCCGCCGCCAGTACCACCGGCATGACGTCGGGCGAATTGCCGCGCTGCTGGGACAGCGGCACCTGGGCGCTCCATACCCCCCCGTTCCAGCTCTGCGTCCACTGCGCCGCGGTCTCAATCACTTCCGGCGTTTCCGGAAAAAATTCCAGTGTCTTGCCGCGCAACGCCAGCGGTAGCCCCTGCACCGTCAGTTTGATGACATGGCCGTCAATCAGGACGCTGCTGTCCGGCAAGATGCCGGTACTGCCCAGCACCGGCTTCGGCTTGGCTTCAAAAGCCTTGTTGAACGCAACGCTGTTGGCTGCCATCGAGCCTTTGACCGGTACCTTCAGCGCAAACTCACCCTCCTCGGGAATACATTCCTTGCGACAGACCAGCCAGTTGGCCTTGAGCTTGACTTCAATCTCGTTGTTCGTCAGGCCTGGTTTGAAGTCCTGCGAAATGGTGAGCGGCACCGGCAGCAAGACGGTGCCGTCAAAGCCGTAATTGGCCAGGTTGCCAATCGGTATCTTCTTGGGCAGCGGCCAGGCAATATCACCCGCGCTGATGCCTGCCGGCAGGGTCCACTGCACGGTGATCGGCAAACCGGAGTCGCCCGGATTTCTCCAGTAGGTGTGCCAGTCCGGTTGGTGCGTGAGTTGCAGACCCAGCCAGACCGTCTTGCCCGAATCAGCGCCATCGGGCGCATGGGCCAGCAACTCGGCTCTGACTTGCGGCGTTGTGACCACGGCCTTGCTGGAATTTTGAGCGGCAAGCACAGAAGGCAGGGTCAGCGCAGCCAGCCATAGGGCAGCCGCGCAGCAGCGCAGAAGAAAGGGTGTGCGTGTCGATGCCATCATTGGGATTAGATCAGAAGCTCAATGTCCCTTGTGTAAAGACAGGAGGCAATTTTTTGGGTGCCTTGATGCGTAGTTGCTTGTTGACGTTTTCACGTCCGAAAACGACCACGATGTCAGCCACCGACACGCCAAATTGCGGTGCCAGAAATCGCACCATGTGGTCGGTTGCCTTGCCAGCCACGGGCGCAGCAGTGACACTGACCTTGAGCTGTGTTCCTTTGGGCTTGCCGATGGCGTCCTTGGCCGCACTGGGTTTGCCCAGGATATTGACCACCAGCACCTCGCCCTCCCAGGCAAAGAAGGTGTCGCCCGTCGCGTTTCTGACCTGCCCTCGACTCATGGCGCAAAACCCAGCACGACGCGGCGCGTACTGGCTGATTTTTTTTCTATCTTGGTGACAATGACCGCCCCGATTTCAGCGGTGTTGGCGACATGGGTACCGCCGCAGGGCTGGAAGTCGATCAACTCCAGGTCGCCGATCCGGATCGTGCGAATCTTGCCGGTGCCGCGTGGCGGCTGCACCGACATGCTCTTGACCAGCGCCGGATTGGCGTCGAGTTCCTCGTCCGTAATGGCCCCGACAGCGACCGGATGCCCGGCCGCCACCAGACGTGCGATGCCGGCATCCAGTTGATCCCTGTCCAGTGCTTCGGTCATGTTGAAGTCAAGCCGTGCATAGTCGGGCGTGATCGAACAACCGTTCACCAGTTGGGGAACGAGGTGGCACAGCAGGTGCGTCGTCGTGTGAAAACGCATCAGGCGGTGCCGTCGCGCCCAATCAATACGCGCCGTGACGACGTCACCCACGACCAGACGCGCGCCAGCGACTTGCCCGGTTTGGAGCAGGAGAGTCAGCGACTCTGGCGCCGGCAAATGGCAGATATCGGCATTGAAACTGCCGTCTTCATTCTTGCCCTTGCGGGAATCAACGATGCCGATCGCGGTCCCATCAGCGAGCACCAGCATCCCGGCGTCACCGGCCTGCCCACCGCCAAGCGGGTAAAACACCGTGCGATCCAGCGCGATGCCCTGGGACGTGATGGCCGTCACCGTGGCGCGGCATTCGGTGAGGTAGGCGTCAGTGCGGAACAGGTCTTGTGTCATGCTTTGATAATACCGGCATGCCTGACCCTGCCGCAATCGCACCCGCCATCGTCCTATGCACGCTTAACGCCAGGTACATCCATGCGTCGCTGGGCCTGCGCTATCTGCTGGCCAATATGGGGGACCTGAAGGCGCAGACGGCAATGCGCGAATTCACCGTGGCGCGAAAACCGCAGGAGATCGCTTCGGAACTGCTGGCGCTGCTTGGTCCACCTCAGGATGGTGCAACGCAAGTCATTGGCCTGGGCGTTTACATCTGGAACGTGACGCAGAGCACCGAGCTGGTGCGCCTGCTCAAGTCAGCGCGCCCGACCGTCAGGATTGTGCTGGGAGGCCCAGAGGTCAGCCATGAAATGGAGCCACAGGAAATTGCACGCCTGGCGGACTTTGTCATCACTGGCTGGGGCGATGTGAGCTTTGCAAAACTGTGCCGCGCCTTGCTGAATGGACCACAGCCCCTAATGAAAGTGATCCAGGGTGAGCAGCCGCCCTTGAGTGAGATTGCGCTGCCCTACGGAGAGTACAGCGAGGCCGATCTGGCGCACCGCCTGCTTTACGTGGAGGCATCGCGCGGTTGCCCGTTCAAGTGCGAGTTTTGTTTGAGTTCGCTCGACCAGACCGCCTGGGCCTTTGATCTGGAGAAGTTCCTGGCAGCGATGCAGGTCCTGCACCAACGCGGCGCGCGGCACTTCAAGTTTGTGGATCGAACTTTCAATCTGAAAATCGACGCTGCTGCACGGATCCTGCAGTTCTTTCTGGAGCGTCTGACCGAGGACTTGTTTCTGCATTTCGAACTGGTTCCAGACCATTTACCGGATCGACTGAAAGGCCTGATCGTGCAGTTTCCACCGGGTGTACTGCAGTTGGAAATCGGCATCCAGAGTTTCAACCCGGAAGTCCAGAGTCGCATTTCACGGCGACAGGACAACGCCAGGACCGAGGCCAATCTGCACTGGCTCACCCAAGCGTCCCACGCGCACCTGCACGCCGATCTGATTTTCGGCCTGCCGGGTGAAACGCTGGAGAGCTTTGCTGCCGGCTTTGACCGCCTGTATGCCATGCGGCCAGACGAAATCCAGTTGGGTATCCTGAAGCGATTGCGTGGTACGGCGATAGAGCGCCACAGCGCGGAGCACGCCATGGTTTATGAAACTGAAGCGCCCTACAGCGTGCTGCAAACCGGCGTGCTGGCCGCAGACACGGTTCAGCGTTTCAAGCGCTTCGCGCGCTATTGGGACCTGCTGGCCAACTCGGCTCGCTTCAAACAGACCTTGCCGCTTCTGCTGGAGCAGGACACGCCCTCGCCATTCCACGCCTTTCTGGCCTTCTCCGACTGGCTCTGGCGGCGTACCGAACAGACCAAGGAACTATCGCCGGAACTGCTGGTGGATGCGCTGGCTGACTATCTCTGTGGTGATCGGGGCCTGGACAGGCCAAACGTGCAGCAGGCGCTGCTGTCCGACTACACCGGCAGCGGCGCACGCTCCAAGCCGCAGGCTCTGCAAGGACTGTTGCCCAAGCAGTCTGCGCCGACGATTCGCAAGCCAAAGAATCTGGCGCAAAGGCAGGGGCGGCATCTGGAGCCCAATCAGGCTCTAAGATAGCGTGATGAGCAATAAATCCAGATTCTGGGCCGACCTGACAACGCAGGACTTTGCCCGACTGATCAGCAGCGGCGAGTCGGCACAGACGATTGCTGTGCTGCCGGTCGCGGCCACCGAACAGCATGGCCCGCATTTGCCGCTCTGTGTGGACACTGCGCTGGTCGATGGTGTGGTGGCGGCTGCCTTGCCGAAACTGGCGCCAGCATTGAAAGTGCTTTTCCTGCCGACGCAGGCCGTGGGTCTGAGCCCCGAGCATGCCGCCTTTGCTGGCACGCTCACACTGAAGGCAGAAACCATTCTGCGCTTGTGGACCGACATTGGCGAGTCGGTGGCAGCAGCAGGCATCAAGAAACTACTGATCTTCAATTCGCATGGCGGTCAGGTCAGCGTGATGGATCTGGTGGCGCGTGATTTGCGTGCGCGCCTGGGGCTGCTGGTGTACAGCGCAAGCTGGTTCAACCTGCCGCTGCTCGACGAAAGCGGTCAGGATGTCAGTGAGCTTTTCAGCGCCGACGAGCACCGTTTTGGCATCCATGGCGGCGCGATCGAGACTTCCATGATGCTGGCGCTCAAACCCTCGCT
>CAITZZ010000280.1 GCA_903897005.1 uncultured beta proteobacterium | reverse complement strand
TCTGGATGGCCCGTTGGCCTTCGACAACGCGATTTCCAGCGAAGCGGCCGAGATCAAGCACATCCATTCGCCGGTGGCCGGTCAAGCCGACATCATGGCCGTGCCCGATCTGGAAAGCGGCAACATGCTGGCCAAACAACTCGAGTACCTAGCCGGGGCGTCCGGCTCTGGCCTGGTGCTGGGTGCACGTATTCCGATCGCTTTGACCAGCCGTGCGGATGGCCCGACCAACCGTGTGGCGTCCGCGTTGCTGGCCTTACTGGCTGCGCACAATGCGCGGCGCACCCAAGCGCGTAAGAACTGGAACGACAAGGCCTGAACACCATGGCCATACTCGCTGTCAATGCCGGGTCTTCGACCCTGAAGTTTTCCCTGCACCCGCGCAACGGCACGGACGTTCGCCCCAGTGTGCTTGCCGGCAACATTCAGGGTCTGGAGCCCGGTGGCACGCCCGAGATGGGTTGGTCCTTCAACGGTGTGTCGCACCAGCAGGGGCTGGAGGCCGGTACCGGCAGTTCCTTTGCCCGCGCGCTGACGGCGCTGCGCACACTGCTGGCCAATGAGCCGGGTGTGCCACGCATCGAGGCCGTGGCGCACCGCGTGGTACACGGGGGTGCCGAATTCCGCGCCAGCGTCGTTGTCACCGATGCCGTGCTGGAGAGTCTGACAAAATTGAATTCATTGGCGCCGCTGCACCAGCCGCACAACCTGGAAGGTGTGCGCGCGTTCCGCCTGGCCTTCCCCGAGCTGCCACAGATTGCCTGTTTTGACACCGCCTTCCACGCCACATTGGCCGAGGTGGACTACGCCTTTGCGCTGCCACAGGAACTGGCCGCGCAAGGTGTGCGCCGCTATGGCTTTCACGGCTTGTCCTACCAGTTCATCATGGACACTCTGCTGGAGCGCAGCCCGCGCGCGCGCGGGCGCGTGCTGATGGCCCACCTGGGCAATGGCGCCAGCCTGTGTGCTGCACGCGATGGCAAGAGCTGCGCCACCACCATGGGCTTCTCCGCGCTGGACGGTCTGATGATGGGTACACGCACCGGCAACCTGGACGCCGGCGTGCTGCTGTATTTGCTGGAGCAAGGCTGGGACCACAAGCGGCTGCAGACCCTGCTGTACAAGCAGAGTGGCCTGCTGGGCGTATCCGGTATCTCGGCCGACATGCGCCGACTGCGCGCCGATGGTAGCGATGCTGCGCAAAAAGCCATCGCCATGTTCACCCACCGCGTGGTGCGAGAAAGCGGCGCCCTGACCGCCTGCATGGGTGGTCTGGACGTGCTGGCCTTCAGTGGTGGCATTGGTGAGCACGACGCCGTGCTGCGCGCAGATGTCTGCGCTCGTCTGGCCTACCTGGGCGTGCAGATTGACCCCGCCCTGAATCAGGCTGCCGTTGGCAGTGAAACCCTGGCCGTGCACGCGCCCGGCAGCGCCGTGGAAGTGTGGGTGGTACCTACTGACGAAGGTCGCGTCGCGGCCCGCGATGCCGCCCGACTGACCGGGTGATCAACAGAGAAATTGTTCACCAGCGCTACGTATTGGTGGACGGCGGAAGCGTATAGGGCGTGAGTTCGCGCTGGACCTGCGCGAACTCGGCGTGCAGCCCCACAACAATGTTCTGCGCACCCACAATGACCCCCAACTTGGCCATGCGCTCCAGTTCCATGCAATGCTGGCGCATGCGCATGGCGCCCAGGTTCTCGATGCTCGACAGGAAACGGTGTGCGCACGTCATCAGTGCCTGCACATCGCCCTGTCCGATTGCCGACTCAAGGCTGACCAAATGCTTGGGTGAGTCAGTGAAAAAAAGCTTCACGATATCGGCGACCAGCGTGGGGCTCTCATCGTCTTGCAGGTCGAACAACTGTCCAATCCGTCGCCGGTCAATGACCGGCAATTCATTGATCGGTGAGTGCGGCGCAGGTGCCGCAGGGATACTGCGTTCCAGTGCACGGCGAACATCATCGAGCTCGACCGGCTTGGCCACATAGTCGTTCATTCCCGCCTGGGTACACGCGGTCCGGTCCGCCTGCATCGCATTGGCCGTCATGGCAATGATATGGGGACTGGCGTCGTTGCCATTGCGCTTTCGGATGCGCCGCGTGGCTTCCAGACCATCCATCTCGGGCATCTGGACATCCATCAGGATGATGTCGTAGGGCTGGCGCTCGGTGGCGTCGAGCACCTCCACACCATTGGCCACCACATCGGCACGGTAGCCCAGGTGAGCGAGCAATTTCTGCATCACCTTTTGGTTGACCGTATTGTCTTCAGCCACCAGGATCTTCATCGGAAACCGGTCGGCAAGTTTGCCAGCAGGGGATTCTGCGGGCGCTGCCCGTCCTTCAATCGGCTCAATGCGCATGGCGTGCAACAGTGCACCAAACAAGGCATTGGGCTTGATCGGCTTGTTGAGGTAAGCGGAAAAACCGGCGAAGCCGGTGTCTTCGGTGCGCGAACGCTGTGCCACCGAGGTCAGCATGATCAGGGGCAGCGACAGAGCGTCACGGTACTTGCGAATTTCCAGCGCCAGCTCCACGCCGTCCATGTCCGGCATGCTCATGTCGAGAATGCCGACATCGAATGCGTGCCCGTGCCGCACCAGATCCAGCGCCTCAACGGGCGCGGCAGCCGCAGAGGGCAGCATGCCCCACAGCAACGCCTGCTTGACCAGAATGCGGCGGTTGGTGGTGTTGTCATCGACGATCAGCACCCGCTTGCCATTGAAGGCTGAGGAGTTCTCTTGCAGGAACTTGTGCGCCAACTGTGAGCCCGACGCAGTCACATCGATGGTGAAGTAAAACGTGGAGCCCCTACTGGTCGAACTCTCCACCCACATGCGTCCGCCCATGATCTCGGACAGGCGTTTGCTGATGGCCAGCCCCAGGCCTGACCCTCCGTACTTGCGCGTGGTAGAGGCATCGACCTGGTAAAAGGATTGGAAAAGCTCGGTCATGCGGTCAGCCGGAATGCCGATGCCGGTGTCGCGGACCGCGAACTGAACCTCGTAGCGATCGCCCGCCTTTTGCGTTGCCGTTGCGGATACCACCACCTCGCCGCGGTGCGTGAATTTGACCGCGTTGGACAACAGGTTGACCAGAATCTGGCGCAGACGCGTGATATCGCCCACCAGCGTTGCGGGAACGCTTTCGTCAATGAAGTACGCCAGATTGATGTTTTTCCTGCTGGCGTCTGCCGAGAGCAGATCGAGCGAATCCTCAATGCAGCGGCGCAGGTCAAACGGGTGCATTTCAATATCGAGTTTGCCCAGCTCAATCTTGGAATGGTCCAGGATGTCGTTGATGATGGTCAACAAGGCCTCGCCACTGCTGCGGATGGTTTCGGCGTAATCGCGCTGCTCGTCGTTGATCGGCGTATTGAGCAGCAGGCTGGTCATGCCGACCACCGCATTGAGCGGCGTGCGGATTTCGTGGCTCATGTTGGCCAGGAACATGCTCTTGGCCATGGTCGCTGCCTCCGCCGCCTCCTTGGCACGCTGCAATTCACGCTCGCGCGCCAGCCGGTCCGTGGTGTCGCGCAATATGACGGTGTACAGATGTTGCCCATCCATTTCCAGGTGGGAAATCGAGGCCTCCGCGACGAACTCGCTGCCGTCGCTGCGCATGCCATAAATCTCCTGCCGCTCGGACATGCGCCGTGCACTCTGGCCGCCAACGCCAAAGCCATGAACATGTTCACGATGGGCCGTTTGAAAGCGCTTGGGCAACAGCATGGACAGCGGCTCGCCCAGTGCCTGATCGGCGCTGTAGCCAAACGTGATTTCAGCACCATGGTTGAACATGACGATGCGCTGGCTCCCATCAACACAGATGATGGCGTCGTTGGAGATGCTGAAAATGCCCTTCAACTGGGCGGCTGACAGATGCTCAACGGTCATGGAATCGTGACGGGGGGGTGAACGGCGATTCCGGTATTAGAGCCGAGTTTGCGCCAGCGGCTCAAGAAAATTTCGGACGTATTGCGCTCAGTTCAGCGCCATGCTCAGCTTGCGCCTGTAGGCCGCCACCAGTTGGGCTTGCGGGTCTACAGTGGCCACCGCCTTGCCCGCAAGCTCGATCCCGCCAGCGGTCTTGCCACTGGCTAGCGGGTCGACCTTGGGCTTGGGCGGCGTCAGCAGTTCCATGATGGCAACCATGGTCTTGCGTGGGGCTTCACTGCCCCAGGCCTTGTCGCGCATGATGATTTCCAGCAGTTCGTCCATGGCAGCGACCCATTCGCTCGCCGCCATCAGCAGGCGTGCCTTGGCAAATCGGGTCTCAAAGTCGCGCTTGTTCTGTGCGATCTGTGCGTCAAACTGCTCCACGGTCCAGCTGTCGTACGGAGGCTTGGTGGAAAAGACCATCGCGCCAAGCCAGTGCGCCAATGCATCAAACTGCAGCTTGCGCGGAATCTCTGCCAGTTTGGGGGCCAGCAGGGCACCGGCTTCTTCCAGGCCGCCCAGGCTGATCAACAGCTTGACGTATTCGAACCGGGTTTCGTCATTGCCGGGATCCAGAGCCAGCGCATCGGCCAGCTTGGCCATTGCGGCCTGCGGGTCGCCGGCTTCCAGCAGCGCATGGGCCTCGTCTGCATCGGTCGCCGCCGCCAGCTCGCTTTCGGCAGGAACATGCTTGTCTAGAAAGGCCTTGACCTCACTGACCGGCTTGGCGCCCATGAAACCGTCCACCGGCTTGCCGCCCACCATCAGCACACAGGTGGGAATGGAGCGGATGCCAAAAGCCTGGGCCAATTCCTGCTGTTCGTCAGAGTCGATCTTGACCAGCTTGAAGCGGCCTTCGTACTCGGTTTCCAGTTGTTCCAGGATCGGCCCGATGACCTTGCAGGGGCCGCACCACGGTGCCCAGAAGTCGACCAGAACGGGGACTTGGGTGGAGGCGGCGACGACTTCGGCTTCGAAGTTTTCAATGGTGACGTTGATCATGTGGCGAAAAAGTAAAATTGGGAGATGACAAACATTCAAATCGGCGTCGTCATGGGTTCCAGCTCCGACTGGGACACCATGCAACATGCAGTCCAGATTCTCCAACAGTTTGGAATCAGCCACGAGGCTAAGGTCGTTTCGGCCCACCGCATGCCCGATGACATGTTCGCCTACGCCGAAGCCGCCGTGGGGCGCGGACTGCGCGCCATCATCGCCGGTGCCGGTGGCGCGGCCCATCTGCCGGGAATGCTGGCAGCCAAGACCACAGTGCCGGTGCTGGGCGTGCCGGTGCAGAGCAAGGCCCTGTCGGGCGTTGATTCGCTGCACAGCATCGTGCAGATGCCCAAGGGCATTCCCGTGGCCACTTTCGCCATTGGTGCAGCCGGTGCGGCCAATGCGGCGCTGTTTGCCGTGGCCATGCTGGCGGCTGATCACCCCACGCTGCGCAAGAAGCTCGACGAGTTCCGCGCCCACCAGACCGAAGTGGCCCGCAACATGACCGTGCCGCCCGTTTTATGAAAGAGGTCACACTGGGCGTGATGGGTGGCGGCCAGTTGGGGCGTATGTTTGTGCACGCCGCCCAGCGCATGGGTTACTTCACCGCCGTGCTGGACCCGGACCCGCTGAGCCCGGCCGGGCGCGTCAGCCACCACCATATCCAGACCGCCTACACCGACCCGGCGGGGCTGCAAGCCCTGGCCGAGCGCTGTATCGCCATCACCACCGAATTCGAGAATGTGCCAGCCCAGGCGCTGGCGCAATTGGCGCAGACGCGCACTGTGTCACCCGCTTCCGAGGCCGTGGCAATCGCCCAGGACCGGGCGCGGGAGAAGGCG
>CAITZZ010000279.1 GCA_903897005.1 uncultured beta proteobacterium | reverse complement strand
CTTGCCCTCGCTTGCAGTACTCATTGAAAGAATCTCCAGGCCGAGATGACCAGCAGCGTGCAGGCGGCCGCCACCAGGTCGTCCAGCATGATGCCGAAGCCGGCCTTGTGCCAGGCGTAGCGGTCATTGACGGTATCGAGATGGTGGAACAAAGCGTCGGCCCAGCCCACCGGGCCCGGCTTCACCGCGTCGAAGAAGCGAAACAGCGTAAACGCCAGCAACTGGCCCGAGAAACCGGTGGGAGTGACCAGCCACAGCACCAGCCAGAAGGCCACGATTTCATCCCAGACGATGCTGCCGGGGTCGGCCGTGCGCATGTTCCTGGCGCAGACGCTGCAAGCCCAGCAGCCCAGAAGCAGGGCGGCAGCGATCACCCATGCCCATAGCAGCTCGTTCATCCAGGGCTGCAGGACGGTGAAGGCGGCCCACGCCCACAGGGTGCCGGCGGTACCGGGCGCGACCGGGCTCAAGCCCGAGCCAAAACCCAGCGCGATCAGGTGCGCCGGTTGCTCCAGCAGGAAGCGTGCACTGGGGCGTATCGGATATTCAACGGGGGACGGGTTCTCGGGCATGACGCGATTATCTGTGCCGCCCTAAGCCTGCTGCGGATCGGCAAAGCGCTGCCAACTGATGCAGCGCACGCCGTCACGGGTGTAGTTATCTGTCGCGCCGTGAATGAGCCAGGGCGCGGGTGCGGGTTCGGTCACAAAGCGGGAGGCGCGCTGACCGGCGCGTACCAGGTCTGTCGTAATGGTCTGGCTGGACTTGATCTCAACACACTGCAGGCCATCGTCGACTTCGAACACCAGATCGGCTTCCAGTCCATTGTTGTCGCGCCAGAAATAGAGGTCGGTGGGTAAGCCCTGGTTCAGCCGATACTTGCGAAATTCGTTAAGCACCCAGGTCTCAAAAAGGGCGCCACGCATCGGGTGAATGGCCAACAACTGGGGGTCACGGATGCCGACCAGCCAGGCGGCAAGGCCGGTGTCGGTGAAGTACAGCTTGGGCGTTTTGACGAGGCGTTTGCCGAAATTGCGATGGTAGGGTGGTAGCAAGAACAGCAGGTCGCTGGATTCCAGTACCGAGAGCCATTGCCGCGCCGTGGTGTGACTGATGCCCGCATCCGTGGCCAGTGACACCAGGTTCAACAAGGTGCCGCTGCGCCCCGCACACAAGCGCACAAAGCGTTGAAAAGTCGTCAGATTTTGTACCTGCAGGAGTTGGCGCACGTCGCGTTCGATGTAGCTGAGAACGTAGGAGCCAAACCAGTCGTTGGCGTCCATGACGCTGCACTGGCTTTGCCAAAGTGCCGGATAGGCGCCGCGCCAAAGATGGGTGTGAAGGTCATCGCTGATCCCCGGTTTGATCTCCGACAGGGCCAAGGGCAATAAGCGGGCGAGCCCAACGCGCCCAGCCAGTGACTGCGTGATACCCGCCATGAGTCCGAACTGTTGCGATCCGGTCAGAACAAAGCGACCTGGCGCGCGGTCGGCATCCACCATGCCTTGCAAGTGTGAAAACAGGTCGGGCCAGCGCTGGGCCTCGTCGAAGATGGCGCCGCGCGCAAATCGTTGCAAGAAACCGCGCGGGTCAGTTTGCGCGAAGCTCAGCTCTACCGGGTCTTCCAGGGACACGTAGGGTTTGTCGCCAAACAGCTGCCGCACCAGTGTGGTTTTGCCCGATTGCCTCGGGCCTGTCACGGCCACGATGGGAAACTGCAGTGCCATGCGCTGCAGCGCAACGGACAAGTCTCGGGAAAATAAATTCATACAAATTGAATAAATAATATTCAGATTGTATAAAAATCACGCAAAGTGGTCAAACGAGCTGTAGTTGTTGGGTAACTTCCGGCCGTCCGCATCGACCAGACGCAAGCCGCTTTCCCGCTCGATGGTGCCGATCCGCGTGACGGCAGTCTGACTCGACTCGGCGGCTTGCGCTACTTGCGCGCGGGTCGAAGCGGGAGCGCTGAACAACAACTCGTAATCGTCGCCGCCGGCCAGGGCCAGGCTGCGCCACTGATCGATGCCGATGGTCTGGCCAGGGAGGGTCGAGTTGTCGCGGTAAATGCTTCGGGACGCGACCAGCGCGCTGGCGGCATCAGCCTGTACCGTCGCGCCAACGCCCGATTGCGTCAGGATGTGGCCCAGGTCACCGAGCAGACCATCGCTGACGTCGATTGCCGCGCTGGCAATGCCGCGCAGTGCCAAGCCCAGGGCGACCCGGGGTGTGGGTTGCTCCATGCGTGAGCGTGCCATCTCAAACACCGGTGCTGGCACCGACAGCGTGCCGCGGAAAACTTCGAGCGCTACTCTGGCGTCGCCCAGCGTGCCGCTGACGTAGAGGTCGTCACCGGGCCTGGCGCCGCTGCGCAGCAAAGCCAGTGATTGGCCGTCAAGCACGGGAACTTCACCGAAGATCGTGATGCAGATGTTGAGCGGTCCCTGGGTCGTGTCGCCGCCAACCAGCTCACAGTTGTGTGCGTCGGCCAGCGCCAGCAAGCCGGCGGAAAATGCGGCGAGCCAGTCTTCGTCAACGCGTGGCAGTGCCAGCGCCAGCGTAAAGGCCAGTGGCTTGGCGCCGCAGGCGGCCAGGTCGCTCAGATTCACTGCCAGCGCCTTGTGTCCGAGTTTGCGCGGATCGACGGTACCCAGGAAGTGTCGGCCCTCGACCAGCATGTCGCTGGAAATGGCCAACTGCGTTCCCGGCGCTGGCTGCAGCAGGGCGCAGTCATCACCCACACCCAGCGCCGCGCGGGTTGCCGGTCGCTTGAAGTAGCGTGCTATCAGGTCAAATTCGCCCATCGTTCAGTGCAGGGTGCGCCGGCCGTCACCGGCGCTGAGCGCATCCAGGACAAACATTGGCACATCGGTTTCAAATTTCTCACCGTCTTCGGCGACGCAGAAGAAGCTGCCGTGCATGGTGCCGGTGGGGGTGCGCAAGCGGGTGCCGCTGCTGTACTGGAAAGATTGCCGTGGCTGCAACAGGGGTTGATGCCCAACCACGCCCAGCCCCTTGACGCGTTCGGTATGTCCGCGGGCATCATTGATGTTCCAGCTGCGGGAGATCAGTTGGGCAGCGACTTCACCGACATTGGTGATGGTGATGGCGTAGGAAAACGCGTACACATCCTGCTCCGGATCCGACTGTTCGGCCAGATAACGGGGTACGACTTCGACGCGAAACTGGTACTTGGACATAAGCCAATGCTATCTGATTAAACTCCCGACATGAACTACCGCATTGCCCCTTCCATTCTGTCGTCAGACTTTGCCCGCCTGGGCGAAGAAGTGAAAAGCGTTATTGCCGCCGGCTGCGACTGGATCCATTTTGATGTGATGGATAACCACTACGTACCGAATCTGACCTTCGGGCCGATGATTTGCAGTGCGCTCAAGCCCCATGCCAAAACGGCGGCCGGCCTGGCCGTGCCGATTGATGTGCACCTGATGGTGCAGCCGGTCGACGCGCTGGCCAGCGCCTTTGCCGAGGCCGGCGCCGATCTGATCAGTTTTCACCCGGACGCATCAGGCCATGTTCACCGCAGTCTGCAGGTGATCAAGGGAAAAGGCTGCAAGGCCGGCCTGGCATTCAACCCGGCCGAGCCGCTCGATGTGCTGGACTGGGTAATCGAGGAGATTGACCTGGTCGTCATCATGAGCGTGAATCCGGGCTTTGGTGGTCAGAGCTTCATCGATTCGGCGCTGCGCAAGATCGAGGAGGTGCGCAGGCGCATCACAGCCAGCGGCAAGGATATCCGACTTGAAGTCGATGGTGGCATCAAGGTCGACAACATACGCCGCGTGGCAGATGCCGGCGCCGACACTTTTGTTGCCGGCAGCGCCATTTTTGGCAAGCCCGATTATTCAGCCGTGGTTGACGCCATGCGCACGGCGCTCCAGCGCTAGCGCTGGATTTTCTTATTCAGAATCAGAGCTGGATCTGCCCGCTCGGGAGCGGGGCTGTCTACCTGACAGCGGTGCGGGTGGAGCGGCAGCCGCCGGGGCCGGCGCAACAGCCGGTGCGCCAGCGGGCGCAGCCTTGCTGCTTGGGGTGCTGGCCAGCACAGGCAACTCCAGCGTGAAGGAGACCGGAGCGTCAGCGCTGGCGGCGAGCGCCGCACTGCGGGGGGCCACCGATTTCAACACCAGCGACTCGTTGAGCGCGGCGCCAACCTGGTACGGGCGTGCCGGTTTGCCATCGACCGAAATCAGGGCGGTGCCAGCGTGCGCCCGATTGGCCACGACGCCCATCAGCTTGAAGTGACTGGCTGCGCTTTCCACCAGGGCAACAACCGCCTTCTGGCCGCCACCGAGCAAACGTGCCACCACTTGCGGGTCGGTCTGGGCCGCGCGGGCGAAGGACAGTGCAGGGCCCGACGCGGAACTGGCGGAGGCTGGCGCGCTCCACTTCAGCGTCCAGTAAGCGGCGCTGGCTGTTGCCAGGGCGGCCAGCAGGAAAGTGGCAATGCGCAGCCACCACAGGCGCAGGGATTGAGTCTTCATAGAACGATTATCATTGAAGCGCCCAAGATTTTAAAGTGATGCAAGCCCATGAAATTTAATCCTGCAACATTGCGCCGCCGAATTCAGGACGGCTTTACGCTGATCGAGTTGATGGTGGTGCTGCTGATCATAGGCGTGCTGGCGGCCCTGATTGTGCCCAATGTGCTGGACCGGGCCGACGACGCCCGCGTCACGGCCGCCAAGACCGATGTCAACAACCTGATGCAGGCGCTCAAGCTTTACCGGCTCGACAACCAGCGTTATCCGACGGCTGAACAGGGCATCGCTGCTTTGCTCACCAAGCCCGCTGCCGCGCCGGTACCGCCGAACTGGAAGTCCTACCTTGACCTGCTGCCCAATGACCCATGGGGCAAACCTTACGTTTACCTCAATCCCGGCGTTAAAGGCGAAGTCGATGTGATGTCACTGGGCGCCGACGGACAGCCGGGTGGTGAGGGCAAGAATGCGGACATTGGCAGCTGGCAGCCCTGAGCGATCGGGCTCCGGCTTTACTTTGCTCGAATTGCTGGTCGTGGTGGCCATCGTGGCCATGGCCTCGGTCGGCGTCGGCTTTGCCATGCGCGATGCTTCCCTGGTGCAACTCGAGCGTGACGCCGAACGATTGAGTGCTCTGCTGGAGTCGGCGCGTGCGCGCTCCCGTGTCAGCGGCGTGCCGGTGCGCTGGCATCCCACCGAAGACGGATTTCGGTTCGAGGGCTTGAGCGGACCGGAGTTGCCCCAGCAGTGGTTGGACCCCGACACCCAGGTTGCCGGAGTGGCGGGCACGGTCTTGCTGACGCTCGGCCCCGAGCCCATCATTGGTCCGCAGGAACTGTCCCTGATCTCCAGTCGTGCACCCGGAAAAAGTGTGCGGCTGAGCACCGACGGGGTGCGACCTTTTTCGCTCAAGACCGCGCTGCCATGAGATTCATTGGCGCTCAGCGTGGCTTTACCCTGATTGAGGTGCTGGTTGCGCTTGGCATTGTGGCGATTGCACTGACGGCCGGTCTGCAAGCCAGTGCGGCCCTGACGCGCAATGCGCAGCGCCAGTCGGACCTGTTGCTGGCCCAGACCTGTGCCGAAAACGAATTGATCAAAGTGCGTCTGGCCAAGCAGATGCCGGGGGTGGGCGACAACAGCATCCTGTGTGAGCAGGCTGGCATCGTCTTTACGGTGGCGCTGGCGGTGCGTCCGACGCCCAACCCCAATTTTCTGCGTATCGATGCGCAGGTCAACAAGGAAGAGTCGCCGGTGCTGCGCCTGTCGACCGTGGTGGGGCGCTACTGATGCGTCGCCACCGGCCTGGTCTGCGAGTGCTGCGTGGCTTCACGCTGGTCGAGTTGCTGGTGGCGATCGGCCTGCTGGCCTTGATGGCCGCCTTGAGCTGGCGCGGACTGGACGGCATGACGCGCTCGCAGGCCCAGATGCGCCAGTATTCCGATGAGGTCTATGCCCTGCAGGCCGGTCTGGCGCAGTGGGGCGCTGATCTGGACGCTTTGGTTGTGCAGCCCAACACGGCCAGTCTGGACTGGGACGGTCGGGCACTGCGCATCTTGCGTCGCAGCAGCGTCGACCCGGGCGCGGGCCCGAGTGTGGTGGCCTGGTCGCGCCGCAGCGTTGAGGGGCAGGGTCAGTGGCTGCGTTGGCAGTCGCCCCCTTTGCAAACGCGTGGCGAGTTGCAGACAGCGTGGCAGAAGGCCGCGCAATGGGCGCAGAGTCCGACGGAAGACGACCGGCGGCGGGAGGTGCAGATCGCAGCGCTTGATCAGTGGCAGATTTTCTATTTCCGCGGCGACGCCTGGAGCAACCCCCTGTCGAGTGCAGGAGCCGCGGCCGATGCCAAGCCGGTGACCGAGACCGCCACGCCGGATGCGGTCAGACTGGTGCTGACGCTGGCTCCGGGTCAGGCGCTGGCTGGCACCATTACGCGCGACTGGCTGCGTCCGACCATCGGAGGGGGCAAATGAAGTCGCAAAGCCAGCGCGGTGCGGCGATCCTGACGGCCATGCTGACAGTGGTGTTGGTGGCGACGCTTGCTGCCAGCGCGCTGTGGCAACAGTGGCGTGCGGTCGAAGTTGAGGCGGCCGAGCGGGGCCGCACCCAATCGGGCTGGGTGCTCACGGGTGCGCTCGACTGGGCGCGGCTGATCCTGCGTGAAGATGCACGCAAGGGCGGCGCAGACCATCTGGCCGAGCCCTGGGCCGTGCCACTGGAGCAGGCGCGACTGTCCACCTTCCTGGCAGCCGACCGCAGTGATGCGCTGGCCGCCGACGAAACCCAGGATGCCTTTTTGTCAGGGCAGATCATTGACCTGCAGTCCAGGTTGAACGTGACCAACCTGATACAAAGCGGCAAAGTGGATGAACCAAGCCGGCTGGCCTTCACCCGGCTGTTTGACCTGCTGAACCTGCCGGCGAGTGAGCTCGCACTCATGATCGAAAATTTGCTCCTGGTGCAGGACACAAGCATCGCGAGCCGCTCCAATATGGCCTTGCCCCTGGCGCCGCAGGAACTCGATCAACTGACCTGGCTTGGTTTGTCGCCGCGCAGCCTTGCCAGCTTGCGCCCTCACGTCACGTTGCTGCCGGTGCGCACGCCGGTCAACCTCAATACCGCCGCGCCCGAGGTGATTTATGCCTGCGTCGAGGCCTTCGAGATGGCCGACGCGAGCCGTTTTGTGCGAGCCCGGGAGCTGTCGCACCTGACGACACTGAGCGAAGCCAGCAAGATCGCCGGCAGTGCCGGGGCGCGCTTCACGGAAGCCGAGCACGGCGTGGCCACCCGTTTCTTTGAAGTGCGCGGCATTCTGCAGGTCGAGCAGACCCTGGTGCAGGAGCAATCGCTGGTGCAGCGCAATGGTATGGAGGTCAAAACGCTGGCGCGCAAACGTGGCGCGCTGGCACCGGGGGCCCCCTTACAATGAGCGGCAAGACCTGCGTATGACCACTCTCATCATCACCCTTTCTTCCGCTTCGGCTGACCTGTACGACTATCTGCTCAGTCCGGACGGGCGCGTGGTGGGCGAGCAGTCGCGGGTACCGCTGGCGCTGCTGCCGCAGGCCGACAACTCGATCGAGGTGGTGGCGCTGGTGAGTGCCGACAAGCTGTCCTGGCATCGCGTCCAGTTGCCTCGCGGTACGCTGGGGCGACGCCTGTTCCAGGAGGGCGGAGCGTCGCGCCTGCGTGCCGTGCTGGAAGGTTTGCTGGAAGACCAGTTGCTCGATGAGACGGCGCAACTGCACTTTGCGCTCGAGCCGCAGGCCAGCGAAGACACTCCGGTCTGGGTGGCGGCCTGTGACAAGGCCTGGCTGCGTTCGGCGCTGCAGGCGCTGGAGCAGTCGGGACGGCCGGTCAGCCGGATCGTGCCCGAGTTTGCTCCTGATGTGCTGAGTGACGCGCTCTACGTTACCGGGGAGCCGGAGCAGGCACAGCTGGTTTTGGGCAATGGTGGCGCGGTGGCGCTGTGGCCGTTGTCGAAGGCGTCCGTGGCCTTGTTGAACTGGCCAGAGACGCGCCCTCTGCTGGCTGAGCCAGCCGTCGCGACGCTGGCCGAGCAATTGTTCAAGCGCAGTGCCAGCCTGCAACCGGTCGGTCAGCGGCGTCTGCAGGCGATCCAGTCGGCCTGGGATCTGGCGCAGTTTGATCTGGCCAATTCAAGTGGGGCCAGAACCAGAAAGCGTTTGTCGGACTCTCTCGTCAGTCTGCTGCGCGCCCCGCGCTGGCGCCCTGCGCGCTTTGCCGTGCTGGCGCTGCTTGTGATCAATCTGGTCGGTCTCAATGCCTGGGCCTGGCGCGAACAGGCCCGGATCACGGCGCAGCGCGGCGCCATTGCGCAAGTGCTGACCAGCACTTTCCCCCAGGTGCGCGTGGTCGTCGATGCGGTGGTCCAGATGAACAAGGAGGTGGCTTTGCTGCAGCAGGCCAGCGGCGCAGCAACGCCACGCGATATGGAAGTCATGCTGGCAGCGTTCGGTCTGGCGGCACCGGCCGGCAGCATACCGACGGCGCTGGAATTTGCCGCGGGCGAGCTCAGACTCAAGGGGCTCAAGCTCAAGCCAGAGGAGATTTCGGCGATTGCCTTCAAGCTCAAACCCCAGGCTTATGCAGTCAGCGCCGAGGGCGACGCGCTGCTTATCAAACAGGGTGTGGCACCATGAACTTTTCTTCGCTATTGCTGGCGCGTTGGCAGGCCCTGGCCAGACGCGAGCGCCAGTGGCTGCTCGGTGCCGCTCTGCTGGTACTGGCCGCTTTGGTGTGGTGGCTGGCGATATCACCGGCGCTGCTCACCTTGCGTTCGGCGGCAAGCCAGCGGCTGCTGCTGGATGCGCAACTGCAGCAGATGCACAGTCTGCAGGCGCAGGCCAAAGCCTTGCAGGCGCAGCCGCGGATCGCAGTGGATGAGGCGCGGCGCTTGCTCGATGCATCGGTCAAGTCCTTCGGTGCCACAGCGCAGTTACAGATCGCGGGTGACCGAGCAACCGTGACTTTCAAGGGCGCTTCGGCCGACGCCCTGGCCCAGTGGTTGCTGCAGGTCCGACTCAATGTGCGTGCGGTGCCGGGCGAGGCGCGCTTGTTGCGCGGCGCCAGTGGCAACTGGGATGGCACTGTGACGCTGAACCTCAAGTGACCCGGCAACTGACCCCCCCCTGGTCATGGGCGAGTGCTGGCGCTTTGCTCGGACTGTTGCTGGCCACCCTGCTTCTTGCACCCGCGCGCTGGTTGACCGAGCCGCTGCAAGCGGCCCTTAGCGGGCGGGTGGTGTTTGATGACGCCCAGGGGACCGTCTGGAATGGCTCGGCCCGACTCGGCTTGGCCGGTGGTGCCGGCAGCAGTGACGCCAGCACCCTGCCGGGAAGACTGGTCTGGGTGCTTAGCCCCCATTGGAGTGGCTTGCGTGCTGAAATCCAGGCCGACTGCTGCATGCAGCAGGCTTGGCGTGTGACCATACAGCCACGTTGGTCCGGCACCGAACTGGCGCTGGCGGACAGCCTGTCGCAGTGGCCGGCGCAGTGGCTGACCGGACTGGGAACCCCCTGGAACACGGTGCAAGCCGATGGTCAGTTGACGCTCACGACGCAGGGACTGACGCTGCAGTGGGCCGCGGGTCGCCTGTTGCTGGGCGGGCGTGTGCAACTCGATGCAACCCAGATGTCGTCTCGCCTGTCAACACTCAAACCGATGGGCAGTTATCGCATCTCGCTGCTCGGTGGCGCGAGCCCCAGCATCGCGCTGGAGACGCTGGAGGGCAGTCTACAATTGTCCGGCAGTGGTCAGTGGGTGGGCTCAAAACTCCGGTTTGAGGGCTTTGCCACTGCTGCGCCGGAGCGCCTTGAGGCTTTGTCCAATCTTCTGAATATCATCGGGCGTCGCGACGGTGCCCGTGCCATCATTAAAGTGGGTTGAATCTGTATGAAATTTACCAGTTTCCGGCGTCCCTTCGGCATGGTGTTCTGCCTGGCCATCAGCATGCTGCTGCTTGCGACAGCAGTCCGGTCGGCTGAACCCGTCACGCTGAACTTCAGCAATGCCGAAATTGATGCCGTGGCGCGGACCATGGCCAGCATCACCGGCTTCAATGTGGTGGTGGACCCGCGTGTCAAGGGTACGCTGACGCTGGTGACGGAAAAGCCGGTCAGTCGAACTGCGGCGATGAACCAGTTTCTGGCCGCCTTGCGACTGCAGGGCTTCACCATGGTGGAGTCGGCGGGTCTGTACAAAGTAGTGCCAGAAGCCGACGCCAAACTGCAAAGCTCGGCTGTCACGGTCAGCGACAACGCCACCAGCGGTGCTGACCTGGCAAGCGGTAACCAGATCAGCACGCAGATTTTCCGGCTCAACTTTGAGTCGGCCAACAATCTGGTGGCGGTGCTGCGCCCCTTGATCAGCCCGAACAACACCATCAATGCCAACCCTGGCAACAATTCGCTGGTCATCACCGACTATTCGGACAATCTGCGGCGTCTGGCGCGCATCATCGCTGCCATGGATGTAGCCAACGCCACCAACGTCGAGGTGCTGACACTCAAGCATGCGATTGCCGCGGATCTGGCACCCCTGGTGCTGCGTTTGATCGAGTCGTCGGGTACGGCAACCGTGGGGGGTGACACTTCGTTCAAGACCACGCTGATTGCCGAGCCACGTTCCAACACGCTGATTCTGCGGGCTGCCAATCCGGCCCGCGTTGCGCTGGTGAAGTCACTGGTAGAAAAACTGGATCAACCGGTGGCCAGCAGCGGCAATGGTGCCGCCGGCAACATCTATGTGGTGTATCTGAAGAATGCCGATGCCACCAAGCTGGCGGTCACCTTGCGTGCG
>CAITZZ010000278.1 GCA_903897005.1 uncultured beta proteobacterium | reverse complement strand
GATCAGTCCGAAGATCAACCCCTTCGACCCGACCCTGCGCCGCCCGGTGTCAAGCCTCGCGGCCATGCAACCCAATTAACGCTCGCACGGTTGATCGGGGTGTCATTGCCCCCGCGACTCAGGCAAACCCGTGTGCGACCCTGCTCTCCTGCTCCTGCACCTTGAACTGATTGAAGCGCGGCAGGAACTTGTCCCAGTCGATGATGTGGCTGTCGAGCTCGGGGCCGTCAACGCAGGCGTGCTTGCGCACCATCTTGCCGGCGATTGTTACCGGCACCATGCAGGCACCGCACATGCCGGTGGCGTCCACCATGATCGAGTTCAGGCTGGCCACGGTTTTCACGCCGTAGGGCTTGGTCAGATCGCTCACGGCGCGCATCATCAGCGGCGGGCCGATGGTGACGACTTCGGCAATTTTGCGACCCTTGCTCGTCATGTTGTCCTTCAGCATGGCTTCCAGCGGCGTCGTAACGAAACCCTTCTCGCCAAAGCTGCCGTCGTTGCTGGTGTAGATCACGTCGAGTTGATCGCCGAATTCGGCTTTCAATGCCGCAACGCGCTCGCCGTCCTTGACCCAGAACAGCAGATCGGAATTGCGGAAACCCGCAATCAGCGTCACGTGGTTGCCCAGGCGCAGGTGCGCACGCATGATGGGGTAGACCGGCGGCAGGCCCAGGCCACCCGCAGTGAAGACCACCGTCTGTTGGCCTTCGTAGCGATGCAGCGCGCTGGGCAGACCCAGCGGCCCGGCAATGCCAGTAAACGAGTCCCCCACCGACATCTTGTTGATGGCAATGCTGCTGCTGCCCATGGCTTGCACCACCAGGCAGATGGTGCCTTTGCTGGCGTCCCAGTCGGCCAGCGTGAGCGGAATCAGTTCGCCCTTTTCCCAGGGCAAGACGCGCACAAACTGCCCGGCTTGGGCTGACTTGGCGACCAGCGGCGAGTGCACGATGAACTCGACGATGCCGTCGGCCAGTTCGATTTTTTCCAGAATGGTCTGCGGCGCCGAACCCAAACCGGTGTAGTACTGCGCGCCGCGAACCATGGTGCGAATCTCGGCCGGCGTGAGGTTGATGTCGCCCACAATCTCGCGTGCCGCCGCCTGGCCGTCACCGGCTGCGCGGATCGCGGTAGAGCCACCGCGGGTAGCGTCGCCGCCCGAGTAGACGCCAGCCAGCGAAGTTTGCTGCGAGCCGTCCGGCACATCGATGGTGCCCCACTTGGTGGTCTTGAGGCTCGGCTCGGATTCGCGGATGATCGGGTTGGGTGTGTTGCCCAGCGCCATGATGACCAGGTCTACTTCCATGGACTCGATCTTGCCGGTGCTCACCGGGCTGCGCCGGCCGCTGGCGTCGGGCTCGCCCAGGGCGATGACGTCAAGCTGCGCATGCGTCACAAAGTGCGTCTTGTCGTCACCCAGAAACTCATTGGGTGCGCGCAACTCCATGAGCTTGATGCCTTCTTCCAGCGCATGGTGCAGTTCTTCCACACGCACCGGCATTTCGGATTGCGTGCGCCGATAGACAATCGTCACATCGCCACCAAGGCGGCGCGAGGTACGGGCCGCGTCCATGGCCGTGTTGCCACCACCAATCACGATGACGCGCTTGCCACGGGTTTCGGGCAGCGGAGTCTCATAGTCCTTGTGCAGGCCCTGCATCAGGTTCACCCGGGTCAGGAACTCGTTGGCTGACATGACGTTGAGCAGATGTTCGCCCGCCACGTTCATGAAGCGCGGCAAGCCGGCGCCGGTGCCGATAAAGACTTTCCAGAAGCCGGCCTTCTTCAGATCTTCGATGGTGGCGGTCTTGCCGACCACAAAGTTGGCCACAAACTTGCCACCCAGCAGCTTGATCTTGCCAACCACGTCGTCGATCAATTCATTGGGCAGACGGAACTCGGGGATGCCGTAGCGCAGCACCCCGCCCAGCGCATGAAAGGCTTCAAACACCGTCACCGGGAAGCCCTCTGAGGCCAGCAGATAGGCGTTGATCAGACCGGCCGGGCCGGAGCCCACCACCGCCACCGGCGGCTTGTCAGCCTTGGCCCAGGGATCAGGAAAGTTGGCAAAGCGCGCCGCAATGCCATCGGCGTTGACGAGCTTTTCGCGCTGCGGCAGATACCACTCGATCTGGCCGATCTCGATCGGCAACTTCTTGTGCTTGCAGACACCCTGGCACTGCAGCTCCTGCGGACAGACGCGGCCTGTCACATTGGGCAGCGGATTGCAGTTTTCGATCAGCTCCATGGCCTCGCGAAAGCGTCCGGTACCCAGCAGCTCCAGCATCTCGGGAATATGAATCTTGACCGGGCAACCGCCCTTGGGCTCAAACTTGCCGGCCACGTGCACACCCACCTCACAGGGCTTGTCCTTGCACTGCTTGTCGCGCAGCGCCTCCAGCCAAACGAACATCTCGACCTCGCGAGCGCTGTAGCCCAGGTTCATGTAGCCCAGATAGCCCTGATTGACCAGGCCGAAGTCATGCGAGCGCTCCTCGGCATCACGCATATAGGGCGGAATGGAGCGCTCCACCGGCCAGTTGAACGACAGGCCCTTGAACATCGGATAGCGCTCCGACAGATGGAGCTCAATGGCGCGTATGAACTTGCGCTTGAGCCGCAGCGGCACGTTCCAGACGAAGCGCATCAAGACCTTGCTGGCGTCATCGTCGCGCAGCAAGAGGCCCCACATGGTGCGGATGAACTCCGCGCTGAGTTCTTCTTGCTGAAACTCCCACACCATGGCATTGGTGCCGTCGGCAATGAACATGTCGCGAAAGGCCTGCGGCTCGCTCAGCAGCCGCCGGCGCAGCAGGTTGAGCTGCTGGTGAAAGTTCTCGACTTCGGGCGTTTGCTCCAGCGCATCAAGCTGCGAGCGCGTGCTTTCGATCGTGCTGCTGGCCTGCAGGTAGCGCTGCAGATCCTCACCACTGCGGGAGTTCAGGTTTTCGCTGCTCATCGAATGATCTCCGAATCACAATTGGCAACAACACGCGCAATGCGGCTCTTCAGTTCTGCTGTGACCTTGACTTTGGCCAGCGCGCCGGGAATCAGCTGCGCCACATCCTTGCTCTCACCGTCGACCACGACGCGCGTTTTTTCGAACAGCTCCGGCAAATCCTGGTAGCAGGTCTTGCAGTCGGTGCATTTGACCTGGTCGGCAACGTCGTAAGTCACCAGAGCATCCGCCACCGCCGTTGCCGCGCCCGCAGCTGCCGCTGCGCCGCTCACCGGTGTGATGGGAATCGTGCGCGCTGCCGCCACCGGTGCCTTGCTGGAAGCAGCCAACTCCGACATGGCACGGGCAAAGGTGTCGAGCGATGAGTCGCGCAGGGTCACCGAATCCTGGTACTGCGCCTGCAAGGACTCGATGTCGGCGCGGTGGCTCTCGTCGAGTTTGGCCACATGCTGACCATCAAGGAACTGCAGCAGATGCCAGTACTTGCGGCGCTCTTCGACCAGCGCAATGATGGCCTGGGTGACTTCAATCTTCTGCAGACGCTTCTTCGCGTCGGTCGACCAGATGAAAGGCTTGATGCCCTGCCGATCGTCCTTGGCCAACTCGACGTAGGCCTCCACCGGCATCGCGTTGACCTCGTCCGCACCCAGTTTGTGGAACTGCTTCTTGAAGCGGATTTCCCCCAGCGCAAAGTGCGCCGGTGTCAATGCGGTGCTGAGCAGTTTGATCTGACCGGCATCGTCAAGGTATTCCAGCGTGCTGCTGGCCCAGGTCTTCTCGGGCTCCGGGTTGCCTTCCAGCGAGAACCAGTCGTGCAGATTGCTGCCACGGCGCGGGTCATGCACAAACACCGGGTTCATGCGGCTCTGCACTGCCAGACGCGAGCGCTCGGACGAGGCTGCGTCGCCAATGCCGTGCTCACCCTGACACGGCGTGTAGACGTCCATCAAAGCAGGGCCATCGGTGTAGGTGAGGCACTCCATGGTGTTCTTCAAAAAGTGCCCCTGCAGCGAGGTGCTGGTGGCGCAGACGAACACATTGGAATGGAAGGCTGCGATCAGGCCGAGTTCCTTGCGTGACTCCTGCTTGCCGCTGGCCGCACTGCCATAACGTGCCAGATCGGAGTCCTGACCGATGAAGCTCGATGTCGAAGCCTGCCCGCCGGTATTGGAGTAAGAGCCGGTATTGAGCACCAGCACCTTGAGCGGCGTGCCGCTCATCAGAATGCGCGAGAGTGCGCCAAAACCGATGTCGTAAGTAGCACCATCACCACCGACCGTGATCACGGTGGGCATCAGACCCAGTTCGGCGACACTGAACTGCTCCCAGGACAGCATGCGCAAACCCTGCTCGTGCGTCTTGGCGTCATAGGCGTCGGCCAGTTCCAGCCGGGCCACACGCTGCGCACGCACGTCGGCGACGGTCTGCGCAGCAATGCCCTCGAAGATACCCTTGGCCAGCGGCTGCGCGTCCTGGAACAGGCTGTTGACCCAGGGATCGTTGTAGCAGTTGAACGGGAAAGTGGAGGCGTAAACACTGCTGCAACCGGTGGAGTTGGCCACAACAGCACCAGACGGACCGTTGCCGCTGGGGCCGCTCTCGAACACGTAAAGGCGCTTCTCCAGGGTATCGATCAGTGCGCCAAGGCGCTGCGCCCGCTCGGCGTCGGTGCCGACCAGCGTCGCCTGTTTGGCGCCAAGGTCTGCAATCAGGGCTTCGAGCTCATGGATGTGATCGCGCTGACGCTTCGTCGTAATGGCCTGGTTGGTGGCCATCACGAGACGGATCGCCGTCACCTCGCCACAACCGCGGCAGGCGCCGTGGCCACCGGTGGTGGAATAGTAGTTGGAGCGGTCCAGCAGCAGACGCTTGATTTCGCCGTCGGGCTTGATGGCGCCGTCAACAAAACGCGCGGGTGTATTGGGCAGCTTGCCCATGACGTCAAAACGCTGTTGCAGGACTTGCAGCACGGCTGCATCCTGTTCGCGCGCCACCAGAGCGCCCGGGCCGCACACCTCGATGCATTCCAGACACCCCGTGCACTTCCAGGGATCGACATTGGCCGCGAACAATCCACCACTGCCCGCCTTGGCCTTTTCCATGGCGTCAAAGAAGGGCCGGGTGCGTGCCACCGGATACAGCGCCAGCACGTCGATCAGCTTGTTGACGTTGCGCAGCAGGGTCACGTTGTCGGTTTCCAGATGCGTCGCAGCATCGGCCAGCAGCTCGTGCAGGGCGCGGGCCTCCTTGCTCTGGCGATAACTCTCACGCACGGCTTCGGACAAAGCGTAGGCATGACCACGCAGGGCTTCGGCCTGCGCCGCCGTGATGTCGAGTTCCTTGATGCCGCCCAGCAGCAAGTCGTGAATCTCGTGCACCACATTCGGAATCGCGGCGTCCGGACAAACCAGTGCGCACTCCATGCAACCGGTGCACAACTCTGGCTTGAACTCGGGCACGGTGCGCCGGAACAGCCCCTTGTCTTTGGCACCGGCACTGCCCGCCGGCATGAACAGGCCCGTCCCTGGCAACACCGGTGCCTCGCCCAAGGCGCCTTCACGGAACGGTTTGAGCACCATGTCGTCGTAGTATTCGGCGTCGAACATGCCAGCGCAGCCCGATGGACCCGCGCTCTGGCACTGCGCGGCTGATTGCGACGCGCTGTAGATCGGAATCGTGGCGGGCCGGCTCTCGATGCTGGTGAAGGCCGGCAGGTCGTAATCGACCTTTTGCGTGGCCTCGATGCCCTCGCGGATCACAGCCATATTGCCATCGGTCACGGCTCCGCCCTTGCCGCCGAATTTCTTCGAAATCTGTTGCCGCACTTTCTCCAGAATCGTCGCCGCATCGGCACCAGCCGAGACCTGGTGCACGTGGCCGGAGACGGCGCCGATGAAGGCAATACCCATCATGCGGGTGGCCAGCTCCGGTGTTGGTGCATTCTTCTTGGCCACGGCAAACGCGTCGATGATGAAGAAGCGGATCTTCCTGTCACGGATGGTCTGGCGCGCCTTCGTTGGCAACTCGGCCCAGACTTCTTCGGCAGTGGCATTGGACTGCAGGATGAAGGTACCACCCGCCACCAGCCCGAGCAGCGGATTGGTGTGGCTGAAGACTTTGTGGTCGGGCGCAATCACGACCTCAACGTCTTCCAGTTCGGCGTTGGTGATCTTGACCGGTTCCGGACTCAGCGTGATGTAGTAATTGGTGGGCGCGCCGCTCTTCTCGGATCCATACTTGGGCGCCGATTTGGAGTGCATACCGAGCACGCCGGCCAGGATGTCGGTCAGCAATTTGCCCGAGGCGATCGTGCCGTAGCCACCGATCGAATGAAAACGCACGCGAAAGCCCGCGTCCGGCAGCAGCTTGGGATTGGGCTGGGTCTGCAGCGCCATCGGTTCGGTCTCGGGATAGGCGGCCTTCAATCGCTGCAGCAGTTCGGAGACGCGCGGCGTCGCCGTGTCGGAGAAGAACTGCGAGCCCAGATAGATCAGCGGCACCAGTTGCCCGTCTTCCATGTTCTTGAACGCTGCGATCAGATGGCGCGGTTGCAGGTCGTGCCCGCCCAGGCCAAAGATGGCGGTCGTCAGCAGCGGGCTGCTCTTGAGCGCCGGGATGCCCGTGTGGCGCATCTGGCTGGCATTCTCAACCGCCTTGAACAGGGCCTGCGTGACGAAGCTGGTAAGCGCGGTCTGGTCCGAGCGCTCCAGCACGGTCACGGCCTTCTTGCCCTTGAGCGCCGCCACCAGATCGGCTTCCGGGAAAGGTTGCAGCAGCTTGATGGCCACCAGACCGACCTTTTTGCCCTGGCTGCGCAAGTGGCTCACCACGGCTTCGACGTCATCCGTAACAGAGCCCAAGCCCACCATCACGTAATCAGCGTCCTCGCACATGAAGGTCTGTACCGGGTTGTACTTGCGCCCGCTCAGCTCGGCATATTCGTCCATCGCCTGGCGCACGATGGCCGGCACGGCGACAACAAAATGGGTACGGTGATCGACCGCCCCCGCCTGAAAATCAGGCTGGTTCTGGACCGCACCGGTGAGACCCGGATTGTTCACATCGACCAGCGCGGGAACCAGCTGACGCGTGCCTTTCTCGAAGGCGTTGAGCCACTGGCGCTTCCAGGCGCCATGCAGTTCTTCAGGCAGCCAGTCCAGCGTCTTGGCAACCAGCTTGCCAGCGTTGTCGGACTCGACGCTGACAGCGTTGCTGATCAAATAAGCCTGCAGCTTGGCGAACTTGTCCGGGGTCAGATCGGCCTGACGCCGAACCAGGTACTGCTGCAACTGCACCACCCTGCCCTTGGCACCGTACAGCATCTCCTGCGCCAGCGTCGGCGCCTTGATGCGTCCAGCCGGGTCACCCAGGTACTCGCGCAGCAAGGCGGGCTCGGGCATCAGCGCCTCGCTCATCATGTGACTGGTAGCAAAACCGTCCATCGCGTTGGCCACCGGAATCAGCGAGAGCGATGCAACGCGGTAGGAAATGGCGGCCAGATCGGCCGCTTCCTGCGGATTGGAACCAAACAGGATGGTGTAGCCGGAAGACAGCAGCGAATACACGTCGTCGTGCCCGGCCATCACGTTGAGCGAATGCTTGGAGACCACACGCGCGGCCACCTGCAGCACAAAACCGCCGACCTTCTTGCCGACCGTCACATAGTGCGATTCGAGCGCATACAAAATGCCCTGGCTGGAGGAAGCATTGGAGATGAACTGGCCACCGGTCAGTGCCGCACCGAGCGCACCGCTCTGCGCCGAATGCTCGCCTTCGGGCTCGAAGAAGAAGGGATGCTTGCCGAAAACATTGACGCCGCCCTCGGCGCGAAATGCTTCGTAGATTTCAGCGATCTCGGTGGAGGGTGTAATCGGGTAGCCGATCACACCGCCACAGACCTGGCTCATGACATAGGCGACTGCGCCGTTGCCATGGATCACGTTGGGGATGCCGGGGTACTTTGTTGTCTTGGCTTTCATAATTCTGTGTCCATGAGTTAACGGTTAATCGCAAGACCCACCCTGGATGAACTCATAGCCCGGCCGAACACTTTCCGGCCGAAGACAGCTAAGCGGAAATACACTCACCCCAAATGGGCAAACAAGAAGCTAGGCTCCTCGTATATTTTGGTAAATGAATAGTAGCACCACTATGTGATAAATTTGCCTTCACACACGCCATCTGTTGACGTGCATCAAGCAGTAGGCTACCCCGGCGACATCATCGCCGCCAGCCAGTTCAAAACAGCGCCTCAGGCAAGGCAACGGCCCCATGACTGCCGAAGTCTCGAGCCAAATGTCATGGTTGAATGCTGATAATCCTGTCGAAACCACTGATCTTGATGACTTCCAGAATCGCCGGCTTCGGCGCAGTCAGAACCAGCTTTCCGCCTCTGGCTTTTGCGGCTTTCGCAACAACCAGTAAGACGCGCAAGCCGGCGCTGCTGACATAGTCGAGCTCCGACAAATCCATAGTGATTGAATTGACATCGTCAACCAGCAAAGCCAACAACGCCTTTTCGGCGGCACCAGCGGTGACTGTATCCAGACGGCCAGTGGACTTGTATGTAACGCTAGTGTTCATGTTACGAAATCTTGCTAATAGGTGGGCTCATGTTATAGCAGTTTTGTCAGAGCCCGCTCAGATGAACGCTATAGAATTTGAGAATGTCAGGGCAACTCACACTCGAAGGCGACGCAGACATGGCCCATCTGGCAGTGCTGCTCGATGACGTCGAGAGTTTTGGTCAGAGCCAGAATTGGCCTGTGGACGTGGCGGCGCAAGTGCGCCTGGCGCTGGAAGAAGTGATCGTCAATGTCATGTCTTATGGATCGCTCGGGCAGGGCGGGCCGCACTTGAAGCTTGATCTGACACAGAAGGAATCGCAGCTCCAGATAGAGGTCGCCGACAACGGAATTGCCTTCGACCCCCTTCAGATCGCGCCGCCCAAGCTGGATGCCGCGCTGGAAGAAAGGGAAATTGGGGGCTTGGGAATTTTTCTGGTTTTCCAACTGATGGACAGTGTCAGCTACCAGCGCAGGGGCGATTGGAACCTGCTGTCAATGAGCAAGTCGCTGCTTTGACCGCTGGCCGATCCCCAAGCGCTAAAGGTCTATTTCAAGGCCGTCGTAGGCCGTCACGACCGCCAGCTCAGCGTCACTGCGAGTGAGCGCCTCGAGTCGGCGCGACTGGTCCAGAACACCGGCAATTTTGGCATCGTCATAGGCCGGCTCATGGTGAAACATGCAAAGGCGCCTGGCCTTGGCGGCCTGGCACAGTTCGATCCCCACCATGTTGCTGGAATGCCCCCAGTCTGCGCGCACCGAAACGGCATCGGCCAGCGAGTACATGGCATCGAACACCACAAGATCCGCATCGCGGAAAAAATCGATGTACGGCTCCAGCGCGCTCTGTTGATCGAGTTTATGTTCGGAATCTGTCGAATAAACCATGGACTTGCCATGGCGTTCGAAACGCCAACCGAAGGAGTCACCCGAATGAAGCTGCAGCAGCGCCGCTACCGAGTAACCGGCGATTTCATACTGCTGTCCCGGCCGCAGCAGGTCGAACTCGATTTGCGCGGCCAGGGCGTCAAACTCAACGGGAAAACACGGCGGTGATTGCTGCCGCCGGAAAGCCAGTTCAGCCTGCGCGTGGCAGGTATGGATAACGATACGATTGCCGGGTATATAGACCGGGGTAAAGAAAGGGAAGCCCATGATGTGGTCCCAATGCAGGTGGGACATGAAAACATGGTAAGTCTGCGGCGAACCGGGCGGGAACTGCCGCAAATAATCACCCCCCAGCGGCCGAGCGCCGGAACCGAAATCCAGGAACACATGACCGGCTCCCTGCGACTCCAGTTGCACGCAACTGGAGTGACCACCATAGGTGCCTCTGATTTCAAAAGGCAGTTGGGAGTCAACAAACGCCTCCACGTCTTGCCGTCGATTCAAGCCCTGATCGATCGCCGCATTGAGCGCTGCCACCACTTTCGCGCGAGTTTGCTCAGCGGTCAGCGAGATCGGAATAGACCCCCGGGTACCCCAAAAACGGACTTTCATGGCAAAGCCTTTCTCATTTAATGTGGCGCCGGCCCCAGGCGCGCAGCAAGATGCGCCCTGGTCCATTGCATCAAGCGGGTCAAAGGGTAGCAAAAAAGGAAGAAACAAACGCAGGCGTACAAATAGACCGGAAACATCAGGCGAGTATTGCCGGTGGCATTGATGACCGTGTTGCAACGGCTGACCAACTCACCCACACCAATGATCGACGCGGTGCTGGAGGCGATCACGATGATCAACATATAACTCGTCCAGTTGGGTAGAAAGAGGAGCGCTGCTGCATGATCTCCCTTGCGCCAATCCTGCAAGGTGGTGGTCAGATTGTCAGAGGTAAATCCAATCACTGCCATGGCCAGAGCCAACGATGCGTTCAGCCAGCCCGGAAAACCCAGAGTGATCGAGGTGCCGGGCAAGACAAACTCGCTGGGCAACATGAAGACCAGGTAAAACTGGAAAACAATGGTGGGCACATTGCGCGTGAGCTCGGTCAGCAGCAAACTGATCTTCACGCGCCGCGGACGACTCGACAGTCTGAGCAAAGCCAGTCCCCAACCCAGCGCGGTTCCAATGACCATCGCGAGCGATGCAATCAGGATGTTCAGGCTGAAGCCTGTCAGCAGGAAAGGCGTCCAGGTGATCAACTCGCGCAGCACGTCCAGGCCAGGCAGATTCATTGGCTCCTTCCCAGGAACTTGCGCTCCAGCAGCTTCAGCAGGCGAACCGTTGCAAAGATGAGCAACAGGAACGTCAACAGCAGCACATTCATCATCACACCAACATTTCCGTTCTCCGTCATGATGGTGGTAGCAACCGAGAGAAGTTCGGGCACAGCGACAGCAGAGGCCATCATGGTCGCTTTCGATACATTGATCAGTGCCGCCGTCACGTGGCCACTGCTCGTTGCGATGAGTTCACCCATGTTTCCCCAACGCAACTGGAATACCGGATTCGCCTGACGCTTGACATCCGCTGCGAACAGGAACGCCGTCATGATGCTTGAACCGGTGTAAAAACTCAGGCACCACACTACAACGGCAAAGGGCGACACACTGATGCCGTGCGTCGCCATCAGCATGGATCCGAGCCCAAACAGCAACAGGTACATTACCAACAGCGGCGGCGTCATGCGTCCAAGCACGCTGGCGATCCAGATCAGTCTGCTTATGACGCGAACTTTGGCCTCAGCCAGCAAGGCACCCAGCACGCCCAGAAGCAGGCTGCCAGAAACACACAGCAGCATCAACAAGACCGTTGTACCCAGACCCAACAGGAAGCGCGTGCGATCGTATTCGTCATAAACCAGGCTCAGATCCAGACCGGTATTCTCTTTGAACCAAAGACCCAGGCGACGCAGGCCCGTGGTATCTGTTGAGTTGAGAAAGACAGGATTCCTGCAAACACTGGGCCAATGGCCCGAGGCTTCGCGCTCACACAAGGGCTTGCCGCTGGCATCAAGTTTTTTCCACAGGGCATGGGTGTCTGCCAGGAATGTCGATGCCGGCAGGCCCCACACCTTTTCACGCTGAATTGCAAATCCGCTGCGATGCCAATCGGCCACAATGTCGCCCAGCAGGCGCTCGAACTCGGAACCGGCTTCCCGGCGCGCAATGGCAATTGCCCAGGGTGTACCAAGCACCGGGGCCAAGGGCGCCTTGAATCCAGCCCATTCCGGCAAGCGGAGATCGCCTTGAATGGCCGTGTTGTCGAACAGATAACCGATGCAGCGCCTGTCCTTCACTGCGAGTTTGGCATCTCTGGCGCTATTGAACATCTGCAGTTCCAGCAGGTAACGTTGCGCCATGATCCGGTTGAAGTAACTACCTTGCGTGGCACACACCTTCTTGCCACGGGTTTCCGACCAGTCATTGATGTTCTGCTCAGGCGGCATGAACAAGGTGACGCCAGAGGAGTAATAGTTGGGTTCGATCATGGTGACGATCTTGCGACGTTCTACCGTGTCCCCTGTCGTCGACAGCAGCATGTCAACGCTGCCCTCTTCAAGCTTTTGCAGGCGGTTGGCGCCTGACACCGTCACTTTGGTCAGACTGACGCCCAGGCGCCGGGCAATATCTTTGGCCAGGTCGTGTTCAAAACCTTCGGAGACCCCGCTGGCATTGAGAAAACCAAACGGGGGATAGTCCGTCTTGACGCCAACGATCAGGCTGCCACGTTGCTTGACCAGAGCAAGTCGCTCACTGCTGCGTGGTGCCTCGGCTGGCCCGGCAAACGATCCGCCCACCCACAAAATGGCGACCAGCGCCAGCATCCAGGCAGCTGCCTTGCGCAGGAAAGGATGGAAATCCGTCATACAGGCACCGCCACCGCTCGCATACCGTAACCGAGGAAAGCTGGCAAGAAGCGTGTCAGCCCGGCATCGACTGCACCAATCCAGGGGTGTTGCGTGATCAACCATTCGGGCAACACGCTTTCTGCTTCAATCAGCGTCATCTCGAAGCCCGATGCCTGCAACTCCTCGCGCAGGCGCCGCACCGTGTAGAGGTGGTAAAAAAACTGGTGCCACTCACCACCCAGTCGTCGCCGGAACAGGATGTTTCCCGGCTCTGTCCGAACCCCATGGGCCCGACCTCGCCAGCGATCAAACGCTGCGCCCATGAGTTCAAGCGGCCGCCTGCGCCATTGACTGGGCACGGTCAGCAACAGCTTGCCCCCCGGCTCCATCAAAGCTCTGAGTTGCCGCAAAGTCTCAAGCCGCGCGGAACGCGCGCCCACGTGACTGAGCACGCCAAACAGTACCAGGATCAGGTCATAGCGGCCGCGGCCCTCCAGAGCGCTGACGGTCCCATGAATCAAGCGGGTACGCGCACCCAAGCTGGCCTGATCCAGGTGACTGCTGAATTCCGCCAAGGCTGCTTCAGAAATGTCGCATCCGGTCAGCAAGGCCGAAGTACTCTGCAGCAACGCCAGCGCATAGCGACCATTGCCGCAGCCAAAATCAAGTATTTGTTGCGCCCCCTCGGCGCCTTGGTCCATCAAGAAATCCAAGGTCGCCTGATTCGGTTGGGGATAGCGCCTTTCATAATCGTGACAAGCAAAGTAGTGGTCATAGAGTTGCTCCATGGCAGCGCTGACTTCGACATCTGGGGGGGCACCACCAGGCAGTTCGGCACCGTGTGTACCAGTCTGGCTAGGGAGTGCTTTTGAAGTCATCAAACAATTGTGGTGGCTGATTTAGCGACATTCTAGGGGCGAGCGATCCGTCAATTCATCACCGCAAAACCACTTCCCGTCCTCTTTGCGTTGCCAGACAGCCTGCTTTTCCTTCAGGTAGGCTGCTGGCGGAATTCCCCATTTGCCCTCGAGTTTCGTCAAGACCCCGTCGCGATGCCAGCCAACTACCAGGCGGGAGATGACTTTTTCAAGCCGGCCACCGCGCTCGGCAGGAGACAGCGCAATCGACCACGGCACGTGATAAAGCGATGTCAATGGCATTTCAAAATCCCGCGCCCAGTCAGGATTCTGCAGAATCGAAACAATCGCAATATCGTCATGCAGCAGCGCCGAGCAACGCCCGTCACGCAGGGCGGCAAACGACAGGTCGTTGCCATACAGGGCAATCACGTCCGCGCCGTAAGTCACGGTGATCGGACGGTTATAGAAGGCACCTCGGCGGCCGCAGACACGGCGATTTCGCAGGGCAGTCCAGTCCTTGAAATGTTCGCTTTTTCGGGCCAGCAGGTTGACCCCCGAAGCGTAGTAATGTGGTTGCACCAAAGTCATGAGTTGGCGCCGCTCTGGCGTGTCTGACAGGGTTGCGATCAACACGTCAATCTTGCCACCAAGCACAGCATCCGTGCGTTCCGAAGTGAGCACACCGACCAATTTGAGCTTGACACCAAGATGGTCAGCCAGCGTTTGCGCCAGGTCGGGCTCCCATCCCTTGATTTCACCGCTGGACGGGTCCAGCAGTCCCCAAAGCGGAACGTCTTTCTTGACACCGACAATCAAGGTGCCGCGGGCCTTGATCGCATCCAGCGCGTCGGCCCACGCGACTCGGGCGCAAGAGCCCAGCAGCAGCAAGCCGAGCAACAGGCATGTCGATTTTTTGATGATGATCCTGCACTTGTTCACGAAATTTCAACCTTGCTCGCTGGTCCCTGCTCAGGCCCGGCCCCTGGACGGTAGAGCAAAGCCACGCAGGTAATATCGTCCGACTGAGGCGCACCGGCGGCAAATCCGTCCACCGCCCGAATGACATGATGAACCGCGTCCTGCACTTCGCTAGCGGCGTGCGCAGCAAACAGTGGCTGCAGGCGAGCCTCGGTAAATTCCTCGTTGTCGGGGTTGAATGCCTCCGTTACCCCATCGGTGTAGATGACAAGGCAATCACCTGGTTCAAGCTGAACCATCTGCTGCTCAAACAATATGCCCTCCGCAACGCCCAGGGCGATTCCATCCGTCAAAGGCAGGAATTCGGTACGTCCGTCAGCGTGAACCAGCAGCGGCGGCGGATGCCCCGCGTTGACATAAGAGAGCTGACCCCGGCCCGGATCCAGAACGGCATAAAAAACCGTGACGAACATGCAACTCTCGTTGTCCTGGCACAAGACATCATTCACGCTGGCGATGACCGAACCCGGCGCGATCGCGTCTTGTGTCGCAGTCGCTCTGAGCAGGGTTTTGGAAACCATGCCGAACAGCGCCGCCGGCACCCCTTTGCCGCTAACATCAGCTACAACCATGCCGATCTTGCCACCATCGAGTTGGAAATGGTCATAGAAGTCGCCGCCGACCTCCTTGGCCGAGCGCATTGCCCCCCACAGTGAAAAATCGCTGTGACTCGGCCAATGACGCGGCAGTATCGCCTGCTGCATTTTGGCCGCGATGTCGAGTTCCTGACGCAGTGACATCAGTTGCAATGACTCGCGAAAGGCTTTGGAAATCGTGTCAAACCAGGGTTGCCACGGAAACGGAACTTTGGGCGCTGGCACCGGTCGAAACTGCGACTCTGCTGCCAGGTGCTGAACCAGCTTGGTCGCAGGCACCACAAACTCCCGGGCGGTCACTGCGTACATCACGATGATCAGGGTTGTCAGGCCAAGAAACATGGCCAGCATGGCAGCGCCGCGCTCCTGCAGCAGCTTGTACCAGAGGGTCTGCGTCGGGACGCTGTAAACCAGGGTCCAGGGGGCCGAGACAAAGCTGTGCTTGACCAATACATGCCCGGCTATTTCGGCCGGTTGGTTGTCAGGCAGGCCCCGCAGCTGCGGGCGTTCAGCCAGGACCTCAGCGGGCAAGAATTCGGCAAGGGTTTGCGTCGTTTGCAGATCCAGGGCCATCCTGGCAAGACTGGGATGCGCCAGCACGACGCCCTGTGCATCCACCAGCATCACGGTCCCCAGCTTGTAGCCAAAGTCGGCGTTGATGCGGTTCAGATAGTCCAGGCTGGTCTCGATCGCGACCACACCTCTGAACTGGTTATGGTTGTAGATCGGAACTCCCACAGGCACCAGCAAGCCTGTGTCTTTGCCGCCGAAGTGGACGGGCGCCCAGTATTTCTCTCGATTCGGGTTGCTTTCGGGCGTCCCCATGCGCCAGACAGGTCGCTCATAGCGGGCCATGTCAAATCTTCGCTTGGACGATTCCTGCCAGGGCGAAGTGATGTCAAAGTTTTCCACGGAAGTGAACGAGGCCTCGGCGGCGTTCGGCAAATTGAAGGTAATGGAGTGAAAGGCCTGGTTCAGCTCCAGGGCCATCCCCACATCCATGTAAAACGCCTGACTGCGCCCTTGCAGCGAGCCGATTCCGGTCAGGTTGCCGCCAGAGTCGCGGTCAGGAAGCGCATCAAGATCAAAAGCCGACGTGGATTCATTTTGACGCAGCATCTTGAACAGGCGTTTGCGGCTCAGAGCGTCCAGTTCCGCGGCCGGGGAAACTCGCTGGGGCTGATCAAGATACTCACTGTGCGCGGCAGTGCGCAAAGATTCCAGGTAGTCCAGCGACGAGCGCAAAACGAACTCTATGAATTGGCTATGCCGCTCCACGTGACCCACAATGATGGCCAATTCTTCTTTGCGCTTTTCATTGATCTGATGCAGGAAAAACCCGAGCGTCAGCAAGACGATGGCCAGGAAGGCGACGCCAACAACCCGGTTGTAGTTTCGAAAAAAGTTGACCGTTGCCTGAGGCGAGTTTTCGCTATCACTCATCCTGAGTTCCAGAAATATATCCCATCAATGAGTTCATGGCTCTACCTCCCCAAGGTAGAGATTATGTGACGCCTTCAAGTTTCTTGTATCGAGGTGCTTGCACCAGTGTCGACTTCTGTCGCGCCATCAACACACCGTACGCTACATGCCCCGGAACAGACCCGCGTAGCTGCGGCTGACTTCCAGCTTTTCCTTGTGGCCGCGCACACTGACCAGTTGCCGGCCGCGCTCGTCCCGGCTCACGCCGGCGATCGCTTTCACATTGACCAGCGTGGAGCGGTGAATCTGCCAGAACAGGTTCATGTCGATCTCTTCTACCAGTTCCTTGATCGGCTTGCGAATCAGCGCTTCCAGCGTGGCGGTCTGAACCCGGGTGTACTTTTCGTCCGAGATAAAGAACAGCACGTCTTCCACTGCAATCATCTGGATGGTTTGGCGCACGGTGGCCTGAATCCACTGCAGCTTCGCCGGCGCCTGTGGGTTGATCTGGGCTGCCAGACGCTGCAGCAACTGATGCATGTCGGGCGTGTGCGCCGGCAGCGGCGCCACCTGTGCGTCGACGTCACCGCGTTCCTGCTGTGCACGCTCGCTCATGCGCTTTTTGATGCGCTCAGCGGTCAGGCGCAAGCGTTCTGCGTCTGCGGGCTTGAGCACATAGTCCACCACACCCTGCTCAAAAGCCTGCACCGCGTACTGGTCGTAGGCCGTGACAAAGACGATCTCGCAACCGGGCCAGTCATTGGCCTCCTCGTAGGTGGGAAGCTGGGCAATCTGGCGTGCCGCATCGACCCCGGTGAGCACGGGCATCCGGATGTCCAGAAACACGACATCGGGATGCCTTTGCTCAGTCAGCGTCACCGCTTCCTGGCCGTTCCTGGCTTCGGCCACCACCTCAAGCTCTGGCCAGACCTCAAGCAGCCGGGAGCGCAACTGCTCGCGCATCAGGCGTTCATCGTCGGCAATCAGGGCAGTGGGCATCTCAGGTCTCCGGGTTGGCGCGTGACACATAGGGGACGGTGATGGTGACCGAGGTACCGCCCGTGGCGGGTTCGCTCAACACCAGGCTGGCCTTGTTGCCGTAAAGCAGCGCCAGCCGCTCCCGAATATTACTCAAACCGATGCCGGTGCCGGCGGTCGCCGATTTGCCGAAGCCCAGGCCGGTGTCAGCGACGGTAACGGCCAGGTTGCCGTGCACTATCTCGGCACTCACCGTCAGCAGGCCACCATCGGCCTTGGGTTCGAGCCCGTGCTTGATGGCATTTTCCACCAGGCTTTGCAACATCATGGGCGGAAACTCGGCCGACAACAGCCCGTCGCTGACTCGCAGCTCGGTCTGCAGCCGGTCTTCCATGCGCACTTTCAGGATCTCAAGGTAGGGACGAATCATGGCCAGTTCACGTCCCAAGTCACGTGTGCCCTGGGCATTGGCCTCGCGCATGGTGGGCATGCTGGCGCGTAGCAGCGCGATCAGGTTTCGCTGCATCTTGCCGGCGCGCGGCGGGTCGGTCTCGATCAGGTGCTCTATGCTGGCCAGGGTGTTGAACAGAAAGTGCGGCTCCACCTGCGCCTGCATGGCGGCCATGCGCGCCTCCACCACCTGGCGCTTGAGCGATTCAGACTCTGCCACCTCGGTCGCCTGCGCCGCCTTGGCTTCGGCCTGCACCTTGCCCTTGTAGCTGATCTTGATGATGATGGACAGCAGGATGAACCACATCGTCATCGGCATCAGCGGGTCGCCATAGCGATGCCGGATCACACGCGGACGCCACTCATCCGCAGCGGCTTCTGCCGCATCGGCAGCCTCCTGCTTCGCCTCTTCCAGGGCGTCCATCATCTCGCGCCGCGCCTCGTCGACCGCTTCCTTGATCGCTTGCGCGTCCACACCAGGCGGCAGCTTGATCGTCACACCATTGGCATCGGGAGTCCCAGGCACAGCGGGCACGACCGGTGCCGATGCGCTGGCCGAGGCCGGCGCAGCAGGCAGTGCAGGCAGTGCGGCCGACGCGGAAGCAGCCGGTTTCGCGGACCGCGTGTTGATGTGAACACCGCGCTCGTCGATTGAAATGTCGATACCGTCCACCGGACTTTTCTGCTCCTTGCTCGGCTTGAATGCAGGCTTCCTTTTTGCTGGCGCCTTGGGCATTTCGGATTCATTCAGCAGTTCGGTATAGGTCCAACTGAAGGGCGGTATGTCGTGAAGAATGCCCATGGCGACCAGCAACAACAGCGACATGGCAAAAAAGCGCCACCACGAAATGCTCACCAGCCAGCCGGCGTAGGCGTGATAGGCCCGCAGAAAAGCACTGTAGAAGCGTGTCCACAGGCTGACCGGAGTCGACGGGTTGTTTGAGTTGATCATGGGGCTATCCTGCATTGGCAAAGCTTCAATGCCGCTACTGTACGCAAACCAGCAGCCACGGCGCCAGCCTCAGGCGACACACTGCAAGGACAAGGGACAGACTGCAGGCATGCAAGACAGGCCGGCCAGCTCAGGACAGTCCCAAGGCGCCGAAGACGCGCATCGCGGCGTAAGCGTCATTGGCCGCATAGACCAGTTGCCCATCGCTGAGCCGGGGTGCCGCCCAGTTGGAAGTGGCAGCCTTCTTCGACTTGATGAAGCGCTGATCGAACAGCACCGCCACCGCGCCCTTGACACCCATGTCCTTGCGGTAACCTCGCTCACGAAATACGGTGTTGAGATCCAGCACGTCTGCGGCCTGCACGCCGAGCTTGGACTGGATGCGTTTGCGATCATCCCCAAGGCCAAAGCCGGCCTTGATGAAACCCGGCATCGCCAGCAATTGCGCCACCACTGCAGCGCAGTCCGGGTCAAACAGCTGAAAGACCCAGGCCCGCTCCAGCGTCGAGAGTTGCACGATGTGCGGCCCGTCGGAGACCTGCTCCTTGACAAAGGTCGGCTTGGATTCGGTATCAAAGCCCCAGACCTTGCTGGCACAGAGCGCAATCCGTGCCGTCTGCGCTTGGGCCACCGTGCTGACCAACACGATGCGGTCCAGACCAAGGCGGGAAAATTCGGGCAGCAGCGCTATCTGCTCTTTGCTGGGGGTGGGGTGTTGGACGTGCATCAAATCAGTCAGCCGCCGCCGCGCTGGGTGTACAGGTCAAAGCGCTTCATAAAGGCGTAACGCTGGGTTTCATCAAGCCCGGCAAAGCGAAAGCTCACCAAAAATCGCGGCATACGGACCAAGCCTATCACACGGTCCTCGGCCACCTGCCACTTCAGACCGAGCGCACCCTCGCCGATGCGCACACCGGCCGAATGTTCCTGCAACTTCCAGTGATGCTCGCCGATGGCAGCGGGCAGCCAGCGCAGCCACTCGGCCTCGGTGCAGGCCATGTCGCGCTCAAAGCGCTCAGGGTAAAAAGATTGCATTTGTCATTGCGCGCCAGGCTTTGTCATTGCGCGCCAGGCTTTGTCATTGCGCGCCAAGCTTTGTCATTGCGGGCCACGACCCGCAATCCAGTATTGGCGTACCACTGGATCCCGGATCGAGTCCGGGATGACAGATCATCAGCCACCGGCAATCGGTGGCCAGATCGCCAGCACATCGCCTTCGACCAGGGCGTGGGTCTGGCGATCTGCTGGTGCGATGTACCTGCCGTTGACCAGCACCAGATGCACCAGCTTGGGCGGCAACTGGTGCGTCTCGATGATCTGCCCGATGGTGGCACTCTCGACCACCTCCAGTTCGACGATGTTGGTGTAGCGCGAGGACTCAGGCAGGTAATCGGTCAAAGAGGCAAAGAGTTTGAGCGTGATCTTCATGCGCCGCGGATTCTAGCGGCGTCGCTCGTCCTGTGCACCGGACCAGGCACTTTGCCCCTGCGCACTGTCAAGATAGGCCT
>CAITZZ010000277.1 GCA_903897005.1 uncultured beta proteobacterium | reverse complement strand
TCGAATGAAAGAAGGGCGAAGATAAGTCAGTTTTCGAAAGCGTGGTGTCGGTTATTTGAGACACGCATGAAATTTCTTGAGGGTACGGCGGGTGAGGGGGGCAGGTCAGCCCGAACCGACAGCATCATGGCGGGCAAATGCTACTGGTTGGTGGCGATGCACCTGTGCCGTGACGGCCTGATGCGAAACGTCTTGATTCGCGACTGCTTGCCCGCATTGACTGACTCTGGAGCAAGTCGTAGACCCGCTGTGCAGCGAAAGCGATCTTTCAGTTAAAGTTCCACGATGCACATAGCCATACTCACATTTGACGGGTTCAACGAACTCGACTCGTTGATCGCCCTCGGCATTCTCAATCGCATCAAGAAGCCTGATTGGCGCGTTACGCTGTCTTGCCCCTCCTCTTCGGTCACGTCGATGAATGGGGTCGTAATGCAGGCACAGTCAACGCTGGCCGAGGCGTGCCATGCGGACGCTGTCCTGTTCGGCAGCGGAATGAAGACCCGCGATATTGCCAATGATGCAGGCGTCATGTCTCAACTGAAGTTGAATCCGGAACGGCAACTCATTGGGGCGCAATGCTCAGGGACACTTATGCTGGCGAAGCTTGGGTTTCTGAAGAAGATTCCAGCCTGCACCGACCTGCTCACAAAACCTTGGGTATTGGAGGCTGGTGTCGAGGTGCTGAATCAGCCCTTCTACGCTGATGGCAATCTGGCAACTGCCGGCGGATGCCTTGCGTCACAGTATTTGGCGACCTGGGTCATCGCGCGTTTTGAAGGACTTGAAGCAGCAAGATCTGCCATGCACTATGTGGCACCTGTTGGTGAAAAAGAGCATTACGTTGACCGCGCGATCTCGAACATCACGCCATATTTGCCTGCCTGATTAATCGCTGGACGGTCCCGGCGAATGACCGGATTGTGTCTCTTCCGGCTGTAGAACGTGAAAACTGCCTGATGTAACCGCCGCCGTCAACAAGAGACACGCAAGCGACATTCGACTTCCCAAGCGTCTCGCTCCAAACCGGTCACTCTAGTCTCCAGGTCTTGTGCATTAAAACGGCGATGATTTGAACTGGCGCTGTTCGGCATCACAAGCCATGATTGTCCTGGGACAGCGCCTACCTGGTTCGTGTCATGCTGCCAACGGCGTTGCTACATTGGTCGGCAAACAACGCGTGCGGAGCGCTTGTGATTCGACAAATTGACACCCGCCGCTCACTCGGTGTATTCTGAACAGCAAGGCAAGACTTATGCTCAGAAGCCATGAGCGCCTTGAGTGTGAAATGATGACACTTCTGAGCGAACTGTGGAGTTTGTTCCATGACAACTGAAGGCTCGCGGGGCCTCGTTGCTGCACCCACTCTGGCCGTGTCCCTGGCGGGCGCGCTGGCCCTGCTGACGGGCGCCATGGTCCTGCTGGGTTGGGCGCTCGATATCACGGCGCTCAAGAGCATCCTGCCGGGTTGGGTTTCGGTGAAGCCGAACACCGCCCTGTGCTTCATCCTGACAGGCCTCTCGCTACTGCCCCCGCCAGTCACGCAATACCCCGGCCTGACAAGCATCCTCTCGAACCTGGCCCGGTTTTGCGGCCTGCTGGCCGGGCTGATCGGTGTGCTGACGCTGATGGAGTACGGCTTCAGCTGGGACCTTGGCATCGACCAGCGGCTGTTCCCCGAGCCTGCCGGCACGGTGGGCACATCGGTTCCGGGTCGCATGGCGCCGGACACGGCGCTGTGCTTCGTGATGCTGGCGGCAACCCGGACCATCCTGCGCGATCTGCGCAAGACCAAGACGACTTTGCTCACCGCGCTGATTCTGTGCGCGCTGGTGCTGATCATCGCGCTGTCGGATATCCTGACCTACTTCACGCCAGCACTTGGAACGCTTGGCTGGTGGGGCGCAACCATCATGGCGGTTCCGACGGCGGCCGTATTTGCGGTTCTGGGCGCGCTGATGTTATGGCAGACATGGCGGCAAGACATCTCGATGTGGTCGCTCAGCGCAGCCGTCACTTCAGGGTTTGCCCTCGGAATCTGCCTGCTGATGGTTGTCGGCCTTAGCGCAAGCCGGATCCAGGTTCGACTGGAGTTTGCCAACGAGCAGGTGGCTTACAGCGATACGGTGTTGCGCCAGCTTGTGAGGATCGAGGCAGAAGTTGCCGGTGCCCAGAACCACACGCGTGGCTACGTGATCACCGGCTCCGACTCGATGCTGCAGTCCCATGCGGTTGCCCAGGCCAACGCCAACAGCGCATTGGCTGCGCTGCGCCAACGCAAGCCGGACAGCGCGCCGCAGCGGGCGCGCTTCGCCCAGGTCGAGGCCCGGGCTCTTGAAGCGCTGCAGTGGTTCCACCAGGTCATTGCATCGCGCCGAAGCGGGGCCGGCGTCCATCCCGATCAAGTCCGTCACGGGGAGGACCTGATGCAGGCTTTGCGCGCGGCCATTGACGAGGCCGAGCGCGCGCAGAACGCGCGCCTGCGGCAATCCCAGCTGCAATCGCAAGACGCGGCCAGGTTCACCTACGCGACCATTTCTGGCGGCATGGTTCTGAGTCTGGTCTTTCTTGCGGTCGCGCTGCTATGGTTGAACCACGCCGAGGCCGAACGCATCCGAGTGCAGGCTGAGTTGGAAATCACGCAAAGAGCCAAGGCGGCCGGGCTGTACGCAAGAAGCCTGCTGGAAGCCAGCCTAGACCCGTTGCTGACGATCAGCGCTGAGGGCAAGATCACCGACGTCAACCTGGCCACCGAACAGGCCACCGGCCTGGCGCGTGCTGATCTGATTGGCACCGATTTCTCCAGCTACTTCACCGACCCGGATCAAGCCCGCGAAGTCTACCAGCGGGTCTTTGCCAAGAGCTTTGTGACCGACTGCCCGCTGGCCATCCGTCATACCTCGGGCCGGATCACCGACGTGCTCTACAACGCCACCGTCTACCGCGATGACGCCGGCAAAGTACTGGGTGTTTTCGCCGCGGCGCGCGACGTGACCGAGCAGAAGAAGGCCGAGGAGTCGCTGAGGTTGACCGAGCAACGGCTCAATCTGGGGCTGGAGTTCGCCGGGATGGGCGTCTGGGATCTGGATCTGATAAAGGACACGGCCTGGCGCTCGCTGCAGCACGACCGGATTTTCGGCTACGAGTCAGCGCCTGCCCAGTGGGGCCGCGAGATCGCCACACGCCACCTCGTGCCTGAAGATCGCGAGGGCTTTGCCCATGCTTTCGAGCAAGCCTTTCGCAGCGGAGAGTTCTTTGTCGAATGCCGGGTGATCCGCCCGGACCAGAGCATCCACTGGATTCAGGCACAGGGCAAGGTCATTGGCTATGAAGCCGGTCGACCGGCACGCATGCTGGGCACCGTGTCCGACATCACCAGGCAGCGCCAGGCCAGTGAGGCGCTTGAAACCTTGTCCCGGGCACTGGAACGCTCCAACACGGAACTCGAGCAGTTCGCCTATGTGGCCTCGCACGACCTGCAGGAGCCCTTGCGCATGGTGGTCGGTTACGTGCAATTGCTCGAGCGGCGCCTGGCCGACAAACTCGATACCGATACCCGGGAATTCATGGCTTTCGCGGTGGACGGCGCCATGCGAATGCAGGTCATGATCGACGACATTCTGGCCTATTCGCGCGTCACCACCAAGGCGCAACCGCTGGCACGGGTGGACAGTGCGGCGGCCCTGCAGCAGGCGCTGGATCGGCTGGCCAGCCCTATCAAGGAGAGCGCTGCCGAGGTCGATGTCCAGCCCTTGCCAACCGTGATGGCGGATCGCTTGCAGCTGGTCCAGCTGTTTCAGAATCTGATCAGCAATTCGATCAAGTTCTGCAAGGATCGTGCACCGCGTATCCGCGTAGAAGCGGTTCGCCAAGCAGGGCGCTGGCGTTTCTCTGTCACCGACAACGGCATCGGCATCGCACCCGAATACCGCGCCCAGTTATTCGTCATTTTCAAACGCCTGCACACGCAGCGGGAATACCCCGGCTCCGGCATCGGCCTGGCGATCTGCAAACGCATCGTCGAGCGCCATGGCGGCGAGATTGGGATCGACTCCGCTGCCGGTGGCGGCGCAGTTTTCTGGTTCACACTTCCTGAGGAGCATGACCTATGAGCACAGCGGATAGAGAATCCCGGCAAATTGAAATTCTGCTGATCGAGGACAACCCCGGTGATGCCCGCCTGACGCAGGAGGCGATGCGCGCGGCCAAGATGACCAACGTCTTGCACGTGGTCGAAGACGGCGTGCAGGCCATGGAATTCTTGCGCCAGCGCAGTCGTTTCAAGGATGCACCACGGCCGGACCTGATTCTGCTGGATCTGAACCTGCCGAAGAAGGACGGGCGCGCGGTGCTCGCCGAGGTCAAGGCCGATCCCGACTTGAGGCGCATCCCGGTGGTGGTTCTGACCACCTCGCGCTCCGAGGAGGATGTGATGCAGGCCTATGACATGCACGCCAACGCCTATGTCACCAAGCCGGTGAATCTGGAGCAATTCATGAGAATCGTGGCCTTGATCGACGAGTTCTGGCTCAAGGTCGTGACTCTGCCCGGGAGGTGAGGTCATGAGCGCAACACCGATCCGTGTGCTGTTGCTTGAGGACAATCCGGGCGACGCGCGCCTGGTGAAGGAGGCGCTCGCCGAGTACGCGCCGGACGGGTTCGTCGTGACCTGGGTCGAGCGCCTGGCCGACGCGCTGGCGTGCTTGGCGACTGAGCCCTTTGACGTCATGCTGTGCGATCTCAGCCTGCCTGACAGTTCGGGCATGGCAGGGCCGCGCTCCATTGTCGAGCGTTTCCCCGCGCTGCCCATGGTCGTGCTGACCGGCTCGCATGTCCTGAGCATGGGCCGCGACGCGATCCATCTTGGTTTGCAGGATTACCTGGTCAAGGGGAAATCAGACCCGGAGATGGTCGTGCGAACGCTGCGCTACGCGATGGAGCGCAAAGGCCTCGAGAACGCGCTGATCGCCGCAAACTCGGCGCTGGAACAGCGTGTTGCCGAACGCAGCGCCGACCTCGAAGTGAGCAATCGTGTCCTGCGCAACAGCCTTGAGCGCAACCAGGCCTTTTTGCGCAATGCCAGTGACGGCGTGTATATCCTCGACACCGAGGGCAAAGTGCTGGAGCTCAGCGATTCCCTTTGCACGATGCTCGGGTACACGCGGGCAGAGCTGATGGGTGCCCATGTGTCGCTCTGGAATGCACAGTGGAGTCCACTGGAGTTGCAGTCAGTTCTTGGAAAACTGGCTGCAAAGGCCGATCGCTCGGAGTTCGAAACCCGGCATCGGCGCAAGGACGGAACCATTCTCGATGTTGAAGTCAGCGGCCAGCGACTGGAGCTCAGCGGCCAAACGCTGCTTTACCTCTCGGCGCGCGACGTCACCGAAAAGAAGCGCGCCGATCGTCAGATTCTGGACCAAATTGAACAACTCAAGAGCTCGGTCATGAGCACCGTTGAGGTGGCCACCGTCTTGAACGAGATGCGCGACCCCTACACCGCCGGCCACGAGCGGCGCGTAGCGGCGATTGCCGCTGCCATCGGAGCCCATCTCGGCTTTGACGAGAATCGTCAGGAGGGCTTGCGCGTTGCCGGCCACCTGCACGACGTCGGCAAGGTCATTGTTCCGTCAGAAATCCTGTCCAAGCCCGGCAAGCTTGGCGCGCTCGAATATCAGATGATTCAGGGCCATGCCCAGGCAGGCTTCGATGTGCTGAAGAACGTGAAGTTTCCCTGGCCGGTGGCTGAGGTCGCTCTGCAGCACCATGAGCGCATGGACGGCGGCGGCTATCCCCAGGGCCTCAAAGGCGAGGCGATCCTGCTTGAGGCGCGCATCATGGCAGTGGCCGACGTGGTCGAGGCGATGTCTTCGCACCGGCCCTATCGCTCGGGATTGGGCATCGATGAAGCGCTGGCGGAAGTGGAGGGCGGGGGCGGAACCAAGTATGACCGCACCGTCGTTGAAGCCTGCCTGACGCTGTTTCGGGAAAAGGGCTATTCGATTCCCGCGTAGGGACGCCATCCTGTGGTCTGCCGCTCAACGGCTGCCACTGGCCATGCTGCGGGACCGCCTGCGACCCTTCCATTCTGGATGCGTGCCTGAGGCTATTCCGAGAGAAGGGATACAAAATCGCGGCGTAGCCCAGCTGATAGCGCAGCAGCGACGTCTGCTGTCCAGTCACGCAATTGGCATAGCCGCAAGCTGACCGCGGTGGCTGGCAGCAAGCACTGCACAGGAGCCCGACAGGTCAACGAAAACGCGCACCAGTGCTTCGCGGCGCCCTGCGAAACCCTAGGGCTCATCCAACCGTGGCAAAGTCAGGCGCACGCCTCTCGCCAAAGGCCGCGATGCCTTCACGGGCAGCCGCTGTGCAGGCGCTGTCACCAAAGGCAAGGTAGCCGATCTCCAGCGCCGCCGCGAGGCTTGGCGCTTGCGCCGCCTGCGCAACGGCACGCTCCAGCAGGGCGAGCGTGGTCGGACTCAAGGCCATGCCAGTTGCCGCCTTGCCATCCGTGGGCTCGAAGGCGGGCAGGGCAACTGGCGCGTCGGAGATGCGGGCATGCGCCTGCGCGAGTGCCTGCACCCGCGCGACGGCCAGGGTGATCAACTCCGACGAATCTTTCGCCAGAGCATCCACGACACCGAGCGCCAGGGCCTGTTTGGCCTTGAGTTTTTCGCAGCGCCGCAACATGGCGTGGAAGGTGGCGGCAGCTTGCGGCCAGCGACGGTAGGGTACGACCATGGCACCGATGCCAGGCAGGATGCCCAGACTGACCTCGGGCAACTGCATCCAGCTGTGCTCGACGGCAACCAGCGCGTGGCAGCGCATCGCCAACTCAAAACCGCCGCCCAGGGCCATGCCGTTGAGGGCAGCCACCACGGGCTTGTCCATGCGATCCAGATGCACCAGCAGGCGCGAGCAGTCGCGCGAATACTGCGCAGCGGCGTCCTTGTCACCGAGCATCGACGGGAAACGGCCGATGTCGGCGCCCGCACAGAAAGCTTTGTTGCCATAACCGGTGATGACAAATCCGGCGACACCGGGCTCGTTCTCGAAGCGACGGATCACCGCCAGGATTTCATCCGTCATTTCATCATGCAGGGCATTCAAGGCCTCGGGGCGGCGCAGCGTGATGACCTTGACGCCGTCCAGATCGTCGACCAGCACGTGGCGCTCGAAACGCAGGTAGTCTGCCAGCGGCTTGCGCGGCATGGGCATGCCGGGTCGCTCCTGCGCCAGTCGATCCAGTATGCGCTGCGCCTCGGCCAGTGGGGTCTGACGCAGCAGGGCCAGCGGACCGCTCTTGAAGCCGAGCGCGGTGCAGCAACCCAGGTCGAGATCAGCCGGTGTGCCGATGGCGCGGTCCAGAATATCGACCGATTGCGACCACAGAATGCCCAGCAGGCGATCCCTGATGCCTTGCGCCACGGCCGCCGGCACATCAACGCGCTTGCCGGGCGCGACGGTGAGCCAGTTCTGTACGGATTTGAAGACCGGTGCCGGGCGGTAATGCTCGCCTTCTTCGTCGGCCTGCAAGGTATTGGTCTCGGTGATGATCGGGTTACCGCGCGCCAGATTCAGCACAAAGAAGGGCCCGGCATGGACGAATTCAGTGGCCACGCTGTCGATTTCGGCGGCACTGGCCTGGTTGAGCAGCAGCGCCGCCTCGTTGCACCAGTTGTCAAAGATGCGGTCCAGCATGAAGCAGGGAACGTCGGTGGTGGTCAATGGCACTTTGCCGGTGTTGCAGAAGATCCAGCGCAACCAGATCACCAGTTCCGGTGCGGCGCCGGCCCAGTCGATTACTTCCACTGCCGGGTTGCGCCACGCCGGCGCAAAGAAGTGGGTGACTGTGGCGCGCTCCTTGTGCTGGAGCTCGGAAAAAATGCGCTCGGCGGGCAGGGAACTGGTGTTGGAGGTGATGACGGCGTCGCTGGCCACACGGGCTTCAATCTCGGCAAAGATGCGACGCTTGAGTTTGATGTTCTCCGTGGCGGCTTCGATCACCCAGTCACAAGCCTTGATGGCGTCGTAGTCGGTGCTGCCGTGGACGTTCTGTTGCACCGCCGCCGCCTGCTGTGCGTTCATCTTGCCCTTGGCCAGTGCCTTGTTGGCATAGTCGGCAAAGCGGGCCAGGGCGCTGTCGATGGCGGCTTGCGAAATGTCGATCAAGGTCAGCTTGAGGTCGGGCAGCGTGCTCTTGAGGTAGTAAGCGATGTCAGGCCCGATCGAGCCTGCGCCGATGACGGCGACGTGGCGCGGCACGCCGCGCGCGGGAGTGTGTAGAAGGGGGTTGTGCAGCGGCACTTGCATAGGGGCTTCCTCGGTTCTGGCGTCAAAGCGGCATCGGGTCGAAACAGTTGACACCTGCGTCCAATGCGCCTATCGTATACCGAATACTGGATGCCGTCCAGACCATCGGCGCTGCGATGCAGGAAGTGGCGCCGGCCAGTCACCTTAGAGTGACATGAACAACTATTGACGGAGACAAACCGCATGATTCAGCCTCAGCGCCAGCCCGAAATGCCTGACTTGCGTGTCGTCCCGGTGGCCGACCTGCTGCTGCACGAGCAGCACGACGCGCAGCGCAGTGAGCCACTGTTGCAGCGTCTGCGCAGCGATGGTGTGCTGAAGAATCCACCTATCGTGGCCTCGATTCCGGGCGAGCAGCGCTTCGTCGTGCTCGACGGTGCCAATCGAGTCACTGCAGCGCAGGCTCTGGGGATGGAGCACATTGCTGTCCAGGTGGTTGATTACGAGGATCCGGAACTGATTCTTGACACCTGGTATCACCTCATCAAGGGCATGAGTGTTGAGCAGTTCAAGGAATTGCTGGCCGGTCTTGCGGGCATCCGAACCGAGTCAGCCGACCTGATGCACGCGCGGGCGCTGCTGGCACGGCGGGAATCGCTGGCCTTTGTCGAATATCCCGATGGTGAGGTCTGCAGTCTGTTTGCCGAGGGCAATTTGCACCAGCGAACCCAGCGCCTCAACGACATCGTTGATCTCTACAAGGCACGCGGTCGAATCTTTCGCGCCAACACCGATCATCTGCCGTCCTTGCTGCCGCTGTACGACGACATTACGGTGCTGGTGGTGTTCCCCCACTACGCGCCAGCCGAGATTGTTGACCTGGCCCGGGTCGGTGCTTTCCTGCCCGCCGGTATTTCGCGCCACCTGATTCCACGCCGCGCGCTGCGCATCAATTTGCCGTTGGCGATGCTGGGCAACGGTGCCAGCCTGGCTGAGAAGAACCTCTGGTTAAGCGACTGGATGAAGCAAAAAGTAGCGGCGAAAGCCGCGCGCTATTACCAGGAATCGACCTTCCTGTTTGATGAGTAACTGGCGGTTTCTATTGACCATGATTGCGTCATGGTCAGGGTAAACCTGAGCAAGCAAGGTCTTTTAATTCCTGATAAAGGCGCGCATACTGTATACGGGAAATACCCCCGCCGGCCTTACCTATAAATTATCTGAGGAGCAACCATGAGCCATCAAACGAAGTACCTGTTGGAAGAGAGCCAGATGCCACGCTTCTGGTACAACATTCAGGCGGACCTGCCCAAGCCGGCGCCCGCCGTCTTGCATCCGGGTACCCTGCAGCCGGTCGGTCCTGACGATCTGTCGCCGCTATTCCCCATGGCCCTGATCATGCAGGAAGTGAGCATGGAGCGCGAGATCGAGATTCCTGAGCCGGTGCGTGATGTTTTCCGCCTCTGGCGCCCGGCACCGATGTTCCGCGCGCATCGACTGGAAAAAGCGCTGGGCACACCGGCCAAGATTTACTACAAGTATGAAGGTGTCAGCCCGGCGGGCAGCCACAAACCCAACACGGCCGTGCCGCAGGCGTTTTATAACAAGGAGGCGGGTGTCAAACGCATAACCACCGAGACCGGGGCCGGGCAATGGGGGTCCTCGATGGCTTTTGCCGGCTCCTTGTTCGGCTTGCAGGTTGAGGTGTTCCAGGTCCGGGTGTCGTATGACCAGAAACCCTACCGGCGCGCACTGATGGAAACCTACGGCGCGCGTTGCGTGGCATCGCCTTCCAATGAGACGGTCTATGGGCGCGCGGTGCTGGCCGAGAACCCGAATCATCCGGGCAGTCTGGGTATCGCGATTTCCGAGGCGGTCGAATTGGCGGTGCAGCGCGAAGACACCAAGTACGCGCTGGGCTCGGTGCTCAACCACGTGCTGCTGCACCAGACCATCATCGGACAGGAAGCGATGGAGCAGATGCAGATGGCCGATGACTGGCCCGATGTGGTGGTGGGCTGCTGCGGTGGCGGCTCCAACTTTGCCGGTATCGCCTTTCCGTTCATGGGCCATGGATTGCGCGGTGGCAAGACCTCGCGCTTCGTGGCGGTGGAACCTGCTGCCTGCCCGTCATTGACGCGCGGCAAATACGCCTACGACTTTGGCGACACCGGTCGCATGACACCCCTGACCAAGATGCACACACTGGGCAGCCAGTTCACGCCACCGGGCTTTCATGCCGGGGGTTTGCGCTACCACGGCATGTCGCCGCTGGTCTCGCATTGCAAGGAACTGGGCTTGATGGAGGCGGTGGCCTACAACCAGGTTGAATGCTTTGAGGCCGCCGTGCTGTTTGCCCGCAACGAGGGCATTGTGCCGGCGCCCGAGTCCAGCCACGCCATCCGGGGTGCCATCGTTGAAGCGATGCGCTGCAAGCGCGAAGGCAAGTCAGAGACGATTCTTTTCAATCTGTCCGGGCACGGCCACTTCGACATGATGGCTTACCAGAAGTACTTTGCCGGCGACATGTCAGACGCGCTCTACGACGAAGCCGAACTGACGAAATCGTTGGCGAGTCTGCCCAACGTGCCCGAAACGGCTTGAGTCAGCGGTAAGCGACCGACGGCCGGGTGACTGTCAGCAGACGGTCCAGGCCGCCGGTATCGATGCTGACATTGGCATACTCGCGAACCTTGGGCTTGGCCCGGTACGCCACGCTGAGTCCCGCCAGCTTCATCATTTCCAGGTCGTTGACGCCGTCGCCGACCGCAATCACCTGCTCGTGCGAGCAACCGATCTGCAGGCAGACCTGGGCCACCGTGTCGCGCTTGGCGTGCTGGTCAATGACCGCGCCGAGTACGCGGCCAGTCAGCCGGTCATCCTGGATTTCGAGTTCATTCGAGTAGGCGAAGTCCAGCCCCAGGCGAGGTTTGAGTCGATCCGTGAAGTAGGTGAAACCGCCTGAAATCAGCAGGATCTTGAGCCCGTCCCAGCGTGCATAGGCGAGCAGCTGCAAGGCGCCGGGATTGAGTCGCAGTCGGTGTTCATAGACGCGTTGCAGCGCCGAGACGTGGGTGCCAGCCAGAATGGCAAGGCGGCGGCGCAGGCTGTCTTCAAAATTGCTGATTTCGCCACGCATCGCAGCCTCGGTAATGACCTGAACCTGCGGCCCCTTGCCCACCACATCTGCAATCTCGTCGATGCATTCAATGTCCACCAGCGTGGAATCCATATCGAAAGCAATCAGCCGGTAGTCACTGAGCTTCAGGTTCGGCTT
>CAITZZ010000276.1 GCA_903897005.1 uncultured beta proteobacterium | reverse complement strand
TGTGTTCATGCAGTTCGACATGCAGGCTGACGGCAGCCTGGTCAAGCTGCCAGCGCCTTGCGTGGATACCGGCATGGGCCTGGAGCGCCTGGCCGCCATCCTGCAACACGTGCACAGCAATTACGAGATCGACATCTTTACTGCGCTGATCAAGGCTGCCGCGCGCGAGACCGGCTGCAGCGATCTGGGCAACAGCAGCCTGCGGGTCATTGCCGACCATATCCGCGCCACGGCCTTCCTGGTGAGCGATGGTGTCAATCCGTCCAACGAAGGGCGTGGTTACGTACAGCGCCGCATCATCCGTCGCGCCATCCGCCACGGCTACAAGCTGGGCAAGAAGACGCCGTTCTTTCACAAGTTGGTGCCCGATCTGGCGGCATTGATGGGCGAGGCGTATCCGAACCTGGCGACGCAGTCCGCACGCATCAGTGAGGTGCTGCGCCAGGAAGAGGAACGCTTCTTCGAGACGCTGGAAATCGGCATGCAGATTCTGGACGCGGCTCTGGCTGATGGCGTCAAGGTGCTGCCGGGCGAGGTGGCCTTCAAGCTGCATGACACTTTTGGCTTTCCGCTGGACCTTTCGGCCGACGTTTGCCGCGAGCGCGGTTTGACGGTGGACGAGGCCGGTTTTCATGCCGCCATGGAAAAGCAGAAGGCGCAGGGTCGGGCGGCTGGCAAGTTCAAAATGGACAAAGCGCTGGACTACAGCGGCGAAGGCAACGATTTTGTCGGTTACGAGAGTCTGACCCAGGCCAGCAAGGTGCTGGCGCTTTACACCGATGGTGTCGCGGTGTCGACGCTGTCAGCGGGTCAGGCCGGAGCGGTGGTGCTGGCCAGCACGCCGTTTTACAGCGAGAGCGGGGGCCAGGTTGGTGATGCAGGAGCCATCTTCTGTGATGGCGCGCTGTTTGAAGTTCTGGATACGCAAAAGATCAAGGCCGACGTGTTTGGTCACCATGGACGCCTGGCCAGCGGCTCGCTCAGGGTCGGTGATTCGGTGACGGCGCACGTGGACGCGGCGCGGCGCAACGCGACGCAGCGTAACCACAGCGTAACGCACCTGATGCACAAGGCGCTGCGCGAAGTGCTGGGCAGCCATGTGCAGCAAAAGGGTTCGCTGGTCAATGCCGAGCGCACCCGTTTTGACTTTGCCCACAACGCGCCGCTGAGCGATGCCGAGATTCGCGAGATCGAGGCCCGCGTCAACTCCGAAATTTTGACGAACGCCGCCACCCAGGCCCGTGTCATGGACATTGAATCCGCGCAGAAGACCGGCGCCATGATGCTGTTTGGCGAGAAGTACGGCGAGTCGGTGCGGGTGATGGACATTGGTGACAGTCGTGAACTGTGCGGCGGCACGCACGTGGCGCGCACGGGTGACATCGGTTTGTTCAAGGTGGTGTCCGAGGGCGGGGTCGCCTCGGGTGTGCGTCGCATCGAGGCTGTCACCGGACAGAATGCGCTGGTCTATCTGCAGGAACTGGAGAGCACCGTGACGCAGGCTGCCGGCGCGCTGAAGGCACCGGTCGCTGAGCTGCGCGAGCGCATCTCGCATGTGCTCGATAACGTGAAATCGCTGGAGAAAGAAATCGCCGCGCTCAAGGGCAAACTGGCTTCCAGCCAGGGCGATGAAATGCTCTCGCAGGCGGTGGATGTCAAGGGCGTCAAGGTGCTGGTGGCGCGCCTGGATGGGGCCGACGTCAAGACCCTGCGCGAGACCATGGACAAGCTCAAGGACAAACTGAAAACAGCCGTGATCGTGCTCGCGGTGGTGGACGGCGGCAAGGTGCAGATCGCCGCTGGCGTTACGCCCGACAGCATGGCCAAAGTCAAGGCCGGTGAACTGGTTAACTTTGTTGCCGCGCAGGTGGGTGGCAAGGGCGGTGGCAAGCCTGACATGGCGATGGCCGGCGGCACCGAGCCCGCCAAGCTGGACCCTGCGCTGGCCAGTGTGCTGGCCTGGGTGACCGAGCGACTCTGAGGTCAGTTCAGTCGAACTGCTTTGTGGTCACGATCAGGCTGGCGGGGCACTCAGCTCCGCGGCTGTCCCCCGTCCTTCGGACTCCTCCTTGATGCCGCTGCGCTGAATGCCCCACCATCCCGATCTCTCGAGCAGGGTCGGTGTGAGAGCAGCGTTAAGCGCTGCATACTCTCGAAGCGTCTCAACTCGGCGCTGATCGGGTCGACAAATTCAATCGACCTCGCCAGCAATTGAAGTGGCCTGTCGTAATCGATTTGCCCTTCGGGGGTCAGCGTTGGATAAAGCCCGTCGCCGACGATGGGCAGTCCCAGTGCCGCCATGTGGACGCGCAGTTGGTGGCGTTTTCCGGTAACCGGGCTGAGCGCGTAACGCGCCAGGTCGCCATGCACTTCCAGCAGGTCGATGTGCGTGATGGCATTGGCAACGCCGGCGACTTCGTGCTGCAGCATGAAGTGACCCGCTTCGACAATCCGGCTCGTGCGCGTGAGCGGAAGGATCAGATCGCTGCGCCAGGGTGCGATGGCTTCGTAAGTCTTTTTGACCTGACGCTGGGCAAACAGGGCGCTGTACGCGGCTCGGCTGGCGGGCTGCACTGAAAACAGCACCAGGCCGGCGGTGTCGCGATCAATCCGGTGAACCGGCACCAGCGCGGCCAGGCCGAGCTTGTGCCGGAGACGCAGCAGCAGGGTTTCGTTGAGGTAATTGCCGGATGGCACCACCGGCAAAAAATGCGGCTTGTCGGCAACTACCAGATGTTCGTCCTGGTACAGCACGGTCTCATCAAAGGGAATGCGCGGCTCGGCTGCGACGGCGCGGTAGTAATAGGCCCGCTGCTGTGCCTGATAGGGACGGTCTGGCATGACCGCGAGGCCATGCTCATCGATGACCAATCCCTGCTCCATGCGCTGTTGCCACAACGCTCTGCTGATGGACGGGAAGCGCTGCTCAAAAAAGTCGAGCATGCTGCGCCAGGGTCCGGGCGGCAGTCCCACGCAGCTCGGGCCCACACCATCGCGGCTG
>CAITZZ010000275.1 GCA_903897005.1 uncultured beta proteobacterium | reverse complement strand
GGCGGCTATGTGATGGACGCCAAGAAGGCGGTCGCGGCGCAGGTGACGTTTCCGAGTGGTTATTACGTGACCTGGAGCGGCCAGTTCGAGTACATGGAGCGCGCTGTTGAGAAGATGAAGGTTGTGATCCCGGTGACGCTGCTGACCATCTTCCTGCTGCTGTACCTGAACTTCCGGCGCATCACCGAAACCCTGATCGTGATGCTCTCGGTGCCCTTCGCCCTGGTCGGTGGCGTCTGGCTGATGTGGCTGCTGGGTTACAACCTTTCGGTGGCGGTAGCGGTCGGCTTCATTGCCCTGGCCGGCGTGGCGGCCGAGACCGGCGTCATCATGCTGATCTATCTCGATCACGCCTGGGAAGCAATCAAAACCAAATGCCGCGCTGCTGGCCGTGAACCCGGTGTGGCCGATCTTTATGAAGCCGTGATGGAGGGCGCGGTCGAGCGTGTGCGGCCCAAGATGATGACCGTCGTCGCCATCATGGCCGGCCTGCTGCCCATCCTGTGGGGCACCGGCACTGGCTCCGAAGTCATGAGCCGCATCGCAGCCCCCATGGTCGGCGGCATGATCTCCAGCACGGTGCTGACGCTGGCCGTGATTCCGGCGATCTATGCGCTGGTCAAGCAGTGGAGGTTGACGAGGGGGATGGAGGGGTGACGGAATTTTCCGTTGCGAGCACCGCTCCGCTTCAGGTCCATGAAGATTTTGCTACCATGACATTTTGCTGATTTGTTCATCACCACTTGCGACTGGAACCCCTATGCAAACCGCCGAACTCGTTGCCTTGCCTTTGGCAGAACGTCTGCAGGCCATGGAGGCGCTGTGGGATTCGCTATGCCGTGATCAGACGCAGACGCCGGTCATACCGGCGTGGCACCAAGAGGAATTGAACAAACGTGTGGCCGCACTGGACTCTGGCGAAGAAGTCGCCACCCCATGGGAAGATGCTAAGGAAAGAATTCGTCATCGCGCCGAACAACTGGTCCGGCCCAACTGATGAAGGTTGCCCTGAGCGCAAGTGCTGAACAAGACTTGCTCGACGGATTTGAGTTTTACGAATCTCAGCAACTGGATTTGGGCTGGTATTTCCTGGACAGTCTGTATGCCGACATCGACTCACTGGGTCTTTACGCAGGCATTCACGCAAAGCCGGTTGGTGGACTTCACCGGACAACTGGGCGACGTTTTCCGTTTTCGATCTACTACCGCGTTGCAGACAACGTGGCCACTGTAGTGGGCGTTCTCGACAGTCGCCAGAACCCGGCAGGCATCCGCGCGAAGTTGTCGGGAAGGAAGAAGAAGTAGAGTCAGGCCCTACGGGATGACGGTGCGCTACCCGCGTGAGCTCAGAGGCGACCCGCAACAAATTGCCCGCGAAGTGCTGATCCCGATCATGGACGGCGCCATGATCCCGCTAGGACAAGTGGCAAAGGTTGTCGTGGCCAAAGGCGCGCCCGGCATTCGCACCGAAAACGCGCTGCTCTCGGCCTACATCTACGTCGACATCCGGGAGCGCGACATCGGCGGCTATGTGATGGACGCCAAGAAGGCGGTCGCGGCGCAGGTGACGTTTCCGAGTGGTTATTACGTGACCTGGAGCGGCCAGTTCGAGTACATGGAGCGCGCTGTTGAGAAGATGAAGGTTGTGATCCCAGTGACGCTGCTGACCATCTTCCTGTTGCTGTACCTTAACTTCCGGCGCATCACCGAAACCCTGATCGTCATGCTCTCGGTGCCCTTCGCCCTGGTGGGCGGCATGATCTCTTCGACCATCCTGACCCTGGCCGTGATTCCAGCAATCTATGCGCTGGTCAAGCAGTGGCGGCTGAAGCGGGGGCTGGAGGGCTAAAGCGAGAGGGAGCTTAGCTTCTGCTTGTCATTGCGGCGAAAGCCGCAATCCAGATTGAAATTTCGTTGGGACGACAACTACTTAGGCCGCCTGTGGCAATGGTGCCTGAAATCTACCAAGCGCGGCACCTGTGACGGTGATGTCTTCGTCCAACGATTCCCATCGCAAGGCTGAACCATTCATGCGCAAGGTGACTCCTGCCAATTGTTCGTCCGTCGCATTCGCCAGGCGTTTGAATCTGACTGCCGGGAAACCTATCTGTCGGCCATCCGTCAATTCCATGAAAACAGTACGGTTCACCACCCAAGCCCGCGTGGCTACAAACTCAAGTTCATTCGGATTGAAAATCATCATACTTCTCCAGGAGAAAGGCTTGGTGTTCGAAAACCAGGCGCTCGACTCTGCGAATGTCGACTGCACTCATGCCCCGATTTTTTGCCAAAGCTGGGGCGACAGCCAGAACTTGCATTCGCTATCACCAGCATCGACGTGAATATGCGGCGGCTCCGTGCCTTCATCAGAGTAAAAATGAAACCGGAACCCCAAAAGTCTGAGAACGGTTGGCATGCCCGCCAGTATAGAGCTTGCATTTTGGAATGGAAGATGTGGCGGAGGTCATCCGTGCGCGGATCAAGAGATCAGCTTGGTGGCCATCATGGCCCTTTACGTGTTGGCCGCGATTGGCAGGATGTCAGCGAGAGGCATCGCCGTCTGGCTGCTGGCCGCCACCAGCTACAGCTTGATCTCCAGGCTCGCATTGAAACTGCTGCGACCGCGACTCAAGGTGCTGCTGAATGCGTCCGCCGCCAGGGTCTGGGATTGGCTGTCCAGTGGCATCAGGTTGTTGGCAGAGATCCGCCCTGACACGGTGCGACTGAAGAACCACTGCGCAAAGACGTCGATGCTGCGACTGCGCGACTGTTCGACTGACAGCGTGTCACTCTGCTGCGTGGTATAGCCCGGCGTGAAAGCCAGCGTGGCGCCGGTGTTCAGGGGCATTGCGGTGAAGCGGTAATCAAAGCCCACATTGCCGGACCAGGGCTGCTGGCCGACCAGCCGGTTGTTGGGGCCGGGCAGCGCATCGACACTGGACTGGTAGAGGTTGAGGCTGCTGCGCAGGTTCAGCGGCGTACGCGCTTCAAACAGCGATGGCATCAGCTCGCCAGCACGCCCCTTGATTTCAAGTTCCAGACCGCCGGTGCGTGCGTGTGAAAAATTGGTTGGCTGTGCAACCCAGCGCGGCACTGTGGCCCAACTTACGCTTTGCAGCGTGGTGACGCTGCGCACCAGATTCTTGACGTCGCGGAAGAAGAAGCCGACGCTGATGATGCCCCCGCTGGGAAGGTATTTTTCATAAGCCATGTCGAGACCGGTTGCCAGCTCCGGTAACAGATTGGCATTGCCCGTGCGGTCCGGTGAGAGTTCGGTGTTGGGCTGGTTCGTGTCCGTGAACAGCGAACTGAGCGAGGGACGTGCCACCAGCTGACCCAGTCCTGCGGCTTTGTAGCTGCGCGTGATGCTGGCACGCACCATGTCGCGCCCGGCCGGGTCGAACTTGTAATTGAGATGCCACATCGGCGTGACCACCGTGCTGGTGTTGGACACCGCCGCAGCAAGGCCCTGGCTGGTGGTCTGGATGCGCTCACCGCGCAGCCCGAGGTAGGTGGACCATTGCTTGGTGATTTCCCACTCGTCCTGCACAAAGAGTGCCTGACGCGCAATGCGGGCCGAGAAGGGTTGACCCTCAAAATCCACCAACTGCGGCACGCCGAGCTCGGTGACGTCGCGCTTTTCATCACGCTGGCGCCACTCCAGGTCCCAGCCCGTGGTCAGGCTGTGAACATCGTTGAGCAGACGCGTGTAGTTGCCGGCCTGGGTCAGGCCGACCTCGCCGCTGTCGCCCACGGTGCGGCGCTGCGGATTGCCAAGACGGAAGGTTTGCGTGTCAAACGTGCCTTTGGATGCCTGCAGTCCGCCCTTGAGCTCCAGACGCGCGGCGGCGCTCAGGTGGTTCACCCACTGCAGATTGCTGCGCGCACTTTGCCAGCTACCCAGAGAGTCGCTGTTGTCGTCCAGGCTGGGCGAGCCGCTGATAACCTGGCTGGCGACGGTGTTTCGGCTTTTCCATTCCCCGTAGTGCAGGAAGTTCTGCCAGGTCAGGCTCTGGTCATCGCTGATTTTCCAGCTCAGACGCGGACCCATATTGAAACCGCGGCCTGAGTAGGCGTTGTCGCTGGCCTGAATTGACTGCGAAGGCTGACCGTCAGTGCCGGTTTGCTGTCTGTCGGTGATGGTCTGTCCCAGGCCGCGCCACTCAAACACCGACAAGGGCAAGGACAGCGATTTGCTATCCCATTTCTCTCCGAAAGTGAAAGTGCCCGACAGCGTGGGTCGCTCCGCGTTGTAGCCCAACCCCACGCGCAGATCGCGCTGCGATACCTTGGGTGCTTCTTTGAGGATGATGTTGATGGCGCCAGCGACTGCTTGCGCGCTCTGGTCTGCCGTCGCTCCTTTGGTGATCTCTATGCGCTCGACCTGTGCCGGGTCGAGTTGATCCAGCGCAAAACCGGGTGGCGCCGGATCGCCATTGACCAGCATGAGCGTGTAGCCCGAACCCAGGCCGCGCATGCGCGGCGCATTGCCCTGCATGCTGACGCCGGGCAGCCGCTTGAGCACCTCGGCGACATTGGTGTCGCCGTATTTGTCTATTTCTTCGCGACCGTAGATCTGTTTGGCAACCTGGGCGCGTCGGCGCAGGTCGTTGTCGAAGGGTTGCTTGCCGATGATCTCGACGCGGTCCAGACGCGATCCGGCGGGCCGGGTGCTGGTGTCGCCGGCGCCGGGTGGGGCTTCCTGTGCGATGGCAGACGGTGCGGTCCAGACTGACAGCGCGGCCACCAGGGAGGAGCCAAGAATGAATATGAGTTTTGACATGGGATAAACGATGGTCGACGCGATGGCTGTCTACATGAGTTGCTGCTGATCATAATCGGCGAATCTGGCTTTCCAGTAGCCGTTTTCTGCATTTCGTCGCACCGGACTTGCCCGGAATCGCGACCTGAACTAGAGTTCGACTTAGGCGTCAAGGAAAGACGCCAAAATTTGGAGAACTTTATGTCTATTGCCGATGATCTGACCCGACTGGAACAACTACGTGACCGCGCCAGTCTCAGTGCCGACGAATTCCAGCGTGCCAAAAACAAGCTGCTGAACACACCGTACCCGAACGAGCCCGTGTTGCAGGGTATCAACGGTCTGCGCCGCTCCGCCACCGACCGCTGGTTGGGCGGTGTCTGCGGCGGGCTGGCGAATTCCACCGGCATGGAAGCCTGGGTCTGGCGCATCGTGTTCGCCGTGATGATGTGCATGGGCTTTGGCTTCATTGCTTACCTGGTGCTCTGGATCTTTGTGCCGCTGGAATCCAGGCTGCCGCTGCTGCATTCCTCCTGAGCGCAGCATGAGGCACTGGATTCGCCAGAACCGGGGTTTCCTGGTCTTTATGATGCTGCTGGGGTTGTTTCGGACCACATCGTGCTGCGGCTGGGCGAGCCGCAGCGTGGCGACATCGTCACCTTCAGCTCGCCGCGCTACATCGGTCTGGTGCCGCGCCACTTGCTCATAGGCAAAGCCGCACGCGTGCTCGTGTCGCTCGATATACTGGGACTTTGGCTGCCCCGGCTGGAACGTTTCGGTCAGGCGCTCGTTTGATATGCCCTACCCTCCCGAATTTCTCAAACTGGTCGACCGCTTTATCCATCTTGCCAATGAACTGGCCGAAGAGGCTGGCGCCGGCGAAGCCAGTGCTGCCATTTTGTTCGCTGCCGGGCGCTACAACGCCTTCAATTTCCTGTCGCAGAACGGGTCGGAAGAAGATCGTGATCGGGCGGTCGAGTTTTACGTCTCCGAGTACCGCAAAGCCGTCGTTTCCAACCTCGAAGGTGTTGTCGGGCCGGTGATCAAGCCCCAGGACTAGACGGCGCCCAGAAAGTTCGTTGCCAGGGTGTCTGGTAGTCGTGTACTAGCTCACCTGCCAATCGGGCTAGTACAAGAGTCACTCAAAAAGGGTGCTCCAAACCCATTCAAATCCGCTGCCAAAGCGCTCAAACTGAGCCCATTGACGAAATCAATCGGGCCTTACTAAGCGGAGCACTTATGAGCATCAATTTCAACACGGATAACAGTCTTGTTCTGGACGGCATGGCTACCGGTCTGAGGTATGCACAGGAACCGGACGGCACGGTGATCTATTCGGTCGAGCGCAGTGGCAGCACTTGCCGCAGGTACCCCATGCCGCACACACGCTATGCGCTGGCTTACGACGAACTCCACACAACTTATTCGAAGAGCGAGTTGGCTGACAGGATGCCCCCTCCGGCAAATCGCCCCCAATTCGAGGCCGACTTGCGCGCTCTGGTCCGCTCAATCAGGGCCTGAGCAGCGACTTGGCCCGTTCACAGGCCAGCAGAATCCGCTCTGGCGTCGCTGGCGCCACCAGATCGACGCGAGCGCGGTGCTGCGCCGAGGCGCTGACAGCGTCGCGCAGGGCGAAGAAAACCGACAGCGCGTTCATCAGCGGTGGCTCGCCGGTGGCTTTGCTGCGATGCGGCGTCGGCTTGACGTTGCGGCCATCAAACAGACTGACCTTGAAGTGTTCCGGAACATCCCCGGCAACCGGGATCTTGTAGGTGCTGGGGCCATGCGTGAGCAGCTTCCCCTGCTTGTCCCAGATGCACTCTTCCATCGTCAGCCAGCCCATGCCCTGAATATAGGCGCCCTCAATCTGGCCCTTGTCGATGGCCGGGTTGATGCTCTGCCCGACGTCGTGCACGATGTCGGCCGCCCTGAGCCACCACTCGCCACTGCGGGTGTCGATCTCGACCTCCGTCACCGCCGCACCGTAGCAGTAGTAGTAGAAAGCGCGGCCGTGCAGCGTATTGAAGTCGTACTGGATGTCGGGCGTCATGTAAAAGCCCGTGACGCTCAGGCTGACGCGGTCCAGCCAGGCCTGTTTGACCACGGTTTGCCAGGGCACGGGTGCCGTTGCACTTGACGTGACGCGCGCATAACCGGCGCTCAATTCGACAGCCGCCGCTTCGCAACCGAGCAACCGCGCCGCCACCGGCTTGAGTCGCGCGCGCAGTTGATCGCAGGCGTTGTTGATGGCCGCACCATTGATGTCGGCACCGCTGGAAGCCGCTGTGGCGCTGGCGTTGGGCACTTTTTGCGTGTCGGTGCCCGTGACGCGCACCAGACTCACAGGGATGCCCAGGCCGTCGGCGGCCACCTGCGCCATCTTGGTGTTCAGGCCCTGGCCCATTTCGGTGCCGCCGTGGTTCACGCTGACGGAACCGTCCTGATAGACGTTGACCAGCGCGCCGCCCTGATTGAGCATGGTGGCGGTAAACGAGATGCCGAACTTCAGCGGCACCAGTGCCAGACCGCGCTTGCGGTACTTGCTTTGCGCATTGAAGTTGGCAACGGCTTCGCGCCGCGCCGGGTAGTCGGCCTGGCTGGCCACCTGCTCAATCACCTGGTCGCCCACCCAGTCCTCAATGGTCTGCCCGTATTGCGTGGTCATGGAGCCGGCGTCGCCTGAGAGCGCGGGGTCGCGGTACAGGTTGACGCGGCGAATCTCCAGCGGGTCCTTGCCGAGCTTGTGCGCAATTTCCTCGATCACGGTCTCTATGCCAAACATGCCCTGTGGGCCGCCAAAGCCGCGAAAAGCGGTGGCGCTTTGCATGTTCGTCTTGCAGCGGTGGCTGATGATCTTGAGGTGCGGCAGGTAGTAGCAGTTGTCGATGTGCAGCAGGGCGCGGTCGTTCACCGGGCCCGAGTAGTCGGTGCTGTAGCCGCAGCGCGAGGCCAGCACCACATCAATGCCCAGGATGCGACCGCTGTCATCGAAGCCGCAGTCGTAGTCGATGCGAAAGTCGTGGCGCTTGCCGGTGATCATCATGTCGTCGTCGCGATTGACGCGCAGCTTGACTGGGCGCTTGAGCTTGAAGGCGGCCAGTGCCGCACTTTGCGAGAAGATGCTGGAGTTGCCTTCCTTGCCGCCAAAGCCGCCACCCATGCGTCGGCAGATCACTTCCACATCGTTGGCCGAGAGATTCAGCGCAGCGGCAGCCTCGCGCTGATTGCCGTCCGGATGCTGTGTTGAAACAAACAGGGTGAGCTGGTCGTCCTCGCGCGGCACGGCGTAGGCAATCTGGCCTTCCAGGTAAAACTGTTCCTGCTGGCCGCAACTGGTGCGTCCCTGGACGCGGTGCGGCGCGCCAGCAATTTTCTGCTCCGGCTCGCCGCGTGTGATGCCCTTGGACGGCATGACGAAGCTCTGCTGTGCCAGCGCGTCATCGATGCTCAGAATGGCGGGCAACTCCTTGACGGCGACCTTGGCACTCCTGGCCGCCTTGCGCGCGCTGTGCATGCTGCGCGCTACGACCACCGCCACCGACTGACCGAGAAACTGCACTTTGCCATGGGCCAGAAACGGATCGTCATGAACTATGGGGCCGCAGTTGTTTTCGCCCGGAATATCGCTGGCGGTGAAAACGGCGACAACATCGCTCTGGGCCAGCAGCGCAGCGCGGTCAATGCCTTCGCCCAGCAGCTCCCCATGTGCCACCGGTGACAGCACCAGTGCGGCGTAAAGCGTGCCACGCAGTTCGGGGATGTCGTCGGTGTAGGTGGCCTGGCCGGTGACGTGCAGCAGGGCAGATTCGTGGGGCAATTCGCGTCCCAGCTCCGCCACGCGGGTCAGCTCATCGAGCGAGTTCAAGGCGTTCATTGGGCGGTCTCCATGGCAGGGGTGGTGGCTTCTTCAACAAACTGCAGCACCAGGTTGCGTGCCAGCAGCGAGCGGTATTGCCAGCTCGCACGCAGGCCGTCGCGGGCTGTGAAACTAGCGGTGATCGCCTGGTCGAGTTCGGACGCGCTGACGGCATCCGGTGTGCGACCTTCGATCAGCGCTTCCAGTTGGGGCGCGCGACACGGCGAGGGGGCCAGACCGTTGTAGGCGAGCCGGACCTGGGTAAACCTGCCGCCGACCAGCTGGTACGTCATGGCGCAGCAGGTGGCTGAAATGTCCTGCTCAAAACGCTTGCTGACCTTGTGCGCGCGAAATACCTTGCCGGGGCTGGGTTTGGGCAGCTGGATGGCTTCGATGAATTCGCCGCCCTGCAGCGCATTCTTCTTCTGGCCGGTATAGAACTCGCTCAGATCCAGTGTGCGTGTGGCCTCGCCCCGGCGCAGCAGCAGCGTGGCGCCCAGGGCCAGCAGACAGGGCATGCTGTCGCCGATCGGCGAGCCGTTGGCAACGTTGCCGGCCAGCGTGGCGGTGGAGCGGATCGGTGGTGAGCCAAAGCGGCGCAGCACTTCAGCAAAGTCCGGGTAGGCGTCGCTGACCAATTCCAGCACGGCGGTGAGGGACACCTGCGCGCCAATGCGCCAGTGCTTGCCGCCGTCTTCAATCTGACGCAATTCGCTCACATGGCCGAGGTAGACGAGGTCTTGCGGATGAACCAGATTCTTGTTGACCTGCAGGCCAATCTCGGTACTGCCGGCCAGCAGGGTGGCCTGCGGGTGCTGCAGCAGGTAGTCGGCCAGCGCAGCCACACTGGTCGGAGCGAAGAAGGTCTTGCCCTGATCTGATCGCAGCACAGCGGCCTGCTCGCTGGCCTGGCGCAACTGTTGCAGTAGCTTGAGGTCGGCCTTGTCGTCGAGACGGAGCTGATCAGCCGGTGCTTCGCAGGCCTTGAGCGTGGCATCGATGATCGGCTTGTAGCCGGTGCAGCGGCACAGATTGCCGCTCAGTGCGTCGTTGATTTGAGTGCGTGTGGGATGAGACACGGTTTGCAGCAAACCGGTCAGGCTCATGACGATGCCAGGCGTACAAAAACCGCACTGTGTGCCATGACTCTCCGCCATCGCCTGTTGCACCGGGTGCAGCTCGCCGTTGGCGCGCTGCAGACTCTCCACCGTCTTGACCGACTTGCCGTCCAGCGTGGGCAGCAGTTGCAGGCAGCTGTTGACGCTGGCGTAGGCTATCGCCGTGCCATCGGTATTGAGCTCGCCGATCAGCACCACGCAGGCGCCGCAGTCGCCCTCAGCGCAGCCCTCTTTGGTGCCGGTGCGGTGCAGTTGTTCGCGCAGGTAATCAAGCACCGTGGTGTTGAAGTGCTGGTTGCCGACTTCGACGACGGTGCCGTCGAGTACAAAGCGCACGGTATTGCTGGTTTGGGTCATGGTGGTTTTGGGGGGCTTGGCGTAAACCGGTGTGGTCGATCAAAGTGTAAACATTTTTTCCATCGCCGATTTTG
>CAITZZ010000274.1 GCA_903897005.1 uncultured beta proteobacterium | reverse complement strand
GCTGATGGGGGTGGACTCTGCGGGCTTCAAGACCACGCAGTTGCCCGCACCAATGGCGGGGGCCAGTTTCCAGGCAGCCATCAGGATGGGGAAGTTCCACGGAATGATCTGACCGACCACGCCCAGGGGTTCCTGGATGTGGTACGCCACGGTGTTCTCATCAATGTTGGACAGGGCGCCCTCTTGCGCGCGCACACAACCTGCAAAGTAGCGGAAGTGGTCCACCGTCAAAGGAATGTCCGCATTCAGGGTTTCGCGGATGGCCTTGCCGTTGTCCACGGTCTCGGCGTAGGCCAGCAGCTCCAGGTTGGCTTCAATGCGGTCGGCAATCTTGAGCAAGATGTTGCTGCGCGTAGCGGCGTCGGTCTTGCCCCATGCGACAGCAGCAGCATGCGCTGCGTCCAGTGCCAGTTCGACGTCTTCAGCGGTGGAGCGGGCGGCCTTCGTGTAGACCTTGCCGCTGATGGGGGTGATGACGTCAAAGTATTGACCTTTGACCGGCGCAACAAACTTGCCACCGATGAAGTTGTCGTACTGGGCTTTGTAGGCAATCTTGGCGCCTGCTGCGCCGGGGGCTGCGTAAATCATGGTCTGTCTCCTGCTGGTTGAATTGGAATTTCGATCCCACATGCCCTCAAGACACTGCGGTTTCGCATGCCACTGTTTGCACGGGTTGTGCCAGGGCACCGGTTTAACCAGAAATCGGACTAAATCGGCCCAATACAGGTTTTGACCGAACTGAAATCCCCAAGCGACTGTGCCAACTGGGCAGGCTACTGGCACACCCTGTATCAAAACGGAACAGTTGACGTCACAATCCGGTTGAAACGGCAGCCAGCGCAGGCGCACAATTCGCCTTGTGCCGCTATCGCCGTAGCCGCACAGCAGGAGATGGTGCACCCGTCCCGCTACCCCACAGGAGACAACGGCCATGACCACACCCGCACTACAGGACCGCTCGGCGCCCGCGCGCCTGCGAGAGGCTCGCCGCCAACTGGTCAGCAACGGACACTTGCCAGTCGACCTGATCCAAGGCGACTTGGCGCGCTCGTGGGAACGCAGCTGGCAGGCCGGCCTGCAGCCCATGGGACGAATGCCCGGTGCACCCAACGCGTCGGGCGCGCAGCTCGCACGCGAGTTGGAGCGCCAGCGCGAACTGGTGGCGCACGCGCGGCCGGTCATGGAATTCCTGCACGAACAGACCCGCGACACCGACAGCATGAGCATCCTGGCCGGTGCGGACGGCATGCTGCTGCACACCCTGGGCGACCCGCAGTTCGTTGGCCGTGCCGAGCGCGTGGCGCTGCGCCTGGGCGCCATCTGGCAGGAGCAGTTTCGGGGCACCAACGCCATTGGCACGGCGCTGGCCGACGCGCGTGCCGTAGTGGTGCACGCCGAAGAACACTACCTGGAACGCAACGGCTTTCTGACCTGCGCGGCCGTGCCCATCCACGACCCCAAAGGCCGCATTCTGGGCGCGCTCGATGTGTCGGGCGACCACCGCGGCTACCACCGCCACACACTGGGGCTGGTGCGCTCAGCCGCGCGCATGATCGAACACCGCCTGTTTGACACCCGTCACGACCCGCGCCAGTGGAGCGGCCTGCGCCTGCGCTTTCACATCCAGCCCGAAGGCATAGGTACCGTGGCTGAAGGCCTGCTGGCCATCACCGAAGATGGTCAATTGGCCGGGGCCAACGCGGCGGCGCTGGAATTGCTCGATCTGGACTGGCAGCGCCTCACGCACACGCGGGTAGACGCCGTGCTGGCCGAATCCCTGAGCCAGTTGATGGACTGGGGACAACGCACATCTTCCACGCCGCACGTCATCCACACCCGTACGGGGCACGCGGTGTGGGTACGTGTGGAAGCCGGTCGCCTGCCTTATGTGACGCGCCACGGACCAGTCACCGACATTCGCGAAGCAGTCGCCCCTGTGCAACCAGCCGATGCGTTGTCGGTGCTGGACACCGGAGATGCGGTTTTTAAGGCGGCAATAGCCCGCGCCCGCAAGCTGATGGGCAAGCCGATTGCCATTTTGTTGCAGGGTGAGTCCGGCGTCGGCAAGGAGGTATTTGCCCGAGCCGCCCACCGCAGCGGCCCACGCGGCGAGCAGCCCTTTGTCGCAGTGAACTGTGCCGCCCTGCCCGAGAACCTGATAGAGGCCGAGCTATTTGGCTACCAGGGCGGTGCGTTCACGGGTGCGCGGCGCGAAGGAGCGCCCGGGCGCATTCGCGAGGCGCACGGCGGCACGCTGTTTCTGGACGAGATTGGCGACATGCCCCTGCCACTGCAGGCGCGGCTGCTGCGGGTGCTGCAGGAGCGCGTGGTGGTGCCGCTGGGCGGCGGCAAGCCGGTGGCGGTGGACTTCTGCCTGGTGTGCGCCACCCACCGCGACCTGCCTTCTGAGATGCAAGCCGGGCGCTTTCGCGAAGACCTCTACTACCGCCTCAACGGCCTGACGCTGCGCCTACCGCCGCTGCGCGAGCGCACCGACCTGAACCAGTTGTTGCAGCGCGAACTGCAAAGCCTGATGCCCGAGCGTGCGATGTCAGTGTCGCCCGATGTGATGAAAGCCATGCAGGGCTACCGCTGGCCGGGCAACGTGCGCCAGTTGTTCAACGCCCTGCGCACCGCCTGTGCGCTGGTCGAGACGGATGACGATGTGATCAGCTGGGAGCACTTGCCCGACGACTTGCTGCGGGCGCTGAAACCACACACCACTGCTCCACGCCCGGGAGGCCACGAAATCGCCGTGGAAGCACCCTCGGATTTACGCACCCTGTCGCGCCAGACCATTGAGCGCACAGTGGCCGAATGCGAAGGCAATTTGTCCGAGGCAGCGCGCGCGCTGGGCATCAGCCGCAACACGCTGTACCGGCGCAGGCGCAACTAAACGCCAGGAGCCAGGCGGGGGGGGCAATACCCAATGCGCCGGTTGCCCCGTGGGATTACTTGGCTCCAAAACTCTCCGGCATCTGCACTGCAACCACTTCGCCGCGCGCCGTGGCTATGCCCTGTGCAAACACCGTGGTCTCCACAATCACCTTGCGACCCCTGATTTCCTTCACGCGGCCACGCAACTCCAGCGCGCCGTCAATCGGCACGGTACATCGCTGCGGCGGCGGTGCCCGTGCGGGTTGTTGGACCCACAGCCGTAACATTGCGCCACGTTGTCAGGGTAATAGTCCTGGAATGCTTTCATGGATTTCTCCAAAAAAATGGTGGAAGGCCGCAAGAACGGCACAGTGACCCTGCGATGATTGATCGCAGTCAAGATCCATGGCCGCATTCAACACCTCATTCAATACCGCTAGACTGGCCTTACCATGAACGATATCGTAGAAGCCCTTGCAGAGCTCAGCAGTTTGCGTGACCGTGAGGCGCTGGACTTCACGTTGGTCACGCTGCTGCGCACCTTCGTATCAACCCCGGTCGAGGCTATTCGCGTGCTGGCGCTGGCCGGAGAAGACGGGGACCAGCGCTGGCTCACCGGTGCCTGCCTGCTGGCCGGTCAAGTCGAGCCGACGCGTGACCGCGTATGGGTCAACTTCAACACCCTGCCTCGCGCCAGCGACTACCCCGACCGGCAAACCTGTGCCGTGAGTGGCGAGATTCAATACCAGGGCAGCATGCCGTGCATCACGCTGTTCCCGACCGACCCGCGCAGCAAGACACCGGCCGTGCTGGAGATTCAAACTACCAACCGACTGGACGCCGGCAGCGTGGCGCTGGTTGTCAGCGTGCTCCGGATTTACCGCAACCTTCAGGGACTGCTGGACTATGGCGAAAAAGATGCGCTGACCGAACTGCTCAATCGCAAGACGTTTGATGGCGCATTCATCGCGGCCACGCTGCATGATTCGCAGCGCCAAAAGCTCACCCTGCCGGACCGCCGTTCGGCGCACGGCGGTTCCTATTGGCTTGCGGTGCTCGACATTGACCATTTCAAAAGGATCAATGACAGCCATGGGCACCTGATTGGTGACGAAGTGCTGGTGCTCATCGCCCGGCTAATGCGTTCAAGCTTCCGCTTTTCGGACCAGTTGTACCGTTTTGGCGGCGAAGAGTTTGTGGTCCTGATGCGGTGTGCCACGGCGCCCGACGCGCTGGGCGCGCTGCAGCGTTTTCGGACCTGCGTCGAAGCACGCGAATTCGCACAGGCCGGGCGCATCACGGTGAGTGTCGGCTACGCGCCGCTGATGCCCGACGACACGCCAGGCGCCGCTTTCGACCGGGCCGACAAGGCCGTCTATTACGCCAAGGGCCATGGACGCAACCAGGTTTGCAGCTACCCCGAGCTGGTGGCCAGCGGTGAACTGCAGGAAGCCGCCGCAGAATCCCACGAGGTCGACTTCTTCTGAGACGCTACGTCTAGCGATCCCTCATTTTGCGGTGGATGCCGCGTTCGGAAAAAACAGCTGCTCGCCGCCAATCTTGTAGCTGGCAATCACCGCCTGACCCGGTGCGGACACCACCCAATCGACAAACTTCTGGCCTTCCGCAGCCTTGACGTGCGGGTGCTTGACGGGGTTGACCAGCATCACGCCGTATTGGTTAAACAACTTGCTGTCGCCTTCCACCAGAACCGTCAGGTCGCCCCGGTTCTTGAAGCTGAGCCAGGTACCCCGGTCGGTCAGCACATAGGCGCCGGTGGCGGACGCCATGTTCAGCGCCGGACCCATGCCGCAGCCACATTCCTTGTAGCCGCTGCCCTTGGCCTCTGCCAGGCCGGCAGCTTTCCAGAAGCGCAGTTCGGCGGCGTGGGTGCCGCTCTTGTCGCCACGCGAGATGAAGCCGGCATTGGCCGCAGCCAGTTTTTTGAGCGCCTCCACCGCATCCTTGCCGCGAACAGTTGCCGGGTCCGTTTGCGGACCGACCAGCACAAAATCGTTGTACATCACCGCAAAGCGTTTGACCGCAAAGCCATCGGCCACGATTTTTTCTTCCGCCACCTG
>CAITZZ010000273.1 GCA_903897005.1 uncultured beta proteobacterium | reverse complement strand
GCTGTCATGGCATCAGCGCTCACTCACCGAGCGTACCGTTGCGAAAATCACTGATCGCCTGGTGAATTTCCTGCTGTGTGTTCATGACAAAAGGGCCGTACTGGGCAATCGCCTCCTTCAGCGGCTGGCCTGCCAGCAGCAGGACGCGGGCGTCTGTGCTGGCCTCGATCAGCACGCCATCGGCTGCGCCCTCATTGGCCATCAGCGCCATGCGCTGCGCTGGCACGGTTTGCCCGGCAATGCGCACCTCACCGCGGTAGACATAGACAAAAGCGTTGTGCTCCAGCGGCAGGGCTTGCTCGAAGAGGGAACCGGCCGGCAGGTGCAGGTCCAGAAAGAGCGGCGCGCTGGCAGCGCGTGTGACAGCGCCACTGACGCCCTGACTCTGGCCGGCAATCACGATCACCGTGACGCCCTGCGCCGTGACGAAGCGCGGCAACTCCTGTGCCTTGAAGTCGCGGTACCAGGGTGGGCTCATCTTGTCACGAGCCGGCAGATTGAGCCAGAGCTGAAAGCCTTCCATCACGCCGTCGCTCTGTTGCGGAATCTCGGAATGGATGACGCCGCGCCCGGCCGTCATCCACTGAACGCCGCCGCCTTCCAGCAGGCCTTCATGGCCGGCGCTGTCACGGTGCCGCATGCGCCCGGCGATCATGTAGGTCACGGTTTCAAAGCCGCGGTGCGGATGATCCGGAAAGCCGGCGATGTAATCGTCCGGGTTGTCACTGCCAAAGGCGTCGAGCATCAGGAACGGGTCGAGCCGGCGCTGCAGGTCCTGCGTCAGTACGCGCGTCAGCTTGACCCCGGCGCCGTCCGAGGTGGCTTGCCCTGCGATCAGGCGTTCAACCTGGCGCGGTGTGTGCAGTGTCTTCATCGGTAGGCACTCTAAACGATTGCCGGCAAGCCTGCTGGCGCGCACTGCTTTTTTGTATCGTCGCAAAGGCGACACAGTGAAGGTTTTTCCCTATTGGCCTGTGAGCTTGGAGTCAGGAACAATGGGCTGCTCGCGGGGACGGCCCCCGATTCACCAAGGAACACCATGCACCCTCTACGTCACATTGTTGCCGTCACCGCCGCTGTCTGCTTCGCGCAGGCTGCGCTGGCGCAGACGCTGCCACCACCCGAATCGGTGGCGCTGGACAAACTCGGCCTGATGAGCACCTTTCCGCCAGCGGACGCCCAGCGCGTTGATTTGAGCAACTCCTACAAGTACCCGCAGATGCGCTGGGCTTTGCAGCATGTGCGCGAACTGCATCCAACACGCAATATCCGTCATGGCAGCGCACCGGTCTCCAGCCTGCCGCTGGCCCTCAAACCGATTGGCAGCTTCAGCTTCGACGACGACAAGGGCAACAAGACCAGCATCGACGACTGGTTCAAGAGCAGTTACAGCGATGCCATCGTGGTGCTGCACAAAGGGCGCATTGTTTACGAGCGCTACGAAAGTCCGATGAAGCCCTCGACACCGCACCTGTTGATGTCGGTGACCAAGTCTTTCACCGGGCTGATGGCTGCGCAACTGGCGCATGAGGGCAAGATTGACCCTGGCGCGCTGGTCACCAAGTACGTTCCCGAACTTGCTGGCAGTGCCTGGGGCGACATGAAAGTGCGCGACGTCATGGACATGACCGGTGCCGTGCGCTTTCGCGAGGTGTACACCGACCCGACGACCGAGATCTTTGGCTACAGCTGGGCCAGTGGCATGCTGCCGCGTCCACCGGGCTATCAGGGTAAGACCAATGTCTATGACTTCCTGAAGACGCTGCAGAAGGAAGGCGAGCATGGCGCCGGCTTTGTTTACCGCACTGTGCATTCGGAAGTGCTGGGCTGGATCGTCACCCGCGCTACCAGCAAGCACTGGGCCGAGCTGATGAGCGACAACATCTGGCAAAAGCTCGGTATGGAGGAAGACGCCTACGTGATGGTGGATTCGGTTGGCACGCCCTTGCAGGGTGCCGGCCTGAATGCGACAGCGCGCGACCTGGCGCGTGTTGGCGAGATGCTGCGTCGCGGTGGCGAGTTCAATGGCCAGCGCATCTTTGACAAAGCCGTGCTCGATGACACCTTTGTCAAAGGCGGCGATCCGGAAAAATTCAAGGCTGGGGGCATGCCCTTCAGAGCCGGCTACAGCTATCGCAATCAGTGGTGGATGCTGCACAACGCGGATGGCGCCTATGAGGCATCGGGCATCCATGGCCAGATGATCCATGTGAACCCGGCAGCCGAGATGGTCGTTGTCAAGCTGGCATCGCATCCGGTGGCGGGCGCTGGCTTCACGCATGCCATGACGCTCAAGGCCTGGGCCGCGCTGGCGCAGGCTGTCAAGCAGTAGAGAGTAGGCAGCGGCGCGCTAGCGCTGTTGCCGGATGTGCCGTGTCACCGCTGGCGCCACCAGCTGTGGCTGCTTGATCCACGAATAATGGTCAACCAGTTGACCCTCGGTCTCGGCCGGGCTCCAGTGCCAGTGCAGCGTAGTCTTCTTGGGCAGCTTGGCCATCAGGGCTTTGGCAGCGAGCTCCGGTGACCAGCGGTCGCCAGAGAAGGTCAGCGCCAGCACGGGGATTTGCAGCGAGCGCAGCGCCTTTTCGTAATCGATTTTTGAGCCCTTGATCAGGTAGTTTCCGGTCATGGCCAGGTGGCTCCAGTCATGCATCAGGCCGGCCGCTTCACGGCCGCCAAAGCGCACTCTGGAGCCCGGAAAATAGCCCAGCAGCGGGCAAAGCACCCGTGACATCATGACCAGCGAGCGAATGGCCAGACGCAGCTTGCTGGAAAAGCAGGGCAGATGCACGCTGCCGCTGGCAATCAGCGCGACACCGGCAATGCCTTCGGGATGGGCTGCCGCTCGCAGCAAGGAAAGCTGCCCGCCCAGACTGTGACCGCCGAGCCAGATCGGGGCCTGCGGCAGGCGTTGCCGCAGCGCTTCGATCAGCGCGGGTAAATCCAGCTCGATCAGATGACGGTAGCCAAAGTCGCTGGCCCGACTGGCCTGCACCGAACTGCTGCCAATACCGCGCCAGTCGGGTGCACAGAGCTGCACCCCATGTTTGACCATCTCGCGGCCCAGGCGACCATAGACGCGCGCCGGCGTTCCCAGCGCCGCCTGGAACAGCAGCACCGGTGCCCCCGGGTCGTCGGTCGGATAAAGCGTGGCGTCGAAGCGATGCCCGTCGCTGCTGCTGATCTTTAGTGTCTGTGCGTCTGCCATGCCTGTTGTCTCGGTTGGATTTATTGTCGCATCCGGCGCAAGGCTGGCGAGCGGGTATCCGTGACAATGGCGGCCATGCAATCCTACCTTCATCTCTGGCGCCGCCTTGTTCCGGCCTATGCAGCAGGCTATTTCCTGTCTTACGGCCTGCGCAGCGTCAATGCGGTGATTGCACCGGAGTTGATTCGCGATCTGGGCATCACAAGTGCGGACATGGGGCTGCTGACATCTGCCTACTTTCTGGCTTTCGGTCTTTTTCAGTTGCCGCTGGGCTTGCTGCTGGACCGCTTCGGGCCGCGCCGCGTAGAGGCGGCACTGCTGCTGCTGGCCGCTGCCGGTTGCGCACTGTTTGGCGCTGGCCAGACGCTGACGACGCTGGTGCTGGGGCGAGCCCTCATCGGGCTGGGTGTTTCGTCCTGCCTGATGGCCAGCTTCAAGGCCTTTAGCCAATGGTTTCCGGTGGAGCGTCTGCCGTCGCTGACGGCGACCATCATGGTGGCCGGTGGCCTGGGTGCGCTCTCGGCCAGCGTGCCGGTGGAGGCCGCGCTGCCGCTGCTGGGCTGGCGCGGCATGTTCTACCTGTTTGCCGCGCTGCTGGTAGCCAGCGCAGGCTTTCTGATGACGGTGCCGGACCGAACCGCACTGGCGCACAGCGAGCCACTGGGCCAGCAGGTTCGCACACTGCTTGGCATCTTCGGCAAGCGGGTGTTCTGGCGCTTTGCGCCGCAGGGTTGCCTGAGCAGCGGCGGCTTTATGGCGGTTCAGGGCTTGTGGGCTGTGCCCTGGCTGATGGAGGTCAATGGTGCTGCGCGCGCCGACGCGGCGGGCGTGCTGTTCCTGCTCGGGTTGGCGATGCTCAGCGGCTTTGTCTTTGTGGCGACCTGTTCCCGATGGCTCGCGCGCAACGGCGTCGCGCCGATGACGCTGCTGACGCTCGGCATTGGCATCGGTCTTTTGGTGGAGGCGGCCATCATTGCGGATCTGGCGCGCCCGGCCTGGTTGTGGCCGATGCTTGGTCTGTCCTTCAGTCTGAGCAATGTCGCCTATTCGCAACTCAGTGCGGAATTTCCGGTGGAACTGTCGGGGCGCGTCAACACGGCGCTCAATCTGATGGTCTTTGTCGGCGCCTTCGGCCTGCAATGGGGCATTGGCGCGCTGGTTGACGGCCTGACGCTGGGTGGCGTTGCCCGGACGCAGGCGTTTCGGATCACCTTCAGTGTGCTGCTGGTGCTGCAGGCACTGGCCTTTGGCTGGTTCCTGCGCCGGCCGGCACCCCAGGCGCGACAATCGGCCGCATGACACATTCCTCTACCCCGTTCGACGACATTGCCAGCGATGTCGCCGACCCGATTCCGGAAGGTTTCCGTTCCATCAAGGTCGGTGGCCAGTTTGTTTCTCACAACGGTCCCCTCTATGCCAAATGGACCGGAGAGCGCCTGCTGCTGGGTTTTCGGGTTGAGCAGCGCCATACCAATCCGCTGCAGATGTGCCATGGCGGCATGCTTGCCACTTTTGCCGACATGCTGATTCCCTGCGCGGCCATGTACCAGCAGGACATTGAGCGGCGCTTTCTGCCGACCATCAGCCTGCAAATCGACTACATGGGTGCGGCGCCGTTGGGCTCGTGGGTGCAGGGCGAAGCGAGTGTGCTGCGCACCACACGCAACCTGCTGTTCGGTCAGGGCCTGGTCAGCGCCGATGGCGAGCCGGCCTTGCGCGTCAGCGGCATCTTCAAGATGGGACAGCTGATTGGCGACGGCAAGATGAGCGATCCGTTTGGCTTGAAGTAGCAACACGGCGTTCAAAACACAGGCCCGAGACCTGCCGCTGGCGCTTTCTATCGCCATACCGCAAGAATCGGGCTGTGAAACTAATTATTGTTTTGTGCGAACGATAACAAGATGACCAAGCTGTGTGACATTCTTAGATTTGTTTTGCCTTCTGCAGGCGACGCCGTGCAGTAAAGCCCAGCAGACACATACCGCTGAGCAGCATGGCGTAGGTTTCTGGTTCCGGCACAGCGCTCACCGAAGTG
>CAITZZ010000272.1 GCA_903897005.1 uncultured beta proteobacterium | reverse complement strand
GGCATTGCTGCCGAACGAAGAGTTGGCGTCTACCGCAGCGCTGTCGGCGTTGGTCTTGCGGTCAACCCAGTTGAGGGTGACGGTATAGGTACTCTGGCTGCCGCTCAGCGCCTGCGCAACCGACCAGGAACTCTGCGGCAGCGTCGCGGCAACAGCGCTTTGCCATTGAGAAAGGTCGTAAGCGGCCAGTGCAGCTGCGCTGCAGGCCGCCGTAACGCAGGCCGTGCTAACGGCAGCCCCAGCCGCCAGAAAATCAGCGCCCAGCGTGCTCGACACCACATAGCCGCCAGCCAGCGCGCTGGCCCGGTTGGCCTCCATCCGTTCGGCCAGATCCGCCGCCAGAAAAACGGCCAGCGAGCGGAACTGCCCGCCCTGGTTCAGCCGCATGGACTAAGCCTGCAAGCCTGCGGTTCCCAGCAGCGCCAGCGAAATGATCAACAAGGTGACCAGGACTTCGATCATCGAAAACCCGCCCTCGAGCCGGCAAGACCTGTATCGCTTCAAATGGGTTTGCCTCATGTGTGCCACCTAATGCCTGGAAATATTGCCGGTGACGGCCACGGTCACGGTGTTCGCCACTGCACCCGACCAGGTTCCACCCAGCGTAAACGTCGCCGCAGAAATGCCGGCGCCCTGACTGCTGTTGGCGTTGAAACGGATATTCGAAAGCGCCACCGACGCCGCATCCGTGACGGTCAGAGTCAGGGACGCGTCCAGTGCCGGACGCACGATGAAGGGGTTTGGGCTGCTGGCGGCATCGCAAGCGGTACTCGTGACCGCATCGGTTGTACAAACCACCCAGCCAGCGAGCCAGTTGGTACTTCCCGCACAACCGGTGCCGGCGGCATCGCGCACACACAGCAGGACCCGGCTGTTGCGCTTGATCGCCTCCCCGCGCGCCTGATTGAGGTCACTCACGAGCAGCGAAAGTGCCGATTTCTGGCGAAAGTCGCGCAGCGTCCCCTGCAGCGCCGGAATGCCAATCGTCGCCAGGATGGCCGCAATGGCGACGACGACCAGCAACTCGATCATGGTGAATCCGCGCGTCTGGCCAAGGGAAAAGGGACGAAATTTCATGGCTGGCAGATTAGCGCAAGTCGGCGCCGAACCGTGCAACAAACCGACCAACGGTGGCGTCTGGCCGCCAGGCGGTAAACTGCACGGCCCATGCAAGACTTCATCGCCCTCGCCCTGAGCCTGGCACAACAAAGCCTGCTGCTGAGTTCACCCAACCCGCACGTCGGCTGCGTCCTCACCAGTGCCGAGGGTCAGTTGCTCGGGCAAGGATTCACCCAGCGCGTCGGCGGACCGCACGCCGAGATCATGGCGCTGCGTGCTGCGCAGGCGCAGGGTCACAGTCTGATCGGCGCCACCGCCTACGTCACGCTGGAGCCCTGCTCGCACCAGGGACGCAGCGGGCCTTGTTGCGATGCACTGATTGCCGCCGGTATCAAGAAAGTGGTGGCCTCACTGCTTGACCCCAATCCGCTGGTCGGCGGGCAAGGCTTTGCCCGCTTGCGCGCAGCCGGCATCAGCGTCGAAGTGGGCCCCGGCGCCGCCCAGTCGCGCGAACTCAATATCGGCTTTTTCAGCCGCATGCTGCGCCGCACGCCCTGGGTGCGCCTGAAACTGGCGGCCTCGCTGGATGGCAAAACAGCGCTGGAGAACGGCGCCAGCCAGTGGCTGACCTCCGAGGAGGCCCGCACCGATGGCCATGCCTGGCGGGCTCGCGCCTGTGCGGTGCTGACGGGGATCGGCACGGTTCTGGCGGACGACCCGCAACTCGACGTGAGGCTCGTGCCAACCGAGCGCCAGCCGCAGCTGGTGTTGCTGGATAACCGGCTGGAAACCCCGCTGGGCGCCAAGCTTTTCAAGGTCCAGCGGGACTGCCACATTTACACCGCCAGCCAGCACGCCGGCAGGCGCGCTGCTCTGGAAGCACTGGGCGCCAGGGTGTGCCACCTGCCCGGGACCGATCAGAGAGTCGATCTGGCAGCGATGCTGCGCGACCTGGCTGACCACGAAATCAATGAATTGCACGTGGAAGCCGGTGCCACGCTGAACGGCGCCCTGCTGGCTGCTGGTCTGGTCGACGAGATCGTGCTTTACCTGGCCCCAAAGATGATAGGCAGGGGTCGGGATATGGCCAGTTTCGGTCCCCTGGCGGCCCTGTCCGAGGCCCTGGCCCTGGAGTTCATCAGCAGCGACAGGATAGGCCCGGACCTGCGCATCGTGGCTCGAATTGCGGGGCGGGACCGGTTCTGATCGACAAGTTTCGCGCCTTGGCCGGCCGGGGGACTCTTTCCCTGCGAAAATAGCAGCATGTTTACTGGAATCATCACCGGCGTCGGACGCATCGTCAGCGTTCAATCGTTTGGCAATTCTCAAAGCCACGGCAAGCAACTCACGATCGCCTGCCCGGCCAGCTACCTTGACGATGTGGTCTTGGGCGACAGCATTGCCCTCAACGGTGCCTGCATGACGGTCACCAAGCTCAACGCGGCCGGCGCGGAGTTCGGCATCGACATCTCGGCCGAGTCGCTCAGCAAGACCGCCGGACTGGACCAGACCGGACCGATCAACCTGGAGAAGGCACTGCGTGCCAACGACCGGCTTGGTGGCCACCTGGTCTCAGGCCATGTCGACGGCATTGGCCGGGTCAGTCATTTCGCGCAGTTGGGCGAAAGCTGGGAACTGCACCTGCTCGCACCTGCCAGCCTGGCCAAATACCTGGCTTACAAGGGTTCGATCACGGTCAATGGCGTCAGTCTGACAGTCAACCGCGTCACCGACCTTGAGAGCGGCTGCGAGATCCATATCAACCTGATTCCACACACGGTGCAGAACACGGCGCTGGGCAGCCTGGGCGTCGACTCCGCAGTGAATCTGGAAATCGATTTGATTGCCCGCTACGTGGAGCGCATGCTCCAGCCAGAGGCCGCTCCCTCCTCCCACCGTGCTTCCTGAAAGATCCCTGCATGAGCGCCCTCTCTCCTGTTGCCATTTCCCCCGTTGAAGATATTGTGGCCGACCTGCGCGCCGGACGCATGGTCATTCTGGTCGATGAAGAAGACCGCGAAAACGAGGGCGATCTGCTGCTGGCAGCCGACCACGTCACGCCGGACGCGATCAACTTCATGGCGCGCTTTGGACGCGGCCTGATTTGCCTGACCCTGAGCCGCGAACACTGCGAGCGTCTCGAACTGCCGCCCATGACCCTGCGCAATGGCGACAAGAAAGCGACCGCCTTCACAGCTTCGATTGAGGCGGCCGAGGGTGTCACGACCGGCATCTCTGCTGCCGACCGCGCACGCACAGTGCAGGCGGCGGTTGCCAGAAATGCCAAGCCAGCAGATCTTGTTCAACCGGGTCACATCTTCCCCTTGCAAGCGGTTGAGGGCGGCGTCCTGATGCGCGCTGGCCACACCGAAGCGGGTTGCGATCTGGCAGTGATGGCCGGATGCAGCCCGTCCGCGGTGATTTGCGAGATCATGAAGGACGACGGCACCATGGCGCGGCTGCCCGACCTGCAACTTTTTGCCGCGCAGCACGGTCTGAAGATTGGCACCATCGCCGATCTGATTGAACACCGCAGCCGGGTTGAATCGCTGGTCAGCAAGGTCGGTTCGCGCGCCCTCAGCACCGCTTTCGGTGAATTCACCGCACACGCCTTCAAGGACAAGATTACGCAGGGCGTTCATCTGGCGCTGGTCAAGGGGCAATGGAGCCCGACTGAAGCGGTGGCCGCTCGCGTGCACGAGCCAATGTCGGTGCTGGACGCCCTGGAAGTGGGGCGCGCCATGCACTCCTGGAGTCTGGATGCGAGCCTGGCGCGCATCTCGGCCGAGGGTCGGGGTGTGGTGGTACTGCTCAATTGCGGCGAAAGTGCCGAGCAGCTGTTGTCGCAGTTTGAAGGAACCGCCAAATCGAGCCACGGCCCGGAGCGCGAGCGCCTGGACCTGCGCAGCTACGGCATCGGCGCGCAGATTCTGCGCGAATGCGGCGTTCACAAGATGAAGCTGATGGGCAACCCAAGACGCATGCCCAGCATGACCGGCTATGGTTTGGAAATCGTCGGCTACATTACAAAGTAGATAACTTTGCGGGACAGTCCGCAGCTACGCAAAGCGAGCCAGCTCTGTCCCCAACTGATTAGGAACGAGACCATGTTTGGTGCAGACAAAGGAAGCCCGGCTTCCACCGACAGCCGCTTGAGCGGCAGGAAATTGACGATTGGCATGGTACAGGCGCGCTTCAACGAGGCCATCACCAACGAACTGGCGCATGCCTGCAAGGCCGAACTGCTGGCCCTTGGCGTGGCGGAAAAAAACATCGACCTGGTGCAAGTGCCTGGTGCGCTGGAAGTACCGGTGGCCTTGATGGCCATGGCCGAGAAATTGAAGTACGACGCGCTGGTGGCGCTGGGCTGCATCATCCGTGGTGAAACCTATCACTTTGAGCTGGTCGCAAACGAGTCGGGCGCTGGCGTCAGCCGGGTCGCGCTCGATTACCAGTTGCCGATCGCCAATGCGATCCTGACCACCGAGAACCTGGAGCAGGCACTGGCCAGACAAACCGAAAAGGGACGCGACGCCGCCCGTGTCGCCGTCGAAATGGCCAACCTGCTGGAAGAAATTTGATGACCGACCCGCAAAGCACCACTGCGTCCAAACGTCCGCCGCGCCAGAGCAAGACCGGGCTGACCGCGACCGGTGTGCGCAAGGCCAAGGCCAAGTCCGAGCGCACGCGCGCCCGTGAATTTGCGCTGCAAGGCCTTTACCAGAAGCTGGTCGGCAAAAACGATGTCAGCGAGATTGACGCTTTCACGCGCGAGCTCGCTGGTTTTTCAAAATCCGATGCGGCGCACTTTACCCTGCTGCTCAACGGTTGCAGCAAGGAAATGGCAGCGCTCGACGCCTTGATCGTGCCCCTGCTGGACCGCAAGCTGGATGAAATTTCACCGATAGAACACGGTGTTCTCTGGATTGGCGCTTTCGAACTGCAACATTGCCTGGATGTACCCTGGCGCGTCGTCCTCAACGAATGCATTGAGCTGGCCAAGGAGTTCGGCGGTACCGATGGCCACAAGTATGTCAACGCGGTACTCAATGAGCTGGCGACACGCTTGCGTGCGGCTGAGGTGGGTGCCGACCGGCTGCAGCCACACCAATGAACCAGGTTGGTCGCGCATGAACCAGGCAACACCAGACAAGACCGAATTTTGCTGGCCGGTGCGGATCTACTGGGAAGACACCGACGCCGGCGGCATTGTCTTCTACGCCAACTACCTGAAGTTTTTTGAGCGCGCGCGCACCGAGTGGCTGCGCTCGCTCGGGCTCGAACAACAAGCCCTGCGTCAGCGCAGCGGTGGCATGTTCGTCGTCAGTGAGGCCAGTCTGCGCTATCACCGCGTGGCCCGGCTCGATGATGAACTGTTGGTGACGGCCCGGCCACGGGAGCTTGGCCGCGCTTCACTGACCATGGTGCAGCAGGCACGGCTGCAAGCGGGCTCTGACAGCATCCTGCTGTGTGAAGCCAGCATTCGCATCGGCTGGGTCGATGCACTGAACTACAAGCCGGCGCGCATGCCGGCAGACCTTCTGGAAATACTGAAATGAACCAAGACCTGTCGATTCTCCACCTGGTCCTCAACGCCAGCCTGGTGGTGCAACTGGTGATGCTCTTGCTGGTGCTGATCTCGGTATCAAGCTGGGCCGCCATTTTTCGCAAGCTGTTTGCCTTGCACCGGGTCAAATCACTGAACGACCTGTTCGAACGCGAATTCTGGTCGGGCACCAGCCTGAACGACCTGTTTTCTGCGGCGGCCAAAAACGCCCGCAATTCAGGCCCGATGGAACGTATTTTTGCCAGCGGCATGCGTGAGTATCAGAAGCTGCGTGAAAAACGCATTACCGATACCAACACCCTGATGGACGGTGCCCGGCGCGCCATGCGCGCGAGTTTCCAGCGCGAAATGGACGTCATTGAAACGCATCTGTCCTTCCTGGCCTCGGTCGGCTCGGTCTCGCCCTATGTCGGCCTGTTCGGCACGGTCTGGGGCATCATGCATTCCTTCACCGGTCTGGCCTCCTTGCAGCAGGTCACGCTGGCCACGGTGGCGCCCGGCATTGCCGAAGCCCTGGTGTCCACCGCCATCGGCCTGTTTGCCGCCATTCCGGCCGTCGTT
>CAITZZ010000271.1 GCA_903897005.1 uncultured beta proteobacterium | reverse complement strand
GCAATCCGCACCTCGCAGGGGTAGGCGTCGCTGGCATGGGCTGATTGCGGATAGACCTGCGCCGCGGGTACGCCGGCGTCCAGCGCAGCGCGCACATCGCTCAAATGGGTGCTCAGGAACAGGTTGGCGTGCAGGGGTTTCAGGTAGCGCCAGGGCGGCTGTCCGCGCGTGAAGCTGCCGCGCTCGATCAGCAAGCCGTAATGCTGGGCCGAGCGGAAGACACGCATGCCTGAGACCGGGTCGTTGCGCGACAGGATCACCACTTCAACACGTTGGGTCGCCGCGTCCGGCGGCGTCTGATTGAAGGCCAGCAGCTTCTTTACCAGTGAAAACGCGACGCCGGGTTTGGCCGGTGTGTCCAGTCTTTGCAGTTGCAAGGCCATGTAGGCACGGTCGTCGCTCTGCTCGAACACCAGGTTTTCTTCCTCGAAGTCAAACAGGGCGCGGCTCGAGATCGCCACCACCAGTTTGCCATCCAGGGAAGTGCTCATGATTGCAGGAACATCCGGTAAACCGGGTTGCTGGTTTCTTCCACACAGGGGTAGCCCAGCGCTTTCAGAAACTTGTTGAAGACGGCGTTGTCCGCCTCTGGTACCTGCAGTCCCACGAGAATGCGGCCATAGTCAGCGCCCTGATTGCGGTAATGAAACAGGCTGATATTCCAGCCCGGGCGCAACAGACTCAGGAACTTCAGCAAGGCACCGGGGCGCTCCGGAAAGACAAAGCGCAGCAGCCGCTCATCCTGCGCCAGTTTGGAGTGGCCACCCACCATGTGGCGAATGTGCTCCTTGGCCAGCTCATCGTGCGTCAGGTCCAACGTCTTGAAGCGATGCTTGTCGAAGTTGGCGGCAATCTTGCCCGATTCGCCCTTGCCGTGCGTCGTCAAACCGACAAACACATGGGCTTGTGCTGCGTCGTTGATACGGTAATTGAATTCGGTCACGTTGCGTGGCCCACCCGGCAGGTTGCCGATGAGCTCGCAAAAACGCTTGAAGCTGCCGCGCTCCTCGGGGATCGTTACGGCAAACAGGGCTTCGCGTTCTTCACCGACTTCGGCCCGTTCGGCGACAAAGCGCAGGCGGTCAAAGTTCATGTTGGCGCCGCACAAAATGGCGGCGTAGGTCTCGCCCCGGGTCTTGTGTTTGGCCACGTACTGCTTGATTGCCGCCACTGCCAGCGCACCGGCGGGTTCCACGATGCTGCGGGTATCGACAAACACGTCCTTGATGGCGGCGCAGACGGCGTCGGTGTCAACGGCGATGTATTCGTCGACCAGTTTGCGTGCCGTCCTGAAGGTTTCTTCGCCCACCAGTTTCACGGCCGTGCCGTCGGAGAACAAGCCGACATCACTTAGCGTCACGCGCTTCTTGGCAGTCACCGATTGCATGAAGGCGTCCGAGTCGTTCATCTGCACGCCGATCACCTTGATCTCCGGTCGCACCGCCTTGATGTAGTTGGCCACACCCGAAATCAGTCCGCCACCGCCTATGGCCACAAACACGGCATCGAGCCGGTTCGAGCCGAGACCCTGCAACTGGCGCAGTATCTCCATCGCAATCGTGCCTTGACCGGCAATCACGTCCGGGTCGTCAAACGGGTGCACAAAGGTCAGACCCTGCTTTTTTTCCAGCGTTGCGGCGTGCGCGTAGGCGTCCGAGTAGCTGTCGCCAAAGAGCACGACCTCGCCGCCAAAGTGACGGACTGCGTCAACCTTGACCTGCGGTGTGGTGGTCGGCATCACGATGACGGCGCGCGTGCCCAGTTTGTGGGCGCTCAGCGCCACACCTTGCGCGTGGTTGCCAGCGGAGGCGCAGATCACGCCTTTTTTCAGTTGCTCAGGCGTCAGGTGCGCCATCCGGTTGTAGGCGCCGCGCAACTTGAAGCTGTGCACCGCCTGCTGATCTTCGCGTTTGAGCAGCACGCTGTTGTGCAGGCGTCGGCTCAGGGCGCGGGCCGGCTCCAGCGGCGTCTCGACGGCAACGTCATAGACGCGTGCCGTCAGGATCTTTTTCAGGTAGTCGGCGGGGGTCAGGTGATGGGTCTTCATGGCAGTGCAATGATAAGCTGCCCGTTGCAGGCGACAATTTCGTATCGATAGCAGGAAGGCGGGCAACACCATGGAATGCACAGTAAGTTGGACCGGGGCCTTGGGCACACGCTCGGGCATGGGTTTTGTGGCCGAGACTGGCAGTGGCCATACCCTGGTGATGGACGGTGCACCGGATGCCGAGAAACCGGACAACGGAGGCCAGAACCTGGCACCGCGACCGCTGGAGACGGTGCTGGCCGGTACCGGCGGCTGCACCGCTTACGACGTGGTGCTGATTCTGCGGCGTGGCCGGCACGATGTGCGTGGCTGCAGCGTCAAGCTGACGGCCGAGCGCGCCACCGAAGACCCCAAGGTGTTCACGCGCATTCACATGCACTTCAGCGTGAGTGGCAAGGCCTTGCCGGCAGCGGCGGTAGAGCGTGCCATTGCCATGAGTCATGAGAAATACTGCTCGGCCAGCATCATGCTGGGCAAGACCGCCGAGATCAGCACCAGTTTCGAGTTGCTGGAGGCTTGAGTCAGATCCGGTGCGCTACGGTGGTCATGACCTTGGCTGCCATCGTCATCAGGCTTTTGACCGCAGGCGGCAACTCGGCAGCCCCGGCCCTTTGGGCGTCCAGTGCGTGCCGTGCCTCGTCATCCTTCATCTGGGCCACGATGGCGCGCGAGGCGTGATCGTGGGCCGGCAGGCTGCTGAGGTGGCTCTCGAGATG
>CAITZZ010000270.1 GCA_903897005.1 uncultured beta proteobacterium | reverse complement strand
GCCGGCTTGATCAAGCTGATCGACCCGCCGCTGGTGCAAAGCAGCCCGAATGCCGGCTACATTCAGGCTTATCCGCCGGGTGTGCGCGAAAACGGCGGCCAGTATTCGCATGCCGGAGTCTGGGCACTGATGGCGCAAGCCGAACTGGCCAGCAGCGCGCCGGAGGGGGAAGGCAGCGCCGAAGACAGCGACACGGCCTATCGCTACTTCACTTACCTCAGTCCGGCGCATCGCGCGCAGCACCCCGTGCGCGGCCCGGCCTACGGCGTTGAACCCTACGTCATGGCAGGCGACGTCTACAGCCAGCCTCCGTTCGTCGGTCGCGGCGGTTGGAGCTGGTACACCGGCGCCAGCGGGTGGATGCAACGCGCAGCGATCGAGTCGATCTTCGGCCTCAAGCTCGATGCGCAGACCCTGTGCTTCAAGCCCTGCCTGCCATCGCACTGGCAGCGCGCCGAATTGAAGCTGGTGCGCGATAGCCGCAGCATGCGTTTCATTCTTGTGCGCAGCACCGCTTCGGTGGCGCTCGCTTCGACCGCACAACACGGCGCCACCCTGCTGCGCCCGGGCGAGCTGGTCAACTGGACCGGCCTGCCGGCGCAGAGCTGCTTCGCAATACCCTTGCTGCACGACTCGACCGATGGGTCTTTCCCACCCTAGTGGGCTGCCAGGGCTCGCCTGGCCAAGCGGGTGTGACGAATACACTGCAGCTTCATCACCATGCTCGATCTCCTCAAAACCTTCTCCTGGCAGGAGTTGCGCCATCACCCCTGGCGCAACGCCGCCGCCGTGCTGGCGGTGACGCTGGGTGTGGCGCTGGCATTTTCGGTGCATCTGATCAATGCCTCGGCGCTCGCTGAATTCTCGCAGGCGGTGCGCTCTGTCGGCGGGCAACCGGACCTGGAACTGCGGGCGGTGCAGGGCAGCTTTGATGAATCGCTCTATGCCCGCGTAGCGCAACTGCCGGAGGTGGCGCTGGCCTCGCCCGTGCTGGAAGTCAGCAGCTACGCCCTGAACGACAAGAGCGAGCGTGTGGCGCTGCGCATTGTCGGTGTCGACGCGCTGCTGGTGGCCAGTGTGGCACCGGCGCTGATGCCGCGAGTCAACACGGGTGCGGACCGGCTGGCATTGTTCTCGCCTGGCCATGTGTTTCTGAACGCGGCGGCGCGCCAACGCTGGGCTGGTGACACGCTGCAACTGCAAAGTGCGCTGCAACTCAAACGTGTCAGCGTAGCCGGCAGCGTCAGCGCCGCCGGCGCTGCGCTGGCGATGATGGACATTGGCGCAGCGCAGGAGTTTTTTGGCAGGCAGGGACAACTCTCGCGCATCGATCTGAGGCTGCAGGCTGGCGTTGACCGCGCCGCCTTTGTGCGCGGCTTGCAGCGCGGCGCAGACTGGCCCGCCAACGTCACTCTGACGGAACCGGGCGATGCGTTAGCGCAGGTCAGCAACATGTCGCGCGCCTACCGCGTCAACCTCAGCGTGCTGGCACTGGTGGCGCTGTTTACCGGTTCATTTCTGGTGTTCTCGGTTCTGTCGCTCAGCGTGGCCAAGCGAAGCCAGCAATTCGCCCTGCTGGGCGTGCTGGGTCTGAGTGCGCGCAGCCGGCTCTCACTGGTATTGTGGGAATCACTGGCGTTGGGTGTGCTCGGCAGTGCCACTGGCATTGCCCTGGGTACCGCGCTGGCGGCACTGGCGCTGCGCATGCTGGGCGGCGACCTGGGCGGCGGCTACTTTGCCGGTGCCGTGCCGACGCTGCAGTGGGACGCTGCGGCCGCTCTGGTCTATGGCGTCCTGGGTGTGGTCGCCGCGCTGGTCGGTGGCTGGTGGCCGGCGCGTCAGGCCCAGCGCCTGGCGCCGGCCCTGGCGCTCAAAGGCCTGGGCACGGACCTGATGACGCAGCGCAGCCACTGGCTCAGCATCAGCTTGCTCGTCGGCAGCGCCCTGCTGGCAAGCGCCCCGCCGGTCTTTGACCTGCCGCTGGCAGCCTATATTTCGATCGGCTTGCTGCTGCTGGGCGGCATCACCGCACTGCCCTGGCTGATCGGCCTGCTGCTCGATCAGTTGGCACCGCGCCTGAGCCGCCACGCGCTGCCGGTGCTGGCGTTGGAGCGCGCCCGGCGTGTGCGCGGCAGTGCCGCCGTCGCGGTGAGCGCGGTGGTGGCCTCACTCAGTCTGGCGGTGGCGCTGACCGTGATGGTGGCCAGCTTTCGCGAGTCCATGATCCACTGGCTTGACCAGGTGTTGCCGGCTGACCTGTACCTGCGCAGCGCCCGCAATCTGGCGGCGGGTGACACGGTTTACTTCCAGCCCGAGTTTGTGCAGGCCGCTGGCAAACTGCCCGGCGTACAGCGTCTGGCCGCACAGCGTGTGGTGTCACTGCTGCTCAGCCCGGAGCGGCCGACGGTGGCGCTGATGGCGCGCGAACTCGGCGACCCCGGTCACGATCTGCCCATGGTCGGTGAGCCGCTGCCGGTGCCTGCGGGTGCCATTGGCATTTACGTCAGTGAGGCCATGCTCGATCTGCACGGCGCCCGCGTCGGCGCGGTGTTCGCACCGCTGGCAAGCGCCTTCAAGGTTCTGGAGCCGAGCCAGGCAGCGCCGGTCAAACCCTTCTTCGTGGCCGGGGCCTGGCGCGACTATGCGCACCAGGGCGGCGCCATCGCCATCGACAGGGCAGCGTTCGAGCAGCTCAGCGGCGACCGCCGGGCCAACGACCTGGCACTCTGGCTCGATGAAACAACGCAAGCCGAAACAGTGCAACAAGCCTTGCGCGGCCTGGCCGACTCGCTGGACCCGGGCGCCGGCGCGCTGCTTGAATTCGGCACGACACGACAGATTCGCGCCACTTCTTTGAGGATTTTTGACCGCAGTTTTGCCGTCACCTACTGGCTGCAAGCGGTGGCGATCGGCATCGGCCTGTTTGGCGTAGCGGCGAGTTTCAGCGCGCAGGTGCTGGCGCGGCGCAAGGAATTTGGCCTGCTGGCACACCTGGGGCTGACCAGACGCCAGATTCTGGCCGTGGTGGCGCTGGAAGGCGCCGCCTGGACCAGCTTGGGCGCCATCGCCGGGCTGGCCCTGGGACTGGCCGTGGCGCTGGTGCTGGTGCATGTGGTCAATCCGCAGAGCTTTCACTGGACCATGGATCTGCTTGTGCCCTGGAGCCGACTGCTGGCCCTGTGTCTGGCGGTGCTTGCGGCCGGTACGCTGACCGCCTGGCTGTCCGGCCGCGCGGCAGCGGGCAAGGATGCGGTGCTGGCGGTCAAGGAAGACTGGTAGCGCCGCCTAAGGCCGCACGGCACGGCCTGCCAGCAACTGACTGGCGGCGAAGCTCAGGGCGAGCAGCACGATGACGGCTGCGCCAAGGGCTATTTCCTTACCCTCGTACCAAAGCGCCAGATCGACGTTCAGCCAGCGCAGCAGGCCCAGCGCAGCGACGCCCAGGCTGATCAGCGCGACCATCAGGCCCATCACCCGGGATGCGACGCGGGCGCGCTGATCGGCACGGCGCAGCAGGCGCGCGATCCACAAGCCGTTGATGCCATCCATCAGCAACATGCCGCAGGTGAAGGCCAAGCCCAGCACCAGCGCGTGCATGATGCCGCCATGCCGGGTCGCCGTCACAGCAAACAGCGCGGCCTGACTCATGGTGTCAAAAGACAGTGCAAAAAGAGCGCCGACGGCGGCAATCGCCAGCGGATGCGAAGCCGATTGCAGATGCACCAGCAATCCCGCCTTGAGCCCGACCGGTGCTACCACTGCGTCGGGCGCAGCAGTGAAGACGGCGCGCAGATTCAGCAAACCCAGTAGCGTCAGGAAGGTGATGGAGACCCAGGTGCCGACGTCCTCCATCCAGGGGGGTACCTGCCAGTGACTGGACGCCATGCCGACGCCCAGCGCGATCAGCATGACGATGCTGCCGTGCCCCAGCGAGAACAGGGAACCACACCAGCGCGCCCGTTGCGGCGCCTGACGCAGGTTGTAGCGCGTCAGGCCGTCAATGGTGGCCAGATGGTCGGGATCCAGGCCGTGTTTGGCGCCGAACACGAACACCAGACCCAGCAGGGCAATCCAGTCGTTGGGAAGTTCCATAAGCGCTCACCATACAAGAACCGTGCCGCTCGCGCAACAGGACAGGGTGCCAGTCAAACCGAGCTCATGTCCTGATCCGACTGCTGGCACAAGCATGCAGCAACTGGTTAGCTTGCCGATTACTTCCTATCCGGCATGGTTTGAATTGCTGCATCGCAATAGTGACGCACCATAGGCAAACACACCTGTTCAAGGCACCTTGCGGCCACGCACCAGCATGGCGCGCTATTTGCTAATGCTGTCCTATCAGGCCCGATCGAGGTCTGGCTCCAGGAGACAACATGGGCGAAATGAATGACATCTTCACGTTGGGTCGTGAGGCTTTGCACGGCATTGAACAGCGTCTTGGCATGTCCCGACGCGACTACCTGCAGTTCTGCGCCACGCTGGCGGTCACCATGGGTCTGCCCAAGGGGGCGGACGCCGCAGTGGCGAAGGCGATCGAGGCGGCCAAGCGGCCTTCCGTGATCTGGTTGCACTTTCAGGAATGCACCGGCTGCACCGAATCCCTGCTGCGTGCCGAGCATCCAACGCTGGAAAAACTGATTCTGGAAATCATTTCGCTGGACTACCACGAGACCTTGATGGCTGCCGCCGGACACCAGGCCGAAGCGGCACGCAAGGACGCGATGAAGGCCAACAAGGGCAAGTACGTGCTGGTCATCGAAGGTGCGATTCCGGTCAAGGAAAACGGCAATTACTGCAAGATCGGCGGTCACACGGCCATCGACCTGCTCAAGGAATGCGCCGCCGACGCTGCTGCGGTGATTGCGATCGGCTCCTGCGCCTCCTGGGGCGGCATGCCCTCGACCGGCCCCAACCCGTCCGGCGCGTCCAGCGTGGCCGAAGTGCTGGGCAAGCCGGTGGTCACGATTCCGGGCTGCCCGCCCAATCCGTATAACTTCCTGGCCACGGTCGTTCACTTCCTGACCTTTGGCAAACTGCCCGAGGTCGACAAACTGGGTCGCCCCAAGTTTGCCTATTCCAGACTGGTTCACGAGAACTGCGAGCGCCGCGCCCACTTTGATGCCGGCCGCTTCGCGATCGAGTTTGGTGACGCCGGGCACCGCCAGGGACATTGCCTCTACAAGCTGGGCTGCAAAGGACCCGAGACCTACGCCAACTGCCCGACGCTCGGCTTTGGCGACGCCGGCGAGAACAACTGGCCGGTCGGCTGCGGCCACCCCTGTATCGGCTGCACCGAAAAGGGTGTGGGCTTTGCCAAGCCGATACACCAGTTGGCGACGATGAAAAACGTGGCACCGCCACTGCAATATGCACGGATTGTGGAGGAACAAGGCAAGGGTGCCACCCTCGCCTCTGCCGCAGCCCTGGCAGCGCTGGCTGGCGCCGCTGCAGGTGCGGCCGTGATGCTGACGCGCAACCTGGGTCTGTCGCACGCCGCCGAAGAGGCTGAGCGGGCCAAATCCGAAGGCAAACCGCAAGACAAGGCGCGGAGCTAAGCATGGACTCCCGCCGCGATTTCCTCAAAGGGGTTCTCGCAAGCAGTGCCGCCCTCACAGCGGCCACTGTTGCGCCACCCGCTTGCGCCCGGGAGACCCTGAGTGTCCCGACCGGGGCGCTCGGACTCCTGTACGACGCCACCCTGTGCATCGGCTGCAAGGCCTGCGTTGCCGCCTGCAAGGAGGTCAACAACAATCCGCCCGAGTTCTCCACCGAAGACCAGCTCTGGGACACGCCGCTGGACACCTCCGGCTACACCTTCAACCTGATCAAGATGTACCGCAACGGGACGATGGAGACGAAGGACGCCGAAGTGAACGGCTACGCCTTCATGAAGACCTCCTGCATGCATTGCGCAGACCCGTCCTGCGTGTCGGCCTGCCCGGTCTCTGCCATGATCAAGGACGCCGTGACCGGCATTGTTTCCTACGAACCCAGCGCCTGCGTCGGCTGCCGTTACTGCGTCGTGGCCTGCCCGTTCGGCATTCCCAAATACCAGTACGACTCCCCCACCGGCAAGATCGGCAAGTGCGAACTGTGCCGCCACCGCACCAAGGACGGACACTATTCAGCCTGCGCCGAGGTCTGCCCGACCGGCGCCACTCTCGCCGGCAGGACCAGCGACCTGCTGCTCGAAGCCAAGCGCCGCCTGGCCCTCAAGCCCGGCAGCGTCACACGCTACCCGCGCGGCAAGTTGGGCGGACCCGACCAGAGCTACGAGGGGCAGGTTGGCAAGTACCTGCAACACGTTTACGGTGAAAAGGAATACGGCGGCACCCAGGTGCTCAAACTTTCCAGTGTGAGTTTCGACAAGGTCGGCATGCCCGATCTGCCACCGAAATCCTCGGCTGCCACCTCCGAGACCATTCAGCACTCGCTGTACGGCGGCCTGATCATGCCGATCGCGGTGCTCGGCGCCTTGAGTTTCATCGCCAAGAAGAACGTCCACGATGAAGACGATTCTGACGGCAACGGAACAGGGGAGAAATGAGCATGGCACAGCATCAACACACAAGTCCTGCGCCGGTCGGTGGCAGCCTGATCAACGCCGCCACCCTGGTCTGCGGCGTGCTCATCGCCATCATGGCGGCCATTCTCCTGGTGCGTTTTGTCTTTGGTCTGGGAGCCGTCACCAACGTCAACGACGGTTACTCCTGGGGCATCTGGGTCGTGGTCGATGTCATGATCGGCTCGGCACTGGCCTGCGGCGGTTTCTCGGTCGCCCTGCTGGTCTACATCTTCAACAAGGGCGAGTACCACCCGCTGATCCGCCCGGCCCTGCTGGCCAGTCTGTTTGGCTACACGCTGGCCGGCGGCGGCATCTTCTTTGATCTCGGTCGCTGGTGGAACTTCTGGCACATCTTCTGGCCCAGTTATGCCAATCCGAATTCGGTCATGTTCGAAGTGGCGGTCTGCGTCACCGCGTACATCGTCGTCATGTGGATCGAGTTCTCGCCGGTCTTCCTGGAAAAGCTCGGCCTTGTTGATGCCAAGAAGAAACTGACCAAAGTACTGTTCTTCTTTATCGCGCTCGGCATGGTGCTGCCGATGATGCACCAGGCATCGCTTGGCACCATGCTGGTAGTGATGGGCGGTCAGGTCAATCCGCTGTGGCAGACGCCGGCCGTGCCACTGATTTATCTGCTCAGCGCCATCATTCTGGGCTACGGTGTCGTGCTGTTCGAGTCTTGTGTTGCAGCCTCCAGCTACCGTCGCAAGATCGAGATGCATCTGCTTAACCCGATGTCGAAGATCATGCTCGGTGTACTGGCGGTTTATCTGCTGGTGCGTTTGGGTGACCTGCTGGCGCGTGGGGCGCTGGGCGAGGCCTTCAAGCCGAACCTGCAGGCGCTCGCCTTCTGGCTGGAGAACCTGTGTTTTGTCGCGCCCTTCTTCCTGATTGGCAGCGTCGAGTCACGGCGCAATCCGGCGCGTCTCTTCCTGGCCGGCATCGCCATCATGCTCGGCGGCATCCTGCTGCGTCTGAACGGCTTCCTGATCGGCTACGGACATCACACCGGTTCCGGTTGGACCTATTTCCCCTCATTCACGGAAGTCATGGTGACCACCGGAATGTTCGCTATCGAGGTCCTCGGTTACATCATCATCACGCGTCGTTTCCCGGTTCTGCCAAGGGAAAACGCGCAGGTGGCCTCTTGATCACACAATAATCCTGGAGACTCCAAATGTCCAAACGCATCACGATTGATCCGATCACCCGCATCGAAGGCCACCTGCGGATCGATGTCGACATCGACGGCGGCAAGGTGCAAAAAGCCTGGTCCTCCGGCCAGATGTGGCGTGGCGTCGAGCTGATTCTGCTGGGACGCGATCCACGCGACGCCTGGGCCATCACGCAACGCATCTGCGGCGTCTGCACCACCGTGCATGCCATCACCTCGGTGCGCGCGGTCGAGAACGCGCTCAAGATGGAAATTCCGCTGAACGCCCAGTACATCCGCAACCTGATCATCCTGGCGCACTCGGTGCACGACTTCATTGTTCACTTCTACCACCTGTCGGCGCTGGACTGGGTGGATGTGACCTCGGCGCTGAAAGCCGATCCGGACAAGACCTCGATCCTGGGCGAGAGCCTCTCCAGCTGGCACCTCAACAGCAAGCACGAGATGCGCCGCGTGCACGAGCGGCTCAAGCATTTCGTCAACGGCGGCCAGCTCGGCATCTTCACCAACGGCTACTGGGGCCACCCGGCGATGAAACTTTCGCCCGAAGTGAATCTGCTGGCGGTCGCGCACTACCTGCAGGCACTCGAAGTGCAACGCAAGGCCAACAAGATCGTCTCCATTCTGGGCTCCAAGACACCGCACATCCAGAACGTTGCTGTCGGTGGTGTGGCCAATCCGCTGGCCACCGATTCGCAGGCCGTGCTGACGGTGGAACGTCTGATGGCGATCAAGGGCTGGATCGACGAGCTGTCGGATTTCGTCAAGAACGTTTACCTGATTGACGTGGCTGCCGTTGGTGCCTTCTACCCCGAGTGGACAGCGATTGGCAAGGGCGTCACCAACTACCTGTCGGTGCCCGACATTCCACTGGACACCAAGGGCACCCAGTTTGCTTTCCCCGGCGGCTTCATTGAAGGCGGCGATCTGGGCAAGCGCAAACCGATCTCCTCCTTCAACGATGAGTACTGGCAAAAAGGCGTCGAGGAGTCGGTCAAGCACTCCTGGTACAACTACGCGAAGGCCGGCGCCTTGCATCCCTACAAGGGCGAGACGGCGCCGAACTACACCGACTTCAAGGAAGACGCCAAGTATTCCTGGATGAAGTCACCCACCTTCTACGGCCAGACGGCGCAGGTGGGTCCGCTGGCGCGCGTGCTCAATGGCCTGGCGGCCGGTCACGCCCCGACCACCAAGTACGCCACCGCCGCACTGGATACGGTGTCGGCCCTGGCCAAGACCAAGATCGGCCTGGGCGCCATGCACTCGACCATCGGTCGCCACGCAGCGCGAGCCATCACCTGCTGCGTCAACGTTGACCTGCTGGCCGATCAATGGACCGCCTTGCTCACCAACATGGGTAAGGGCGATCTGGCGACCTTCAACAAGCCGGTCTTCCCCAAAGGCGAAGTCATGGGCGTCGGCTTTCACGAGGCGCCGCGCGGTGC
>CAITZZ010000269.1 GCA_903897005.1 uncultured beta proteobacterium | reverse complement strand
TACCGCGTGGTACAGCGTCCTGCCGCAAATTCTGGGCGGCCCGGAAACGGCCAATGGCCTGTTGCAGGCCTTGCTGCACGGGCGGCTCTGGCTGGGGCTGGGGTTGCTGGGCCTGGCGATCGCCACCCTCGGGCTGGGCGTCGCACCCGGCAAGGCGCAGGGCGCCTGGCTGCTGGCTGGCGGCGTGACCGGGTTCATGGGTCTGCTGGCAAGCGGTTTTCTGATTGGTGCCAAGGGCTGGTCTTTCGATGCGCTCAATACGCTGTGGGGAGAACTCGCAGGCCGCCAGTTTGGCATTGGCAGCGGTGCCTTCCTGGCCTTGCTCTCGCTGCTGATGATCGCCGCTTTCGGGCTTGCGCGGCGCGGCTATTTCAAGGGTGATCTTTTCATTGCGTCCGCCGTCGTTGGCTGCTCGGTGCTGCTGCTGCTGTTCATTGCGTTCCCGGTCAGCAAGGCCTTGTACGGCGCCCTGTTGACAGAGCAGGGGCACTGGTCTCTGACTGCCATCTTTGATCGCATTGGCAATGAGCGCGTCTGGGGTTTGAACTGTCTGGCCGGTGGTGTGCGCTGTGGCGTGGCCTGGAACACGCTTTTTCTGGCGCTGTTGACGGCCACCGGTACCACGCTGCTCGGGACCATGATGGCGCTGCTGGCCGAGCGCAGTGCCGGCCCGAGAATTCAGACGCCACTGCGCGTCGTCGCCCTGCTGCCCATCATCACGCCGCCGTTTGTGGTGGGGCTCGGACTGATTTTGCTGTTTGGCCGCGCCGGCATCGTGAATCAGCTGCTGGAATATGCCTTTGGCCTGGCGCCGACACGCTGGTTTTATGGTGCTCTGGGGGTCTGGATTGCGCAGTTGTTTGCCTTCACACCGATTGCCTTCATGATCATGCGCGGTGTGGTGCAGGGTGTGGCGCCGAGCCTGGAAGAGGCGGCGCAAACACTGCGCGCGAACCGGCTGCAGACTTTTCTGACCATCACGCTGCCGCTGCTCAAACCGGGTCTGGCCAACGCGTTTCTGGTCGGCTTTATTGAGAGCATGGCGGACTTTGGCAACCCGATCGTGGTCGGAGGTCAGTTCTCGGTGCTGTCAACCGACATCTTCTTTGCCATCGTCGGCGCCCAGTACGATCAGGGGCGCGCTGCGTCGCTGGCCTGGATCCTGACGCTGTTTGCGCTCGCAGTGTTCGCGCTACAGCGCGCCTTGCTCGGCAAGCAGAGCTACACCACGGTCAGTGGCAAGGGCGATGCCGGCATTGCGATGGCCTTGCCGCACAGCGTACGGCGCATTCTGAATCTGGTGGTTTATCCCTGGCTGGCGTTCACGGTGCTGGTTTATCTGTTTGCTTTTGCTGGCGGCTTTGTCCAGACCTGGGGTCGCGACTACACCATCACGCTCAACCATTTCAGGACCGCGTTCGCCCTCGAATGGAGTCAATACGGCCTGGTGTGGGCCGGCACGGCATGGAACTCCTTCTTCACCACGGTCAAGCTGGCCGGCATCTCGGCCCCCATGACAGCAGCCACCGGACTCCTGATTGCCTATCTACTGGCGCGAACCGAATTCCGCGGTCGCGCCCTGTTTGAATTTGTCGCCCTGCTGGCCTTTGCCATCCCCGGCACGGTGCTGGGTTTGAGCTACATCCTGGCCTTCAACGTGCCGCCGGTGGAACTCACCGGCACCGGCCTGATCATCGTGCTGTGTTTCATGTTCCGCAATCTACCCGTCGGTGTGCGCGCCGGTACGGCGGCCTTCAAGCAGCTCGATAAATCACTGGATGAAGCCTCGCTGATGCTGCGGGCTTCCACAGCGCAGACGCTGTTCCATGTTGTGTTGCCCCTGCTCAAACCCGCGCTGGTGGCGGCGCTGGTGTACAGCTTTGTGCGTGCCATGACCACCGTCAGTGCGGTGATCTTTCTGGTGACCGCGGAGAACGAGCTGGCTACCACCTACATCATTGGCCGGGTCGGTAACGGGGACTATGGTGTGGCACTGGCTTATTGCACGGTGCTCATTGTCCTGATGTCACTGGCCATTGCACTGATCCAGTTTCTGGTCGGCGAGCGCAAGCTTGGGCGACGTAAAGGAATAAAACAATGAACTACGGCGTTGAATTCAGAAATATCAGCAAACGCTACGGCGCTGACGAGTCGGCACCACTGGTGGTCAAGGGCATCAGCTTCGGGATCGAGCAGGGCACGCTGACCACGATCCTGGGTCCGTCGGGCTGTGGCAAGACGACCGTGCTGCGCATGATTGCCGGACTGGAGTCCCCGACCTCGGGTCAGATCATCGTGGCTGGCAAGGATGTGACGACGCTGGGTCCGGCCGATCGCAATGTCAGCATGATGTTTCAGAGTTACGCCTTGTTCCCGCACATGAACGTGCTGGAAAACGTGATGTATGGCTTGAAGATGTCGGGTGTTGCCAAGGAGCTCGCGCGTGCGCGCGCCAGCGAGACCTTGCGCAATGTCGGGCTGACTACGTTTGACGAACGGCTTCCCAGCGAGTTGTCAGGGGGGCAGCAGCAGCGCGTGGCGCTGGCGCGCTCACTGGTGCTGGAGCCGGCAGTGCTCTTGTTTGATGAACCCTTGAGCAATCTGGACGCGCGTCTGCGGCGCGAGATGCGTGAGGAGATCAGGTTCCTGCAGCAGCGCCTGAGTCTCACGGTAGCCTACGTCACGCATGACCAGAGCGAAGCGCTGGCGGTGAGCGACCAGATTATTGTGATGAACGATGGCGGCATCGCCCAGCGCGGTACCCCGCAGGACATGTACGAGCGCCCGGGCAGCGAATTTGTGGCCGGCTTCATGGGTGAAGCGATGCTTTTTCCAGGTGTCGCGCTGCCTGGGGGGCAGGTGCAGTTGGGGCCACTTCAGATCACACCCAAACAAGCAATGGCGGACGGTGTCGTCAAGGTGGCTGTGCGGCCCGAGGCCTGGCATATCCATCGTCTGAGTCAGACCGAGGGCCCTGGGCTGCCGGCCAAACTGCTCAAGTCAGCCTACCTGGGCAGTTTCTTCGAGTACACCTTTGAGACCGCGCTCGGTAGTGTCTTTGTGGTTTCGCCGGACCTGACCGACGTCTTGCCGCTGGGGATCGAGGTCTGGCTGACGCTGGCCGATCATGGCGTCTCGGTGGTCGCCGGATAATGCGGTGATGAACCAACTTGACGCGCTCAAACAGTACACCACGGTGGTCGCTGACACGGGGGATTTCAGGCAGATCGACGCTTACTTGCCGCAGGACGCCACCACCAACCCGTCGCTGATTCTCAAGGCTGTGCAAAAGCCGGAGTACCGGTCCTTGTTGACGGACATCGTGGCAGCTTACCGTGACCGACCGCTCGACGAGATCATGGACCGCCTGCTGGTGCGTTTTGGCCTTGAGATTCTGTCCATCATTCCCGGGCGTGTCTCAACCGAGGTCGATGCCAGACTCAGCTTCAACGCGAGTGCAACGGTGGCCCGCGCCGAGCGCATCATCGAGCTCTATCAGGCACAGGGCATTCACATCGACCGCGTCCTGATCAAGGTGGCGGCGACCTGGGAAGGAATCGAGGCTGCGGCAAAGCTGGAGCGTCGTGGCATCCACACCAATCTGACGCTGCTTTTTTCGTTCTGCCAGGCGCTGGCATGTGCGCAGGCCAGGGTGCAACTGATCTCGCCGTTTGTCGGGCGCATTTACGACTGGTACAAGAAGTCGGCCGGCGCTGCCTGGGTCGAAGCGGATAACGCTGACGCTAACGATCCTGGTGTCAAGTCGGTGCGACAAATCTACAACTACTACAAGAAATTCGGTATCGCTACCGAAGTGATGGGTGCGAGCTTTCGCAACGTGGGGCAGATCAGGGCACTGGCCGGTTGTGACCTGCTGACCATCAGTCCGGACCTGCTTGCCGTGTTGGTGGCAAGCAAGGCGCCGCTGGCCGCGGCACTTGATGCAAGGGCGGCCCGGTCGCTGGAGCTGACGCCCGTCAGTTACGACGAGGCAGGCTTTCGCTTCGCACTCAATGAAGACGCCATGGCGACGGAGAAACTGGCCGAAGGCATACGCGCCTTCAGCGTCGACAGCGCGCGGCTTGACCAGTTGTTGCTGGCAGCCTGAAACCCAATTCAAGGACTTTCCATGGAACGCATTCGCTGTGACCGAACCGCCACCTGGCGCGGCCTGCAAAACCTGTTC
>CAITZZ010000268.1 GCA_903897005.1 uncultured beta proteobacterium | reverse complement strand
GGTACAAAGACGCATCTTCAGTTCGCCCCGCTTGGGGAGCGCAGGACTGGCCAGCAGCGAGGCAAACAGCGTCGGCACGCCATAAAAAATGGTCGGCTGCTGTTCGCGCAGCCGCTTGAACACCGCATCGGGTATCGCGCGCTCAGCCATCAGCAGCGCCGTGGCTCCCACCGCCATCGGGAAGGTCAGCCCATTGCCCAGTCCATAGGCAAAAAACAGTTTGGCGGCCGAAAACACCAGATCATCCTCGCGCAGACCGAGGACCGGACCGGCAAACAACTCGGCCGTGTTGATCAGGCTGGAGTGGACGTGCACTGTCCCTTTGGGCGCGCCGGTCGAGCCCGAGGAGTAGAGCCAGAAGCAGGCTTCGTCGGGCGAGGTCTCGGCCGGTGTGAACTGCTCGCTGGCAGCCTCCAGCAGCTTGGAGAAAGCCAGACGTTCAACCACCGAATTTCCTGCCATCTGCCCGGACAGGATCACATGCTGCAACGCCGGTATCTTGCCCATCAGAGGTTCCAGCTTGGGCCACATCACGTCGGATACGAGCAGCGCACGGGCGCGGCTGTCGCGCAGCATGTACTCGTAATCATCGGTCGTCAGCAGGGTGTTGACCGCAACAGGAATCACGCCGGCCAGAATGCTGCCCAGAAACGCCACCGGCCAGTCGATGGTGTCGACCATGCACAGCAACACGCGTTGTTCCGGCTGCACGCCCAGGGCGATGATGGCGTTGGCAAAGCGATTGGCGCGCTGGGCCAACTCACCGTAGCTGTAACTGCCGGCGTCATCGATGAAGGCAATCTTGTCGGCGCGCCCGGCCTGCAGGTTGCGCTCGATCAGGTCATAAGCGGCGTTGTACTGCCGTGGAAAATCGACACGGGGCGGGTTGCTGCTGCGATCAACGCTGCTGAGCTCAGGCATGGTGTTTCCTTTCGCTGCGCTCAACTCGCTCCTGCAAGGTGGCCCAGCCATCGTCAATTTCGGCCTGCAGTGTTTCTATGTCAGTGCTGCTCAGGTTGCGGTAGCGCCGCTGCAATCCCAGGTAGTCGGAGACCGGCCGCGTCTTCGTTGTGTGATTGAGCGTGTAGCGGTCGCCATCTTCCACTTCATAAAGCGGAAAAGCACCGGACTCGACCGCGTAACGCGCTGTGGCCAAACCTGCGTCGTCGGCCACGCCCCAGCCGTCCATGCAGGGAATCAGCAGCGTGATGATGCGGGTGCCACGCATGCCCTTGGCTTTTTCGATCTTGCGCAGCAGGTCCGGCAAATGACCGGCGCTGGCGGTAGCGACATAGGGCACACGGTGCGCTGCCATGATCTCGGTCAGGTTCTTCTTGCGCGACGTTTTGCCGGCAGGTGTGGAACCGGTGCGGGCAAAGTGCGGTGTCGAGGAGGACTTCTGGGCACCGGTGTTCATGTAACCCTCGTTGTCCAGGCAGAAATAGATGAAGTCCTCGTTGCGCTCGGCGGCGGAGGAGAGGCACTGAAAACCGATGTCGTAAGTACCACCGTCGCCGGCCAGAACAATCACCTGGGTATCGTGCTTGCCCTGAGCGTCCAGAGCGCGGCGCAAGCCGGTGGCGGCAGCGGCACTGGCTTCCAGCGTGGGTTGGTACACCGGGATGCGCAGCGAACTGAAGGGTTGCGGTCCGGCAATGATGGCCATGCAGGAGGGCGGAATCACCGCCATCGTATTCGGACCCATCGCCGTCAGGATGTGGCGCGCCGACAGGGCGTCGATGCAACCCGGGCAGGCGGCGTGCCCTGAGCACAGCATCGCTTCCTGATTGGCTTGTTCTATTTTGATCATGTGTTCACCTCACCCACTGCGAATCGCTCTGCACTTCGCTCTGACCGACCTGCGCAACAAACTCGGCGATCTTTTTCGGCGAAACGTTGACACCACCAACACCCGCCAGCAGGCCATGGATGCGCGGCGTCACCGCGCTGCCGTAAAGCGCCGAGCGCAGTTCCTGGTGCAACACACCGCCGTAACCCGGTGAGTAATTGCGGTCCAGCACGATGACATCATCGAACCCTGTCAGGGCTTCGCGCAGCCCGGCTGCTGGCAGCGGCCGAAACAGCCGGACCTTGACCAGACCGATCGCAAGACCCGCCTCACGCATGTCGTCCACCGCGTCGCGTGCCGTGCCGCACATGCTGCCCATGGTGACAATCGCGGTGCGCGCACCATCGCAGCGGTAACGCTCGATCACGCCGTGGCTGCGGCCCGTCAGCTTGGCCCACTCAAAGTCGGCCTGCGCGGCCAGCGCGGGTACCTGCGCCATCGCCTCGCCGAGTGCCTGGCGGTGCCGGAAATACATGTCCTGCGTCGCCACATTGCCCCAGGACTCCACCCGCTCGGTGTCAAGCCGATGCGGTGGATCAAAGGCCGGCAAATAGCCGTCTACCAGCGCCTGCTCGGGTATCTGCACGGGCTCCAAGGCATGCGAGACATAGAACGCATCCAGATTGACCATGGTCGGCAACAGCACCTGCTCGGCCACCCGGAACGCCTGCAACACCGTGTCGAGCGCTTCCTGTGCACTTTCCACGTAGTACTGAATCCAGCCGGTGTCGCGTTGCGACAGGCTGTCGGTCTGGTCCGGCCAGAAGGCCCAGGGCGAAGCCACGGTCCGGTTCACATTGACCATCACAATCGGCGCGCGTGCGCCGCTGGCGTAGTGCAGCAACTCGTGCATCAGCAAGAGGCCTTGCGAAGCGGTGGCAGTGAAGACACGCGTTCCGACCAGCGAGGCCGGAATGCAGGCCGACATCACCGAGTGCTCTGACTCGGGCGTGATGATCTCGGCGTCGAACGTGCCCTCGGCGGCAAACTCGGTGAGTTGCTCCAGCACCGGCGTCTGCGGTGTGATCGGATAAACCGGCACCACCTTGGGACGCGCCAGGCGGGCGCCCCAGGCCACGGCCTGGTTGCCGGTCAGCAGCATGGTGTTGGTGGGCGTACTCATCTCAGTTCCTCCTGCATCGCCATGGAGCCGGTCGGGCACTCCTTGATGCAAACGCCGCAGCCTTTGCAGAAATCCGTCAACACCTCGTACCCGTTTTCCACCCGCTTGACCGCCATGTCCGGGCAATAGACCACGCAGTTGTCGCAGAAAATACAGGTGCCGCAGGAGAAGCAGCGCTCGCTCTCGGCCAGCGCCTGCTCTATATCGAGCCCGAGCTGAACTTCAACGTCGTGCGACAGCCGCTCCTGCGCATCGAGCAGACCGGTATGGGCCCGCTCTTTTTTGGGATGGTAGAAAGTGCTGATGTCAGCCAGGCGCACCAGCGGCTCGTCGGCCGAGGCGGCGCCGTCGCGCTGCAGCAAGGCGGCCGCCATCGAGTGCGCAGCGCGCTGGCCCATGCCAACTGCTTCGGTAACAAAGCGCGCCATGCTGGCCATGTCACCGCCGGCATAGACACCCGCGCTGCTGGTAGCCAGTTTCGCATCGGTCTTGAGCAGTCCACCGGCTGCGACGAAACCTTCGCCCAACACAGTGAGGTCCGGGTCCTGCCCAATCGAGGTGACGATGGCATCCACCGTGATGGCAAAGCCGCTGTCGACAACCGGGCTCAGCGTGAACTGGCCGCGCTGTGCGCCCGCCACAAACATCACCTTGCTGCAACTCACGCTCAGGCCACTGGTGCCGCCATCGCTCACCGCATCGAGCCGTGCACCGTCGATCAGGCTAATGCCCTCCTCCAGCGCCTCTTCCACTTCTTCGGCCTGCGCCGGCATCTGCGCGCGCTGCTCCAGCGAGAGCAGCGTTACCTCATGACCCAGACGGCGCGCACTGCGCGCGGCGTCCAGCGCGGCACTGCCGCCACCGATCACCAGCAGCCGCTTGCCCAGTGCGAGCGGCTTGCCCGCGTTGGCCGCAGCCAGAAAGACCGCACCGTCGCAGACCCAGGGCTTGGCGTAGTCCAGCGTTGGCAGACGCTTGTGCCGTGTTGCGCCCAGCGCCAGGTACAGCGCGTCGTGCTGCTCACGCAGTTTGGTGAATTCCTGCGCGCTGCCGACCGCATGGCCGCAATGCACCGTGACGCCCATGGCCACGATGCGTGCGATCTCGCCATCGAGCACATCACGCGCCAGCCGGTAGGCCGGAATACCGTAACGCATCAGACCGCCGAGTTCGGCCTGCGCTTCATAAAGGGTGACGGCGAAACCCATGCGGCGCAGATGATAGGCCGCTGACAGACCGGAGGGACCGCCCCCCACAATCGCCACACGAGCGTTCTGCGCGTTTGGCGCAGCTTCATAACCCCAGCCTTGCGCCAGCGCCTCATCGCCAACAAAGCGCTCGAGTTTGCAGATGGACAGCGCCTCGTCATAGCCAGCCCGATTGCAGGCTGCTTCACAGGGGTGGTGACAAATGCGCCCGGCGATCGACGGAAAGGGGTTGTGCCGCGTCAGCACCTCCCAGGCGCCGCGGAAATCCCGCGCCCTGGCCAGGCCAATCCACTCGGCAATATCGCCGTCGACCGGACACGCGCCATGACAGGGTGCAGGCGCCTTGATGTGGCGCGCCAGCGAGGCCCGCCAGGTGCCGGTCTTGATGGCCGTCGTGCTGCCCGTGGTCCAGGTCGCAGGAATGGGAGTGGGAGC
>CAITZZ010000267.1 GCA_903897005.1 uncultured beta proteobacterium | reverse complement strand
TCAAAGGGAATGCGCGGCTCGGCTGCGACGGCGCGGTAGTAATAGGCCCGCTGCTGTGCCTGGTAGGGACTGTCTGGCATGACCGCGAGGCCGAGCTCACTGATCACCAAGCCCTGCTCCATACGCTGCTGCCAGGTGTCTCGCTTGATCGCCGGAAAACGCGCTGCAAAGAAGTCCAGCATCGTGTGCCATGGACCGGGCGGCAGTCCCACGCAGCTCGGGCCCACACCATCGCGGCTGGGTGGTACGGAAAAATGCTTTGTCATCCCGGACTCCGATGAGCCTGCCCCGGACTGCGATCCGGGGGGATCCAGTGCTGCGCCACCACTGGATTGCGGGGCGGGGCCCGCAATGACAACTTCCGGGATGGCTAGAGGCGCTCAAAAACGACATCCCAGACACCGTGCCCGAGCTTGATGCCACGGTTCTCGAACTTGGTGAGCGGCCGGTAATGCGGTTTGGGCGCGTAGCCGGCCAGTTCCGGATGGTCCGGTGCCGCTGTGTTGCGCAGCAGCGCCTGCTCGCTCAGGACTTGCAGAATCTGTTCGGCATAGGGTTGCCAGTCGGTGGCGCAATGCAGGTAGCCGCCCGGCTTCAAGCGAGCCGCCAGCTTGGTCACCAGGTCTGCCTGGATCAGGCGGCGCTTGTTGTGGCGCTTTTTGTGCCAGGGGTCGGGAAAGAAAATGTGCACGCCATCCAGGCATTGCAGCGGCAGCATCTGGTCGATCACCTCGACCGCGTCGTGGGCGATGATCCGGATATTGGTGAGACCCTGCTCGCCAATGCGCTTGAGCAGGGCGCCGACGCCGGGGTCATGCACTTCACAACAGAGAAAGTTTTTCTCCGGCATCAGGGCTGCAATGTGCGCCGTGGCTTCGCCCATGCCAAAGCCGATTTCAAGGATCAGGGGCGGCGCGGATGCGGCCAGCCAGTCAGCCAGGCTGGTCTGATAGGGCAGCATGAAACGCGGCCCGATGTCGGCCAGGGCCTTGGCCTGACCGGTGGTGGTGCGTCCGGTGCGCCGGACAAAACTCTTGATGAGTTTCGGATGGGGCACGCCTTCAGGCGTCTGGAAATTGCTGGGGCGCATCGGCTGGTCGTTCACAGGGCAGGATTGTAGAGAGGGAGACGGAGTTGGCGCAACATCGCAAAAGTCTGCAAATTGAAAGTACGTTCTTCAAAATACGGATTTCAGCCGAGTGTTCCAGTCACCAACCCAGGCGCTGAGAGCTTGTGACAGCGATCCTTCGCGCGGCGGCAAACCCAGCACGAGGGCAGCTTGATTGAGCGCCGCCAGGGGTTGTGTGCTGTCAATCGATTGCGCGCCGTTCTGCTTGGACAGTTTTTCCTGATTTGGACCCAGCACCAGCGGTGTGTGCAGGTAGCGCGGCGTCGGCAGGCCAAGCTGGTGTTGCAGCAGGATTTGCCGCGCCGTGTTGTTGGCGAGGTCTTCGCCGCGCACCACGTCGGTGATGCCTTGCGCTGCGTCGTCCACCACCACTGCCAGTTGGTAGCTGTAACAGCCGTCGGCACGTTGGAGGACAAAGTCGCCGACTTCGCGCTCCACATCCTGCTCCTGCGCACCCAGGCGCCGGTCCTTCCATTGGATGGGCTTGCCGGCATCGGTGCGGGCGCGCCAGGCCAGTGGTTTGTTGTTGCTGGCGCTGCCTTTCAGGCCGTTGCGGCAGGCGCCCGGATAGACGCGCTCAGCGTTGCGGGGTCGCGGCGTCGCCGTGTCACTGTGCGCCGCTTCGAGTTCGCGCCGTGTGCAATCACAGGGGTAGGCCAGGTGGCGCGCCACCAGCTGATCGAGTGCCTGTTGATACAAATCGCTGCGGCTGGACTGCCGGAGTGGCGGTAGGTCGGATTGCAGACCGCAGGCGCTGAGTTGCTGCAGGATGATGCGGGCCAGTTCCGGCGAGCAACGTGGCCGGTCAACGTCCTCGATGCGCACCAGCCACTGGCCCCCATGCGCCCTGGCGTCAAGCCAACTGGCCAGTGCGGCTACCAGTGAGCCGGCATGCAAGGCACCGGTTGGCGACGGGGCGAAGCGACCCCGGTATCCGGTCATGCCACCGTGAGTGCCAATTCAAGGCCGGAGACAAAAGCGTCTTCCACGCGATGTCCCAGGCACCAGTCGCCGCAGACACCCAGGCCGGTCTGGGCATCCCAGAGATGGGAATGTCCCAGTGGCTGGGTTGTTTGGGCAAAGCGCCAGCGTCGACTGTCGACGTGCGCTGGCTCGGCCCGGATGCCGGTGATCTCGGAAAAGGCTTTGAGCAGTTTGGCTTGCACGCGCTGGGCGTCGTCCTCCAGGTGTTCCTGCGACCAGGCGGCGCTGGCCTGCACGGTCCAGCGCTCCACGGCGGTGCGTCCGGGTTTGCTCGATTCGCGCGCCAGCCAGGCGATCCGGTGGTGTGTGCTGCGTGCTGCGTTCCACTGCGGCCCCAGCGCCGACAGCCCCGGCTGCATGGCTTGCGGGAAGGCCAGCATCAGCGTCCAGCAGGGTGCCATCTGAACCATGTCGAGCTGCTGCGAAAAGTGGTCAGCCAGGGGTGAGGTATTGAGCAGCAGACGCGCCGGCTCGGCCGGAATGGCCAGCAGCACCGCGTTAAATCCGCC
>CAITZZ010000266.1 GCA_903897005.1 uncultured beta proteobacterium | reverse complement strand
GTCCAGTTTGTCATCCCGGCCCCGGATCAGAGCTTGCCCCGGGCTCGATCCGGGGTCCGGGGTTTCAACATCCGGGATCCAGTGCCACGCCACCACTGGATTGCGGGTCAGGCCCGCAATGACAAAACCATGTGACGGATCTGGCTGGTGGGGCGCTCAGCGCAGCGGCATAAAGGGGGAGGCCGAAGGCCGGGGGACAGCCGCGGAGTTGAGTGCATCACCAGCTGGGGAGCACCATAGAAGCCAGTCGTGTTTTCTTGAATCAACGCAGGAAAGAAGCGATCAGCTCTGTCACTTGCTGCGGCTGCTCATGCACGATCCAGTGCGATGCATCCGCTACGGTGCGAACGGTCAGGTCGTCGATGTAGTCGGCCAGGCCTTCGAGAAGGGCGGGGGGCAGCGCAATATCGTCCATGGCCCAGATCACCAGGGTTGGCAAACGGATGGTGAGCATCTCGCGCGGCAGTTCAATAGCGGCCGCAGCCCGATCTTCGGGTCGCGCCGGGCGTAGCGGCGAGACGCGGTAAAGGTTGCAGCCACCGCGCAAACCGCAACTCCAGACTTCCCGGTACTGCGCCTTCACTTCGTCCGTAAGCCAGACGGGTGTCTGATGTCCAGCCCCACCCACGGTCAGTAATTCCCAGAGTCGTCGATGATCGTCCTGCACCAGCAATTGTTCAGCGTCCGGCCGGATCAGAAAATTCATGTAGGCGCTGGCCGCCTGTTGCGCCGGACTGGACTTCAGTTCCCGCAGAAAGACGCCGGGGTGCGGTGAGTTAATGATCACCAGTCGTTTCATCAACTGCGGCATCTGATTGGCAAGATTCCAGGCCACGGCGCCACCCCAGTCATGAGCCACCAGGGCGGCGAGCTGGCCGCCTTGAGTTTCGGCTTCGATCGCGATCAGCGCGGCCATATCCTGCACCAGCAGTTTGGGTCGATACGCACTCACCTCGGATGGCGCGCTGGAGCGCTCAAAGCCGCGCAGATTCGGCGCCACACAACGGTAGCCACCGTTTTCTGTTCGGGAAAAATGTTCCAGCTGAGCGTCCCAGACAAAAGCGCCTTCCGGAAAGCCGTGCAGGAACAGCAGCACCGGCCGACCCCTGTCACCACTGGCGCGGCAACTCAGGGTGATGCCTTGCGGCAGTGCCAGCGAAAACTTCTCGATCATGAAGCAGGCAATACGGGCTCCGGATGCGCCCATTGCCACAAGAGCAGGGAAACTTCGTCAATTCCCTGGCGTTTGGTGGCCGAAAACAGTCGTACTTCTCCACCACCGGCTTGCAGCTTCATGATCGACAGCGCCTTGTTCTGCTCCACACGCGTGAGTTTGTCGGCTTTGGTCAGGATCACCAGGAATTTCAACCCTTGCACCACTCTGGGACGGATGATGTCGAGCAGGATTTCGTCGAGTTCGGTCAGGCCGTGACGTGGGTCACACATCAGGACAATGCCCTTGAGGTTTTCTCGGGTGACCAGGTAGTTGGCCATCACCTGCTGCCAGCGGATTTTGTCCTGCCTCGGCACCGCGGCATAGCCATAGCCTGGCAGGTCGGTCAGCACGGCATCGGTGACGCCCTGCTTGCCTAACGCGAACAGATTGATGTGCTGCGTGCGTCCCGGCTTCTTGGAGGCGAAAGCCAGTTGCTTTTGCTGCGTCAGGGTATTGATACAGGTGGATTTGCCGGCGTTGGAGCGGCCAACAAATGCAAATTCGGGAACGTCCAGGGCCGGCAGGAAATGCAACTCTGGCGCGGTGGTGAGAAATCTGGCCGTGTGCAACCAGCCTGAAGCCAGACTGGACGCCGATGGGATTGTGTTGTTGGTCATTGTGCGTAAAGGGGGGTATCCCCGCGTCGCATTGTAGAATCAGCCAGTTCCGCTCACCTGAAACGCTCCTGTCCTATGAAGTTGTTCGCCCACCTCCTGATCGCTGCCTCATTGGCAATTCCCGCACACTCTGCCTTCGCGCAGGAGGCCAAACCAGCCGCCGCGCCCGCCTCTGCAGCGGCTGTGCCCGCCAGCGCGGACAAGCCGGATCTGGCCAAGGGTGAGGCCAGTTTCATGGCAGTTTGCGCTGCCTGTCACGCGCCCGATGGCAATTCGCTGATTCCCGTCAACCCCAAGCTGGCGCAGCAGCACCCGCAGTATTTGATCAAGCAACTGCAGGAATTCAAAGCCGGCAAGCGTGCCAACCCCATCATGCTCGGAATGGCGACAACGCTGTCGGACGCTGACATGAAGAACGTGGCTTACTGGGTCAGCTCAAAGAAAGCCACTCCCGGGGTCGCCAAGGACAAGGAACTGGTACTGCTGGGTGAGCGGATTTACCGTGGCGGCATTGCCGACCGTCAGGTGCCAGCCTGTGCTGGTTGCCACAGTCCGAATGGCGCGGGCATCCCGGCCCAGTATCCGCGCCTGAGTGGTCAGCACGCCGAATATGCGGTGGCACAGCTCACAGCCTTTCGCGATGGCGTGCGCGGCAACAGCCTGCAGATGACGCAGGTGGCAGCCAAATTGAACGACCGCGAAATCCGGGCAGTCGCCGATTACGTCGCCGGTCTGCGCTAGCCACAGGACGGACGTTCGACGTCCCTGTCCCCAAAGTGGGTAAGCGATTCGATCAAGAATCAGCCCTGTCCGTCGACTCCTTTTGTAGCGGGGGGCGTTAGCATGTCCATCCATTCGAGCC
>CAITZZ010000265.1 GCA_903897005.1 uncultured beta proteobacterium | reverse complement strand
TCTGTCCACGCTGCCGGTCGACTTGATGAGCCTGACCGCCCACAAGTCCTATGGCCCCAAGGGCATTGGCGCGCTGTTTGTGCGTCGCAAACCCCGCGTTCGCCTGGAAGCCCAGATGCACGGTGGCGGCCACGAGCGCGGCATGCGCAGCGGCACCCTGCCCACGCACCAGATCGTCGGCATGGGCGAGGCGTACCGTATCGCCAAGGAAGAGATGGCGGCTGAGAACGTGCGCATCCAGGCATTGCATGACCGCATGCTGGCCGGGCTCAAGGGGGTGGAGCAGGTCTTCATCAATGGCCACGAGACGCAACGGGTGCCGCACAACCTGAACATGAGCTTCAATTACGTCGAAGGCGAGTCGTTGATCATGGGCATCAAGGGACTTGCGGTGAGCAGCGGTTCGGCCTGCACCTCGGCCAGCCTGGAGCCCAGTTACGTGCTGCGTGCTTTGGGCCGCAGTGACGAACTGGCCCACAGCAGCCTGCGCATGACCATCGGCCGCTGGACGACCGAGGCCGAGATCGACTACGCCGTGGACACCATCAAGAAGAACGTTGCCAAACTGCGTGAACTCAGCCCCCTGTGGGAGATGTTCCAGGATGGCGTTGACATCAGTTCCATCCAATGGGCAGCGCATTAAAAGGAAAACAACATGGCTTATTCAGAAAAAGTAGTGGATCACTACGAGAACCCCCGCAACGTCGGCAGCTTTGAAAAGGGCGATGACAGCGTAGGCACCGGCATGGTGGGTGCGCCCGCCTGCGGTGATGTCATGAAGCTGCAAATCAAGGTCAATCCGCAAACCGGTGTGATTGAGGACGCGCGCTTCAAGACCTATGGCTGCGGCTCCGCCATTGCGTCGAGTTCGCTGGTCACCGAATGGGTCAAGGGCAAGACGTTGGACCAGGCCGCAGCGCTGAAAAACAGCCAGATCGCCGAAGAACTGGCCCTGCCGCCGGTCAAAATTCACTGCTCTATCCTGGCAGAAGATGCCATCAAGGCAGCCGTGGACGACTACAAAGCCAAGCACTTGAACTGATATGGCGGTTACGCTGACAGAAGCCGCTGCGCGCCATGTGACGCGCTACCTGACCAAGCGGGGCAAGGGCATTGGTGTGCGCCTGGGGGTCAAGACCACCGGTTGCTCGGGCCTGGCCTACCAACTCGAGTACGTGGACGAACTCGCACCGGAAGACCTGGTGTTCGAGGGCCACGGCGTCAAGGTGCTGGTAGACCCCAAGAGCCTGGCCTATATCGATGGCACCCAGCTGGACTTTGTCCGCGAAGGCCTGAACGAAGGCTTTCGCTTCAACAACCCGCGTGAGCGCGACAAGTGCGGCTGTGGCGAGTCGTTCCGCGTGTGAACCTGCAGTCCACTGATTTCGAGCTGTTTGGTGTGCCACCGCAATTTGCGCAAGACCGCGCAGCGCTGGATGCACGCTGGAAAGACCTGCAGCGCGAAGCCCATCCCGACAAGTTTGCCGCACAGGGCGCTGCAGCCCAGCGTGTGGCCATGCAGTGGTCGGTGCGCATCAATGAAGCCTATCAGCGCCTCAAGACCCCACTTTCCCGAGCAGCCTATCTGTGCGAGCTGGGCGGTGCGCCGGTCAACGCCCACAGCAACACCGCCATGCCGGGTGCCTTCTTGATGCAGCAGATGCAATGGCGCGAAGGGCTGGACGAGGCACAGGACACTCAGGCGCTGCAAACTCTGCGCGACAATGTGGATACCGTCCAGCGGGATGTGCTTGCCACCTGCGCGCGGCAGCTTGATGAGCAGCACGACTACAGCGCTGCCGTGCAATCGGTGCGTTCGCTGATGTTCATTGAGAAATTTGTGCACGACCTCGATCTGGCCTTCGACAAACTGGAAACCTGACACCCTGCCGGGCGGCTCCGGGCTTGCCTGGCCGCTGCCCTGAACGACTACTTATGGCGCTTCTTCAAATCTCAGAGCCC
>CAITZZ010000264.1 GCA_903897005.1 uncultured beta proteobacterium | reverse complement strand
GCCGCAACGCCAGACTCGCTGAGATCGCAAGCACCGTGATGTCCCAATCCTTGACCGCTTGCTTCACGTCGGCGACCGGTGTCTGCGCACCCAGATTGAAACATTCCGCGCCTTGCAGTGTCAGCGCTGCCTGCACCGACAGCAGGCCCAATACATGCGATTCGCCAGGCGGCGTGGTCAGCAGGATGCGCTGCTGCAAGTCCCTTGGCTGCAGCCCCAGCAAGTGACTCTGCACAAGGGCTTGCACGGCATCGGAGTAATGATGTTCGGCGTGGATGCCAAGGCGACCGCCAGCCCAGGCCTCACCCACCGCCTGATTGAAAGCGGGCAAGCGGTGCAGCGCAAACTCGGCCAGACCGTCCGCCTCGATCAACCCGGCGATGTAGTTGCGCACCGTCCCGGGCACGCTGCCAGGCACCAGACAGGCCAGCAAGTGCTGCGCCGCTTCGTCGATCGCAGGCGCGCCCGGTTGGGTAACGCCGCTCTCCAGCAAACCCTGCAACTGTTTCAAAGACAAGGGCACCAGCTTGCCCGGGCGCATTCCGCGCGCCAGCAACTGCATGATCAGTCGCAGCTTGGGCAGGTCTTTGGCTTGATAGAGGCGCTGTCCGCGCGCACCGCGCTCGGGCAGGGGAAACTGGTAGCGCAGCTCCCACTTGCGCAGCACTTCGCGTGACAGGCCGGTGGCCTGCTCAATCTCGGCTTGGTTCATTGCGGCGAAGTGTACAGGGATTGATCCCTCAGGCGTCAAGATACCTGTCCTGGACAAGCAGTGTATAGTGGGTCACGCAGAAGATTGGACCTTTGCGAACCAATCAAGAAACAGATCGGCACAGGAACAGCGATGACGCAACAAACCATCGGGCCAGTGGGTTCCGGGCGAGACACTATTCTGGTCGTTGATGACAGTGCGGATATCCGTCTGCTGATGCGCGTCGCCCTGGGCAAAAAATACCAGCTGCTCGAAGCCGAGAGCGCCACTGCCGCCTTGGAGCTGATCGAGCTTCACCAGCCTCGACTGATACTGCTCGACGTCATGATGCCAGGTGCCATGGATGGCTTGCAACTGCTCGATTTCATCAAGAGTGACGCCAGGCTCAAAAACATCATTGTTGGAATGATCACCGCGCGCGGTCAGACTGCGGACGATAAAGATGCGCGCCAGCGCGGTGCCGATGCCTATTTCGTCAAGCCCTTCAGCCCCCGCGCGGTGGTTGCCTGGGTCGACAGCAAGTTGCAATGAGCCATCTCAAGTCATCGACGCGCCTGTTCCTGCTGGCAGGGGTTTTGTCAGCGCTGCTGCTGGCCATTGGCATCCTGGGCCTGTCTGGTATCAGGCAGTCCAACGATGCCTTGAAGACCGTGTACCAGGACCGCATGGTCGCCATCCGATTGCTCGGCGACATTCAGCATCAGTTATTGCGCGGCCGCCTATTGATCGATGCCAGCGTGCTGGATCCAAGGCCACAGGCAAGTGCCGGCAATCTCGCTGAACTGGCTAGTACCTCAGCCGTGATCAGCAGGACGTGGGCTGCCTACAAGGCCACCCACCTCACGAAAGAGGAAGAAAAACTCGCAGCGAAATTTGAACGGGATCACCTCAACTTCGAGCAACAAGGTCTGGCGCCGGCCGTGGCGGCCCTGCGTGCCAATGACATTGCCGGTGTTCAGGGCTTGATCCGCGACAAGATCCTCCCGCTGGACGCAAACTTGCAGTTGGGCCTTGAGGGCCTGATGCAGATTCAGCTCAGCGTGGCCAAGCAGGAATACCAGGCGGCTATGGATCGCTATGACACGGTGCGCCTGGTATCCATGGCTGCCATCGCTGGCGGAGTGTTGTTTGCGATACTGACCGGCCTGGCCGTGCTGCGCGCGCGTCGCCAGGAACTGAACGTCGCTCTCGAACGCCAGTCCCACGCCGATATGGCGCACCAATTGGAGGAAAAGAACAAACTGATGCAAGCGCTCGAGGAGAGCGAGTTCCGGTGGAAATTTGCCATTGAGGGCGCTGGCGATGGTGTCTGGGACAGAGACCTTCAAACCGGCCAGGAGAACTATTCACGGTGCTGCAAAGAGATGTTGGGTTACGCAGAAGATGAAATCCTGCCCGATCACCGGGAATGGGAAAGCCGGATTCACCCCGATGACCGGCAAGCCGTGCTGACCAGCGACGCCGACTACGTCGCCGGCAAGGCATCGCGCTACGAGCTTGAATACCGCCTGCGATGCAAGGATGGGAGTTACAAATGGATTCTGAGCCGCGGCATGATCGTGAGCCGCGACCCCAACGGCAAGCCACTGCGTACCATCGGGACACACAGAGAAATCACCGCAGCAAAGAATCACGAGCAGGAACTCGAACGTATCGCCCGCTACGACAGCCTGACCAAGCTGCCCAACCGCGCCCTGCTCGGCGAGCGCCTGGAGCAGGCGCTGAACCAGACACGGCGCCGGGGTCAGCACCTGGCTGTGGTCTTTATCGACCTCGACGGCTTCAAGGCGGTCAATGACACCCATGGCCACGACGCGGGCGACCATCTGCTGATCACGCTGGCCGAACGCATGAAGGGGGCGCTGCGCGATGGCGACATCCTGGCGCGCCTGGGGGGTGACGAGTTTGTTGCCGTGCTGCTCGATCTGGCCGATGTGGACGCCAGCGCACCCATGCTCAACCGCTTGCTCGAAGCCGCAGCCAGACCGTTCCAGTTTGGTGAGGCGCGGCTGCAGGTCGCGGCCAGTCTGGGGGTTACCTTCTACCCGCAGGCACAGGACCAAGCACAGGAGTTGGAGCCCGATCAACTGCTGCGCCAGGCCGATCAGGCCATGTACCAGGCCAAGCAGTCCGGCAAGAACCGCTTTCACGTCTTTGATGCCGAGCAGGACCGCAACGTGCGTGCGCGTCACGAAAGCATGCAAAGTATCGAACGCGCCCTGAGTGAAGGGGGGTTCGTGCTGGAGTACCAGCCCAAAGTGAATCTGCGCACAGGGGCCGTGATAGGCGTCGAGGCCTTGATCCGTTGGCGCCATCCGCAGCGGGGTCTGGTACCACCGGCCGACTTTCTGCCGATGATTGAGGACCACCCGCTGGCCGTCAAGCTGGGGCAATGGGTGATTGAGAGTGCTTTGGCGCAGATGGATGGCTGGCGCGAAGTCGGGCTGAACATGGCAGTCAGCGTCAATATCGGCCGGCGCCATTTGATGCAGACCGACTTTGTGCAGCGCTTGGGTGAAGCACTGGCCGCTCACCCCGGGCTACAGCCGAACTGTCTTGAACTTGAGTTACTGGAAGCCAACGCCGTCAACGATCTGGACCGTGTAGCGAAAGTCATTCAAGAATGCCGGGCCATCGGCGTTGAATGCGCACTGGACGATTTTGGCAGCGGCTACTCTTCCCTGACGGGTCTGAAGAAACTGCCGGTGAAGTACCTCAAGATCGAGCAGAACTTTATCCGTGACATGCTTGACAGCAGCGACAGCCTCTTGATTCTGATCGGCGTGCTCAAACTGGCCAGCGCCTTTGACCTGAAAGTGATTGCCGAGGGCGTGGAGACCGCGCAGCATGGTTCCATGTTGCTTGAACTCGGCTGCGAGTTGGCGCAGGGCTTCGGTATTGCGCGCCCGATGCCCGCTGATGACTTGCCTCGATGGGTCCACAACTGGAAGCGCTGAAGTTCCGCACTGCCCTGCCGCTTGGGATTTGTGGGGCCAATTGATGGGATGATCGACGGTTGAAAGTCTTAATCAATCGTCGAAAAGGGTGCAAGTGTTCAAGAACATGATCGTTTATCGGGTCGCTCCAGAGTGGAGCGCCACTGCAGCGCAGATCGAGCAGGGGCTCGACGGCGGACGCTTTGTCGAGTGTGCTTCGACCCAGGAGAAGTCCATTGGCTGGTGCGAGCCCAGGGGTGAAGCCCATGGCCCGCTGGTGGAGTCGGTGGCTGGGCAGCTCATTTTCAAGCTGATGATCGAGACCCGCGCGCTGCCAGCTTCTGTCGTTACGCGCAAAGTCAAAGATCGTGTCGCCCACATCGAGGCGACCACGGGTCGCAAACCTGGCAAGAAGGAGACCCGCGACATCAAGGACGACATCCGGCTGGAGTTGCTGCCGATGGCGTTTACCAAGCAGGTGTCCGTCGGGATCTGGATTGACCCGAAAGCCCGGCTGCTGGTGATCGACGCGGTGAGTCAAGCGCGCACCGACGATGTGGTAACGATGCTGGTCAAGTCGGTACCAGGTCTGGC
>CAITZZ010000263.1 GCA_903897005.1 uncultured beta proteobacterium | reverse complement strand
CTGGCTGAGCATTCTGTCGCCGATGCGCGCGCAACTTCCCTGTTCGCCTAGAGTCACCACGACGCAGGGCACCTCGATACGTGAGAGGCACTGTTCCACACTGCCGGGTCCGCCAGCGAGTACTGCCAGTTCGCCCTGGTTGACCACCAGCACATCGATCAGTTGCAGCAATTCGGCTGGCAGCGGCTGTGCGGGCGCGGCATTCAGAACCACCTTCACGCCCTGCGAGCGCGCTGCACGGGCGTAGGCAAGGACGGTGGGCAGCGGTATTTCCAACTGCATGAGCAGGTGGCTGAAACCGCTCAGCGCTGGCAAGTCAGCCGGAGTCAGGGAAAAGTTGGCACCCGGAGCAACGGTGATGGCGTTCTGGCCATCCTCTGCAACGCAGACAAAAGCGGTGCCGGTGGCCTGATCCGTGACACGCACGACGTGCAGTTCAACGCCGGCAGATTTCAGCGAAGCTTCCAGTGGCAGGGCATAGGCGTCATGGCCCAGCGCCAGCAGCATGTGGGTGACAGCGCCACCGGCACGCGCGCAGGCCAGCGCCTGATTGGCGCCTTTTCCTCCGGGATAGGTCTTGAACTCGCGGCCCAGCACCGTTTCGCCCGGTGCGGGAATGTGCGAGGCACGGACGACAAAATCGAGATTGGCGGAGCCTGCAACAAGAATCATGCTGGTGATTGCAGCAAGTAGCGCGCTAACAGACGCCGTTCGTTGCTAGTTGGCGGGTGGCACATAGCCCTGTGCGGCGTCGGCGCCCTGGCCAAAGAAGTGATTTTCCATTTGCCGCGCCAGATACTGGCGCGCTTGTATGTCAGCCAGATTGAGCCGGTTTTCATTGACCAGCATGGTTTGATGCTTGAGCCATTCCTGCCACGCGGCCTTGCTGACGCTCTCCCAAATGCGTTTGCCCAAAGGGCCGGGGTAGGGCGGAAAATCCAGGCCCTCAGCCTCCTTGCCGTACTTGATGCAATTGACGATGCGTGCCATGTGCTGCCTTTTCGAGTCTTTGTAAAGGGCTTAACTTTAGCAAGCTTTGCGCAGAGTCTGTGCGCTGCGCTAAAATGCGGGCTATGGCAAAAGCTGACACTAAAACAAAAATGCTGGCCGACGGCCTGCGTTACAAGTCCAAAGTTTCGGGGTCACCGTTCACGGCGGCTACCTCCTTTGGCGCCGCGACCATGTCGTGTTTCCTGTGTGGCAAGCATCGAGCGCGCTCGCTGATGGTCACGCGCAAGATACTTGGCAAGTCGCAGGCGGTGTGTTCACCGTCGTGCAAAGCGGCCGACGAAGCCGCAAGCTGACTCCCCGAATTTGAAGATGCTGCTGGATTGGCTGCAAAAGACGCCGCGCTCGGCGCTGGCGCTGCTATGCCTGGTCTGCGTTGGCATGCTGGGCTTTGGCCAGTACCTGCAGCATGTGGTGGGGCTGGAGCCTTGCCCCATGTGCATTGTGCAGCGCTACGCCGTGATTCTGGTGGCCCTCGTTGCTGGATTGACGAGCGTGAGCAAGGGCCGTTTTGCACACATCAGCGGCGCTGTGCTGCTCGTCCTGAGCGCTGGCTTTGGTGCCTACGTGGCGGCGCGACAGAGCTGGTTGCAGTGGTACCCGCCTGAAGTGGTGAGCTGTGGCCGTGATTTTTACGGCATCGTGGATACGTTTCCGCTGCAGCGCGCCATTCCCATGATTTTCAGGGGCAGCGGCGACTGCAGCAAGATTGACTGGACCTTTCTTGGTGGCTCCCTCGCCAACTGGTCATTTCTCTGCTTCAGCGCCTTTGTCGTATTAGCCCTGACGCTGCTCTGGCTGCAAGTCAAGCGCCGCTGAGTTTCTTTACCAGCACCTGGCTTTTTCGATCTGCGTTGTATTTGCGTTTGCGCGCCTCGGGCAGCCAGTCGGTGTCTGCCAGCGTAAAACCGCGCTTCAGGAACCAATGCGTGGTGCGGGTCGTCAGGACAAAAATACTGTCCAACCCGGCTGCTTTGGCTCTTTGCTCGATGCGCTTCAAAACCCGCTCGCCGTCACCCTGACCCTGCACCTGCGGTGAGACCGTGAGCGCCGCCATTTCGGCCGTGCGCGCCTCGGCATAGGGGTAGAGCGCGGCGCAGGCGAAGATCACGCCGTCGTGTTCGATGACGGTGTAGTTGCCAACGTCGCGTTCGATCTCGGTGCGGCTGCGCTTGACCAGCGTGCCGTCCTTCTCGAACGGCTCAATGAGTTGCAGGATGCCGCCAACGTCGTCCACCGTGGCTTCGCGCAGACTCTCCAGCTTTTCATCGACCACCATGGTGCCGATGCCGTCGTGCACATAGACCTCGAGCAGGATCGCGCCATCGACGGCAAACGGAATGATGTGGCTGCGCTCCACCCCGTTCTTGCAGGCTTTCACGCAGTGCTGCAGGTAGAACGCAGCGTCGGTCGGCTGGCTGGCCGCCGGCAGCGCGGCCAGCAGTTTCTCGGCGGCGTCCAGCGGCAACTCGGTATCTATCGGGTTGTCTTCAGATTCGGGCTCATCCGGGCGCACGCGCAGGCCGGGGATCTCGGTCACAAAAATAAGCTTGTCGGCCTGCAGTGCCGTGGCCACCTCGGTAGCGACTTCTTCCATCGTCAGGTTGAAGGCTTCACCGGTGGGCGAAAAGCCGACCGGCGAGAGCAGGACCATGGCGCCAAAATCGAGCGTCTTGAGGATGCCGGCGGTATCGACCTTGCGCACCAGACCGGAGTGCTGGAAGTCAACGCCGTCCACAATGCCGACCGGCCGCGCCGTGATGAAGTTGCCGGAAATCACCCGTACCGTGGCGCCCGCCATCGGCGTGTTGGGCAGACCCTGGCTGAAAGCCGCTTCTATCTCGTAGCGCAACTGCCCGGCGGCTTCCTGTGCACAGTCGAGAGCCACGCTGTCGGTGACGCGCATGCCGTGCGAGTAGCGCGAGGCGTGACCCTTGGCGGCAAGTTGCTCGTTGACCTGGGGTCGAAAACCGTGCACCAGCACCACCTTGACGCCCATGCTCTGGATCATGGCCAGGTCCTGCGCCAGGTATTGCAGCTTGCCCGCGGCGATCGCCTCGCCGGCGATGCCGACCACAAAAGTCTGATGCCGGAACTTGTGGATGTACGGTGCGACCGAGCGAAACCAGGGCACGAAGGTGAAATTGAAAACGGAGGACATGAAGTTAAAGCAGGTGCTTGCGCAGATAATTGGCAGTTGCCGTCTGGATCATTTTGACCGAAGTTTCCCTCTTGTCTGACATTCCCCTAAAAATCGAGTTTCCAGAGTCGCTGCCAGTGTCGGGTAAACGCGACGAGATCATGGCGGCACTGCGCGCGCACCAGGTCATCATTGTCTGCGGCGAGACCGGCTCCGGCAAGACCACGCAACTGCCCAAGATTGCGCTGGCGATGGGGCGCGGCAAGCTCAATTACCCGGCGGGCCAGGGCCGCCTGATTGGCCACACGCAACCGCGCCGCATTGCCGCCAGCAGCGTGGCCAAGCGCATTGCCGAGGAGTTGAAGACCACGCTGGGCGACGTGGTCGGTTTCAAGGTGCGCTTTCAGGACCGGCTGAGCCGCGACAGTTCGATCAAGCTGATGACCGACGGCATTTTGCTGGCAGAAACGCAGACCGATCCGCTGCTCAAAGCCTACGACACGCTGATCATCGACGAGGCCCACGAGCGCAGCCTGAACATCGATTTTTTGCTGGGTTACCTGCGCCAGATCCTGCCACGCCGGCCGGACCTGAAGATCATCGTGACCTCCGCCACCATCGACGCCCAGCGTTTTGCGGACCACTTTGCGTACCGGGCCAGGCTGGCGCCGGGCCGCCCCAAGCCAGACGACGCCCCCCCGGGGGGCAGCGACGACGCGCAGCGCGAAGCGTGGGGGCCTTTGATTCCTGCGCCGGTGATCATGGTTTCGGGGCGCATGTTTCCGGTGGAGCAGCGCTACCGGCCGTTTGAGGAGTCACGTGACTATGACCTGAACTGCGCGATTGCTGACGGCGTGGACGAACTTTGGCGCGACGTCCACAACAGTGGCGATATTCTGGTGTTCCTGCCGGGTGAACGCGAGATTCGCGAGGCGGCGGATCATTTGCGCAAACACCTGGGCCATCAGCCGCTGTTTCGCCATGCCGAAGTACTGCCCTTGTTTGCCCGGCTCTCGCAGGCCGAGCAGGACCGCATTTTTGACGCTCACAGCGGGCGGCGCATTGTGCTGGCCACCAATGTGGCCGAGACTTCGCTGACCGTGCCGGGGATCCGCTACGTGATCGACGCCGGCAGCGCGCGCCTGAAGCGCTACAGTTTTCGTAGCAAGGTCGAGCAACTGCTGGTCGAGCCGATCAGCCAGTCT
>CAITZZ010000262.1 GCA_903897005.1 uncultured beta proteobacterium | reverse complement strand
TGAATTTGACGTCGCCTACACCAGCGTTCTCAAACGCGCCACCCGCACACTGTGGCATGTACTCGACGCCATGGACCGCACCTGGCTGCCGGTCGTCAACAGCTGGCGTCTGAACGAGCGCCATTACGGCGCCCTGCAGGGGCTCAACAAGGCCGACATGGCCAAGCAGTATGGCGACGCCCAGGTGCTGATCTGGCGCCGCAGTTACGACACACCGCCGCCAGCACTGGAGCCAGCCGATCCGCGCTGCGAGCGCAGTGACCCGCGCTACGCCAGACTCTCGCCCGAACAGATTCCTCTGACCGAATGCCTGAAAGACACGGTGGAACGCGTCATGCCGTTCTGGAACGAAGCCCTGGCGCCCGCCATCAAGGCCGGCAAGCGGGTCGTGGTGGCAGCGCACGGCAACTCGATCCGGGCCCTGGTCAAATACCTGGACAAGGTCTCCGACACCGATATCGTCGGCTTGAACATTCCCAACGGCATACCCCTGGTTTACGAACTCGACGAACAGTTGCAACCGATTCGTCACTACTACCTGGGCGACGCCGAGGCCGCCGCCAAAGCGGCTGCAGCGGTAGCGGCCCAGGGTAAAGCTTGAGTAAACCGGGAACGCGCCGCGCCCAAAGCGCCCCAAACGTGTATGCTGATAACTTGCTGGACAGATCTATAGCGCTGTTCTCAACCGATTAAAGATTGATATGGGCCAAAAATTGAAAATTGCGGGTTGGATTTCGCTCGGTGTGCTGGCGGGCGCCATGACGACGGTCTCGCTGCAGACGGTAGCGCGCGCCGCGCTGGCGCCACTGCCACTGGAAGAACTGCAACAACTGGCGGCCGTCTTCGGCATGGTCAAGAGCAATTACGTGGAGCCGGTCAACGACAAGAAGCTGATCACGGACGCCATCATCGGCATGGTCTCCAGCCTCGATCCGCACTCGCAGTACCTCGACAAGAAGGCGCTGAAGGAATTCAACGAAGGTACCACCGGCAAGTTTGTCGGCGTCGGCATTGAAATCGCGCAGGAGGATGGACTGATCAAGGTGGTCTCGCCGATCGAGGGCTCACCCGCCTTTCGGGCCGGCATCAAGCCCAATGATCTGATCGTCAAGATCGACGACACACCGGTCAAGGGCCTGCCACTGAACGAAGGCGTCAAGCGCATGCGCGGTGAACCCAACACCAAGGTGCTGCTGTCCATTTACCGCAAGGACGAGAGCCGCACCTTCCCGGTGCTGATCATCCGTGAGGAGATTCGCACGCAGTCGGTCCGCAGCAAGGTGATCGAGCCCGGCTATGCCTGGATCCGGCTGAGCCAGTTTCAGGAACGCACGGTCGAAGACTTTGCCCGCAAGATCGAAGAGATCTACAAGCAGGAGCCCAAACTCAAGGGTCTGGTGCTCGATCTGCGCAATGATCCGGGCGGCTACCTTGATGCGGCGGTTGCCGTATCTGCCGCCTTCCTGCCGGAAAACGTGACCGTGGTTTCAGCCAACGGCCAGCTGGCTGAAAGCAAGTTTGTGCACAAGGCCTCGGCCGAGTTTTACCATCGGCGCGGCGGTGCAGATCCGCTCAAGCGCCTGCAGGAAGTGACCAAGGGCGCGCTCAAGACTGTGCCGCTGGTGGTGCTGGTCAACGAGGGCTCGGCTTCGGCCAGTGAGATCGTGGCTGGCGCGCTGCAGGACCACAAGCGCGCCACCGTACTGGGCAACCAGACCTTCGGCAAAGGCTCGGTGCAGACGGCGGTCTGCCTGGATCCATCGTTCCGCATGGACAACTGCCCGACGGCTGGTCTGAAGCTCACCACCAGCCGTTACTACACGCCCAGCGGCAAGTCGATTCAGGCCAAGGGCATCGTGCCCGACGTGATGGTCGATGAGACCGAAGGCGGCAATCTGTTTGCCGCGCTGCGCACGCGCGAAGCCGATCTGGAGAAACACCTCAACAGCGGTCAGGGCGAAGAGAAGAAGGACGAGGCGCGCGAGAAAGCGCGTGAAGAAGCGCGCCTGAAGCTGGAGGAGGAGATGAAGAAGCCGCTGGCTGATCGCAGGCTGCCGGAGTTCGGCAGCGAGAAGGACTTCCAGCTGGCGCAGGCAATCAATCAACTCAAGGGCCAACCGGTGCTGGTCAGCAAAACGCTGGTTGAGCGCAAGGAAGTAAAGAAGGAAGAATGAGCGCCGCATGAGGGACGAGCAGCTGCTGCGCTATTCACGCCACATCCTGCTGGAAGAAATCGGGATCGAAGGCCAGCAGCGCATCATCGCCAGCCGTGCCCTGATCATTGGCGCTGGCGGCCTGGGTTCACCGGTTGCACTTTATCTCGCTTCGGCCGGCGTGGGCCATATCACGGTGGTCGATCACGACGTGGTGGACCTGACCAATCTGCAGCGCCAGATTGCCCACCAGATGGCCAACATGGGCCAGCCCAAGGTGGCATCGATCCAGAGCGCCATCACTGCCATCAACCCGGAGGTTCAGGTAGCAGCCGTACAGGCACGGGCCGATGCCGCCCTGCTCGACACCCTGGTGGCACAAGCGGATGTGGTGCTCGACTGCTGCGACAACTTTGCCACGCGCCAAGCCATCAACGCAGCCTGCTTCAAGCATCGCAAACCCCTGGTATCGGGCGCGGCGATCCGCTTCGACGGGCAAATCAGCGTTTACGACCCACGCGACGGCAATTCGCCCTGCTATGCCTGCATTTTTTCGCCCAGCACGACCTTTGAAGAAACGCGCTGCGCCACCATGGGCGTCTTCGCACCGCTGGTGGGTATCATTGGATCGATGCAAGCCGCCGAGGCACTCAAACTGCTCAGTCCGACGGGGCGGTCGCTGGCGGGTCGCTTGCTGATGCTTGACGGCCGCAGCATGGAATTCAGCGAGGTGCGCATCGCGCGCCAGAGCGACTGCCCGGTCTGCGGCACGCCGCACTGAGGTTTACTTCTTCTCAGGATGGCAGGATCCGTGTCGCTTGCGAAAGGTGCGTGGGGACTCTGGATGGGCCGCTGCAAAGACGCCGCCGCGTGACTGGCGTGCCTGCGCTTCTTGCGCCGCGTACAAACCCGGCCTGCCACGCCAGCCATAAGACCAGGCCTGACCGGCGCGCACCATTTGTGCACCCAGGTCCTGACCATCGAGCGCAACGGTAGCCAGTCCGCGGCCATAGCGGTCGTAGTAACTGACCTTCACCGTGACACGCCGCTGCAAAGCGAGTTGCGCCAGCATGTCACGCGCCGCTTTGCCACCACTTTGGCAGATCTCCGGCGCGTCCACCCCCAACATGCGCAGCTTGCGCGCCACCCCGCCCGCATCGGGTTGAACCCAAAGCGTATCGCCGTCGGTGACGTAGCTCACTTGCCCGACGAAGGTCTCCCGCGCCTGCGCGCCGCCTGCCAGCAAAAGCCAGAGCAGCAGCAAGCATCTGAAATTCATGGTCCGTGACATCCGCTCTCAGTCTCCCATCACCACGCCCTCGCGGCGTGGATCGGCACCGCCAAACCAGCCCGTTGGGGTGCGTTCAATGGCCTGCAAACCACTGGGCAAAGGTATCTCGTTGACGATGTGGCCCCGTTGTCGCAGCGCCTCAACCGTGCTCGCCGGGAAACGGCCAGCCTCAAGCAAGGTCGGTCCGTTGTAGGTTCCGAAATTCGGCAGTGCAATGGCCTGCTGGGCATTCAGGCCCCATTGCTGGGTCGCAATCAATGTCTTGGCGGTGTAGTTGATGATGGCAGCGCCGCCGGGTGAACCCACGGTCATGCGCACGCGCCCGTCGCGGCGATCGAACACGAGCGACGGACTCATGCTGGAGCGGGGCCGCTTGCCGGCCTGCACGCGGTTGGCGACCGGGCGACCCTGGGCGTCACTTGGCAACATCGAGAAATCGGTCAACTCGTTGTTCAGGACAAATCCACCGGCCAGACCGGTGCCGCCGTCAGACATCAGGCGCGAGCCCCAAACCGCCTCAATGGTGGTGGTCATCGCCAGGACCCGGCCCTGCGCATCAACGATGCTGATGTGGCTGGTACCGTACTCGGGTTGCTCGGCTTGCGGCGCATGGCTGATGCGAACAGGACCCGGGTTGCCGGCGCTGGCCTGCTTCATGCTGGTCGCTCCAATCAGTGCGGCGCGCGCTCGCAGGTAGTCTGTTGCCAGCAGGCTGTTCCAGTCGCCGGCAGGAGCTCTCACAAAAGCCGGATCGCCGACAAATTGCGCACGATCCGCGAAAGCCAGACGCGATGCCTCGGTGTACTGGTGCAGCCACTGCGGCCCAGGCAGCCCCTGCTGCAAGGGCTGTTCAATGGCCGGCGTGTGCTCAAGTATTCCCAGCATCTGCATCACCGCCAGATGACCCGATGACGGTGGCGGGAAGCCACAGACGCGCCAATACTGCTGCCAGTGGGTGCACATGGCCTCGCGCTGCATCGGCTGGTAGGTGGCCAGATCCGCCTCGCTGAGGCGCCCCGGATTGCTGGCGTGGCCTTGCACACGCCGGACGATGTCGCGCGCGACCGCGCCGCGGTAGAAAGCATCGGCACCAGATTGCGCTATCTGTCGCAACACCTGCGCCATCGCAGGGTTCTTGAGCCGGTGTCCGACGGGTTGCGCCGAGCCATCGGCCCGATAGAAAAATGGGCGTGCGATCGGATCCTCGATCAGCTGTTTTTCCTCTTTCAACTGCGTGTGCAGTCGGGGGCTGACGGCAAAGCCCTGCTCGGCCAGTGCGATGGCCGGCTCAAACAAGCTGGCCCAGGGCAACTGCCCATAGGTCTTGTGCGCCTGCTCAAGCATACGCAAGACACCGGGAACACCAACCGACAGCCCGCCAACCACCGCTTGCTGGAACGGCATCGGTTTGCCATCTTTTTGCAGAAACAGTTTTTCGTCGGCTGCCGCTGGCGCCGTCTCCCGCCCGTCCAGCGCCAGCAGTTTCACGCCGTCCCAATGCAGCAGGAAAGCGCCACCGGCCAGGCCGCTGGACTGCGGCTCCACCAACCCAAGCACCATCTGCACGGCGATGGCAGCATCCACCGCCGACCCGCCCGCTTTGAGAATCTGATAGCCCGCGTCGGTGGCCAGTGGATGGGCAGCAGCGACAGCGAACCGGGCTGCCGACCAACCCGGCTTGACGCCCGCAGGCGCTGCGATCATCCCTTGCGCTGGCATGGCATAGCTAAAGCGTAAAGCCGTGCCGCTTGGCAATGCGCCGCAAGCGCTGATCGCCGCGACTGCAATCGTCAATATCAAGAAGCGATGAAAGATCGGCATTTGCATGGCTGTCTCCTGTGAATCTTGGAATTCTGCACAATCGGCGTCAGGTGACATCGCACCGCCGGCAACTATAGCCGACCGATTCCAGGACCCCTACCACCGGGAAACATTCCAGCCAGAGCCCTCCCGGGTCATTCCTGGCACCCAGGTACTACCTGGGGACACCCCAATCTACTGCTTTGCATCCAGGAACTGCCAGTAGTCAGCTACCGACAAAAGGGTAGCACCGCTTCATTGGCAGGCAGCCTCCGTTCGCGGAAACTGGCTCCAACACAAACCACCAAGAGCTACTGCCATGCGAACCCTTCAAGCCCTTTGGATAGCCCTGCTGATCTCTGTCCTGCCCAATCTGGCTGCAGCCCAGACGGCCAGTTATTCTCTGAACTCGACTGGCGTCAGCGAATTCGGCACCGGCCCCTATGGATCGGTCACCTTGACCCAGAACTTCAGTGATGTGCTGGTCAATGTTGTCTTGCGCAACGATCTGAATTTTCTTAGCACCGGCAACCAGAACTCGCACTCCATATTCACTTTCAACGTGAGTGGTGCTACCGCCGGCGATGTAACTGACATTTCCTTCGCTAATGGACTCAATGGCAGCTTTGGCGTCGCCAGCCCTGCCGGTAATTCGCCCTTCGGTAACTTTACCTTTGGAATCCTCTGCACCAGTTCATGCACCTCCGGCGGCTCCGGCGGTGGCTATGTCGACCCGCTGAATTTCACCGTCCACAACGCAACCCTTTCCGAATTCAACCATCTTTCTAGCGGCGGCACTAACGCCTACTTTGCCGCAGATGTGCTGAATCTCAGCGGCAACACCGGTGCCATTGGCGCAACCGTTGCAGCCGTCCCGGAACCTGAAACTTACGCGATGCTGCTGTCTGGTTTGGGCCTGATCGGTTTCGTTGCGCGTCGTCGCAAGCAGCCAGCAAGCAGAGTCTGATGCTCACGTGTTGACCCAAAGGGGCACATCGCTGCAACGCAAACCAGTCCGTCACTGCCGGATCACATCCGCTCCCGCCGGCGCTCTGAACTCGAAGGCTTTGACCGGTAGCACCGGATTGAGCTCAAAGTGGGTAAAAGTTAACACGGATCGCTGACCAAAACTATCGAGAATTTCCAGTACGGCCAGTTCGCCACCACGCAATCCGACACGGATGTTCTGCAAGGCGCTGTCTCTGGCCCTTGGGGTGGCAAGAACCCATTCGATGCCGTCCCTGGCTGGCGCATCGGTCAGTGCAAAATCTGTCTGCAGGGCCCGCAACTCCGGCGCCGAGGCGATCAGGGCCGCTGGCGTCGAGGCCAGCACCTGCGACTGTTTGCGCGCAGTCACCTGATTCAGATCGACGTCATACAGCCAGAGCGTCTGGCCATCGGCCACGATGCTCTGCTCAAACGGTTTCCTGTAAATGAACTTGAAACGATTCGGTCTGGAAAACTCGAAACTGCCGCTCGATGTTTTGCTGCGCGGTGCCTCGGCGTCTTTGGCCGGTGCCGTCACCACCTGAACGAAGTCGGCGCGTCCGCTTCTGGCCGTCTTGATGAAGGTCTCCAGACTTTCCAGCCCCGCCGCCGAAGCGGACAAGGTGGCCATGGCCAGCCAGGCGCCGAGCAGTCTTTTCATGCTCAGCATCAGTCGGCTCGCGCTGGCACCAGAATGTCACGCTGGCCACTGTTGCTCATGGCACTGACGAGGCCGGCTTTCTCCATATCCTCCACCAGTCTGGCAGCGCGGTTGTAACCGATCTTGAGGTGGCGCTGCACCAGCGAGATACTGGCTTTGCGGTTCTTCAGCACCACTTCCACGGCCTGGTCGTACATCGGGTCCTTTTCCCCGGCGTTGCCGCCCTCGCCGAGCGCGTCGCCGTCACCGTCGGCGGTGCCGCCTTCAAGCACGCCCTCGATGTAATTCGGCTCGCCCTGCGACTTCAGATAGGCCACCACGCGATGAACCTCGTCGTCGCTGACAAAGGCGCCGTGCACGCGAATCGGCATGCCGGTGCCGCTGGGCATGTAGAGCATGTCACCCATGCCCAGCAGGGCTTCGGCGCCCATCTGGTCCAGGATGGTGCGGCTGTCGATCTTGCTGCTGACCTGAAAGGCGATGCGCGTCGGTATGTTGGCCTTGATCAGGCCGGTAATCACATCGACGCTGGGACGCTGCGTCGCCAGAATCAGGTGAATGCCCGCCGCGCGCGCCTTTTGCGCGAGCCGGGCAATCAATTCCTCGATCTTCTTGCCCACCACCATCATCAAATCAGCCAGTTCGTCAATGACCACCACGATGTGCGGCAGGCGGCCCAGCGGTTCGGGCGAGTCGGGGGTCAGGCTGAAGGGGTTGTAGATAAACTCGCTGTGCGCCTTGGCGTCGTCAATTTTCGCGTTGTAACCGGCCAGGTTGCGCACACCCAGTTTGCTCAGCAGTTTGTAACGCCGCTCCATCTCGGCAACGCACCAGCTCAGGCCATAGGCGGCCTGTTTCATGTCGGTCACCACCGGCGCGAGCAGGTGCGGAATGCCTTCGTAGAACGACATCTCCAGCATCTTGGGGTCTATCATCAAGAAGCGCACATCGCTGGCCTCGGCCTTGTACAACAGACTCAGAATCATGGCGTTGATTCCGACCGACTTGCCGGAGCCGGTGGTACCCGCCACCAGCACGTGCGGCATCTTGGCCAGATCCGCAACGATCGGGTTGCCAACAATATCCTTACCCAAGCCCACGGTCAGCAGGGACTTGGCTTCGTTGTAAATCTGCGAGCCCAGAATTTCGGAGAGCTTGATCGATTGCCGCTTGGCATTGGGCAGCTCAAGCGCCATGTGATTCTTGCCAGGAATGGTCTCCACCACCCGGATCGACACCAGACTCAGAGAACGTGCCAGATCCTTGGCCAGACCGACGATCTGCGAGCCTTTGACGCCAACCGCAGGCTCGATTTCATAGCGCGTAATCACTGGCCCGGGCTGTGCCAGCACGACACGCACCTCCACTCCGAAATCCTTCAGCCTTTTCTCGATCATGCGGCTGGTCATCTCCAGCGTCTCGGCCGGGACCGTCTCCTGGCGCAGCAAAGCCCCGTCGAGCAGATCGACCTGCGGCAAGCGGCTGTCAGGCAACTCGACAAACAGGGGTTTCTGCCGCTCCTTCGCCACCCGCTCACTCTTGGGTACCTCAGCCAGTACGGGCTCGATCCTCAAGGGCGTGGCGTGCTGTTCGACCTGCTCCTCTTGCTCCTCGATGACAACCTCCTCGCGCTCGCGCATGGCCTGCTGCCCGAGCGCAATGTCCTGCTCCAGTTCCCGCTTTTCGCGCCGCGACTCGATCTGAAAAAAGAGCCAGGCGCCCAGACGCTCTGCTACCTGGGCCCATGAGAAGCGAAAGACCAGGGCAGCGCCCACCAGGGCCACGGCAATGGTGACCAGCGCCGAGCCGACAAAACCCAACAGGCGAACGCTCAGCGGGCCAACAAAATAGCCCAGAACACCGCCGCCGTGCCCCGGCAAGCGGGCTTCCAGGCTGTACAGACGCGCCCACTCGATCGCTGCGCTGGCACAAAGCAACAAAACCAGACCACACCAGAACGCCACGCGCCTGGAGCCCAGTCGGGAGGCCTGCTGCCCCGCCGAGTCGGCCGGCGTTGTCAGCAAATCATGGCCACGCAACCATCGCGCCAAACCCGAAAGCCAGACGCGCAAACCGGCTGCAACAAGCCACCAGGTCGAAAAACCGAATAAAAAGTAGCTGCCATCAGCCAACCAGGCTCCAAGCAAGCCACCCCGGTTCTGAATCGCGGATGCAGCACCCGACGTTGACCAAGCCACATCCTGTGCCGAGTAAGTCAGCAGCGCGAGCACCCAGAAAATCAGCAGAACCAGGCCCGTCGTCAGGCCAAATTCGTCGGCAAAGCGGCGCCAGCCGGAGCGCTCGGGTGAGTCCGCTGATTGGGAAGAAGTTAAAGTATTGAGTGAATAGGTCATACTACGCCCAACTGTACACGGGCCCTGCAACTTTATCCAAGAAAGCCTTCACAATGTCAAACACCCGACATGCCCACGTCCTGATTCTCGGCTCCGGCCCTGCCGGCTATACAGCTGCCATTTATGCGGCGCGCGCCAACCTCAAGCCACTTCTGATTACCGGCATGGCCCAAGGGGGTCAACTCATGACCACCACCGAAGTCGATAACTGGCCGGCCGACGTTGACGGCGTGCAAGGCCCCGACCTGATGCAGCGCTTTCTGGCACACGCCGAGCGCTTCAAGACCGAGATCGTCTTTGATCATATCCATACGGTGGATTTCCAGAAGCGACCCTTTACCTTGCAGGGCGACAGTGGCAGCTACACCTGCGACGCGCTCATTCTTGCCACCGGTGCGTCGGCCAAATACCTGGGCCTGCCGTCCGAGGCGTCCTTCATGGGACGCGGCGTCTCGGGATGCGCCACCTGCGACGGCTTCTTCTACCGCGATCAGGTCTGTTGTGTGGTCGGTGGTGGCAACACCGCGGTCGAAGAAGCGCTCTATCTGTCCAACATCGCCAGCAAAGTGTTTCTGATTCACCGGCGCGACAAATTCAAGGCCGAGCCCATCATGATTGACAAACTGATGGAAAAGGTCAGCGCTGGCAAGATTGAACTGAAAACCTTTTGCACCCTGGATGAAGTGCTGGGTGACGCCAGCGGTGTGACCGGCGTACGCTTGAAAAACGTCCAGTCCGGCATGACCGAAGATCTGCTGCTGCAGGGCTGCTTTATCGCCATCGGCCACGCCCCCAACACCGAAATCTTCCAGGGTCAGCTCAATATGGCGGGCGGCTACATCCTGACCCAGGGCGGCTCCAGCGGCTTTGCCACCATGACCAGCGTGCCCGGCATCTTTGCCGCAGGCGACGTGCAGGACCACATCTATCGCCAGGCCATCACCAGTGCCGGCACGGGTTGCATGGCCGCGCTGGATGCCCAGCGTTTTCTGGAACAGGGCTGAAGCCGCTATAATCCGTCTCGTTTCCGGTCTTGCTCACGCCCAGTCCATGCCGGGCTTGGGGTGACCGGAAAATCTCTTTACCGCCATGCAGCAGTGTGGCGAGGTGCGGCGAAAGCTGTTAATTTATCTCTGGAGTGTCCAAATGGCACGCGTATGTGAAGTCACGGGCAAAGGCCCGATGGTCGGGAACAAGGTTTCCCACGCCAACAACAAAACCAAGCGCCGGTTCCTGCCGAACCTGCAATACCGCCGTTTCTGGGTCGAGTCTGAAAGTCGCTGGGTGCGTCTGCGGATTTCCAACGCAGGACTGCGTTTGATCGACAAGAACGGCATCGACTCCGTGCTCGCAGATTTGCGTTCACGTGGTCAAGCATAAGGAACACCATCATGGCAACCAAAGGCGCACGCGAAAAAATCAAACTTGAATCCACTGCTGGAACCGGTCACTTCTACACCACCAGCAAGAACAAGAAGACCATGCCCGAGAAAATGTTGATCAAGAAATTTGATCCCAAAGCTCGCAAGCACGTCGATTACAAAGAAATGAAACTGAAGTAATTCAGGACTTGCATGAAAAACCCGGCCAAGCAGCCGGGTTTTTTTTCGTCCGTGCGTTTAGGTCGGTGTTGTTGCTATAACACGCAAGCAGTCAAGGGATTCCCATCCGGCCACGACATGAGTATGATTTCAACCGGTTCGCTGTCGCATTTCCATAACTCTTAGAGAATGAACATGAATAAATCCGTACTCTCCCTAAGCCTTTCCTGCGCCTTCGCTGGCATTGCCAGTTCCGCCAACGCTGCCGATGTGGGCGTGACCCTAGATGCCGGCACCACTGGCGCTGGACTGCATCTGGTATTCGCTATGCCAATGGACCTCAACGCACGCGTCGGTGTGAACGCGCTAAATTTCAATTACGCCAGAAGTTCCAGCCAGGTCGATTACGACTTTGGATTGAAGCTGCAGACCATCGATGCACTGCTTGACTGGTTCCCGACCAAAGGAAGTGGCTTCCGCCTCACGACCGGTCTCGTCTATAACGGCAGCAAGATTGACTACAACATGAAGGTAAATGTCGGAAATCAGTACGTCCTCAACGGCAACACGTACTCAATCGCTCAGGTCGGCTCCATTCACGGCGCGGTTGAGTTCAAAAAAGTTGCGCCCTACCTCGGCGTCGGTTGGAGCAACTTGCCGACCTCGGGGAAGGGCTGGGGCTTTACCGCCGACATGGGCGTGACGTTTCAGGGCGCACCCGACTCCACATTGGTCAACAGCAACTGCACTGCGGCGGCTGCAGTCTGTGCGCAGTTGACTTCCGACCTGGCTGCCGAAAAAGCCAATGTGGATGACCTGCTGAGCAACTTGAAAGCCTATCCGGTCATGCGCATGGGCGCCTCGTACACGTTCTGAAGCACGGGGCGGCCGCGCCCCCCTATCAGGCCAGATCTTTGGTCGCCACAATGATCTGGAAGTTGCCGAAGAACACCGTGCGGCGTTCGCAGGTGAAGCCGCCCATGGCCTCAAGTTGCTTGAGTGGATCATGGGTATCCCAGAGCGCCAGACCGAGCGGCTCAAAGACCTTGAAATAGGTCCAGCTCAGGGCGCGCAGCACCCACAGGTCAGGACGGTGAAATTCAGCCAGATACAGTTTGCCACCCGGCTCCAGCACGCGACCTGCTTCTTTCAAAGCCTGACCCTTGAGGTGGTGCGGCAGTTCATGCAACAGAAAAAAGATCACGTTGGCCGAAACAGAGTTATCGGCCTGCTTCATGGCAATGGCGTTCTCTTGCAGGAATTCGATCTTGCCGGCATGGGAGAGCAACTTGCCCTGGGCATGGTCAAGTTCGTTCTTGATGATGTCGGCAATCAGGACGCGGCGGGCACCGGTGTCGATTGCTGCGTTCACCACACGCGGTATCACGTTGCCAAAGGCGCAGGAGGTGATCAGCACATTTTTGCCGCGCAAGTTCATGTGCTGCAGGCCATGCGTGATGGCTGACACCAGACGGTCATACTGAAACAGCAAAATGGCAGCAATGATGGGTTGGAAATCGATCAGACGGATCAGACGCAGATTGGAGTAGATCGGATACACATGGTCTGCGTCTTTGGTCGGGCCGGGCATGACACCGCGTATCAACAAAGCGCCCCGGGTCACGGTGAAGAAGAAGAGTGCAGTCGCGGCAAGAACGAAAAACAATGAAACAACGGTATACAGCAACCAGGCGGGCATAGTTTTCCTTTGGGATTCAAAAGGGCACGGGACGTCAGCGCGCCCTAAGACCGCCGAATATCACAGCCGGTATTATCACCGCGCTCGTCCTGAAAACTTAAGGTAAAACCTTGATTCAGGACAATACTTGGGGCCAATGAAGCCAACATCGCGGACTAAGCCTTGTCTGGTGTCTGGCCCAAGACCGTCTGACCGCCAAGGTAGCCCTGCAGGACCTGCGGCACGCTGATGGAGCCATCGGCATTCTGATAGTTCTCCAGCACGGCCACCAGGGTGCGCCCGACGGCCAGACCGGAGCCATTGAGGGTATGAACCAGTTCGTTCTTGCCCTGTGCGTTCTTGAAGCGCGCCTGCAACCGGCGCGCCTGAAAAGCTTCGCAGTTGGAGACCGAACTGATCTCGCGGAAGGTGTTTTGCGCCGGCAGCCAGACTTCCAGGTCGTAGGTCTTGCTCGCGCCAAAACCCATGTCGCCAGTACACAGCGACATCACCCGATACGGCAATCCGAGTTTCTGCAGAATCGCTTCAGCATGAGCGGTCATTTCTTCCAACGCCGCATAGCTCTTTTCCGGATGCACGATCTGCACCATCTCGACCTTGTCGAACTGATGCTGACGAATCAGGCCGCGGGTATCGCGCCCGGCGCTGCCGGCCTCGGATCGGAAACACGGCGTGTGCGCGGTCAGTTTGATTGGCAGGGCTGATTCGGCGACCACTTCGTCCCGCACAAAATTGGTAAGCGGCACCTCACTGGTCGGAATCAGATACAGGGCAGCGTCCTCAAGCCCCTCCTCTCCTTCCTGACCACCCTTTTTGGCGGCAAACAGGTCGGCCTCGAACTTGGGCAACTGCCCGGTGCCACGCAGCGTTTCGGCGTTCACGATGTAGGGCGTGTAGCACTCGGTGTAACCGTGCTCCTGCGTCTGCACGTCGAGCATGAATTGCGCCAAGGCCCGGTGCAAACGGGCCAGCGGACCCTTCATGACAGCAAAGCGGGCACCCGAAAGCTTGACCCCCATTTCGAAATCCAGGCCCAGCGGCTCGCCCAGATCCACGTGATCTTTCACCGGGAAGCTGAACGCCTTGGGAGCACCCCAGCTGCGCACCACGACATTGGCGTGCTCGTCCGCACCGACGGGCACGCTCTCGTGGGGCAAATTCGGTACCGCCAGCAGCAGCAGTTGCATGCCCGTCTGGATCTCTTCGAGCCGCGCTGCGGACGCCTCCAGTTCGGCTTTCAAGCCGGCCACCTCGGTCATCACTGCATCGCACTGCGCCTGCCCGGCCGCACCCTTGGCCTTGAGCTGACCAATCTGTTTGCTCAGGCTGTTGCGCCGGCTCTGCAACTCCTCGGTCCGGATCTGGATCGTCTTGCGCTCGGCCTCCAGCGTCTTGAAACCGTCCACGTTGAGAAAGCTCTGGGGATTCTTGCGCGTTTGCAGGCGCTCAACCACCCAGGCGAGGTCTTTTCGGAGAAGCGTAATGTCTAGCATGGTCAGATTGTAATTTTTGAAATGATGGGCGAACAGTCATTGCGGATACGTCTTTGTCATTGCGGACCCGTCATTGTCATTGCGGACTCGATCCGCAATCCAGTGGTGGCGCAGCACTGGATCCCGGATCAGGTCCGGGATGACAGCCTTGGAGTCCGGGATGACAATCTCCTGGCCCGGGATGACGACCACTGAACAGGCTGGCCGGA
>CAITZZ010000261.1 GCA_903897005.1 uncultured beta proteobacterium | reverse complement strand
GCTGACTATTTGCACTTGTCCATCGCAGCGGCGATCGGGATCGCGATGGCGCTGAGCAGGCTGCCAGCCGCATTGGGGCCAATGCAATCGGGCTTGGCCGCACCGGCCATGGCTTCGCCCAGACGGTCACGCTGCCCGGTACCGTTGAGTTGCTCGTTGGCCATTTCGGCCAGGCTACGCTGACGCGGTGCGTTCTTCATGCTGTAAGGATAAAGGTTGAGCGGCGCCGGTGCAGCAGCGGCTCCAGCCGGAACTGCCCGGCTGGGTGCTTGCGGCGCCGCGGAGCCCGCCGCACTCTCCAGCGGGGTGATGGCCGCCGGCCGCGCCGGTGCCGTGGTCGCAACGGCTGCGGGTGCGGGTGCGGGTGCTGGGGCTGGCACGGGTGCTGCTGCTGGTGCTGGCGCGGGTGCTGGGGCCGGAGCGGGTTCGGGCAGCGCAACGGGGACTGCCGTGGGGGCCGGAATCGCAATTTGCTCAACCGGCACTTCGACCGGCGCCAAAGGTAGCGGGACCGGTCTGGGAACGACCTGCACCGGCACGGGTGGCGGCATCGGCGCGGGCGCTGCTACGGGCGCGGGTGGCTCCGGCAGCACACGTTCCACCCTGGGTGGCGTTGGCGTCGGCGTTGGCGTTGGCGGCGGCAATACCGGCTGCAGCTTCAACTCTACCGGCTTCTCTGGTGGCAGCTCGATCGCTTTGGCTTGTATGAGGGGTGGTGTGGGTGGCGCAATCTCGGTCACCGTTTTGAGTTTCGGTTCAGGCAGCGGTACCGGCGCGCTGATGGGCTTGTTCGGCTGTTCGGGTCGGACGGTGATCGGTGCCAGATACTGGACCACCGAACGCACCGACTGCACCATGGGCGCGGACTGCCACGCCAGCCAGAGCAAAGCCAGGTGCAGGACCCCGGTGGTCAGCAGGGCTGTTCTGGAAACAGGTGCTGCCGGACTCATGCAGCGAGCAATTCTCCAAAGCGCCGCAAATCCACATTGCCGCCGCTGAGGAGGACGCCAACGCGCTTTCCCGCCAGCGGCAAACCAGCGTGGCAGGCGGCGGCAAAACCGAGACAGCCGGTCGGCTCCACCAACATCTTCATGCGCTCGGCAAAAAAGCGCATGGCCTCCACCAGTTGGGCATCACTGGCAGTCAGCACGTCATGGCCGTCGCGCCGGATGATGCCAAAGGTGTACTGGCCCAGATGCTGCGTTTGAGCGCCGTCCGCAATCGTCTTGGGGGTCTCGATGTGCACGATGGCACCCGATCGAAACGACTGTTGACCATCGTTGCCGGCCAGCGGCTCCACACCGTAAACCTGGCACGCAGGCGCCAGCGCACGCGCCGACAAAGCCGAGCCCGCCAGCAGCCCGCCACCACCCAGCGGCACCAGCAGAAAGTCGAGTGCGCCAACTTCTTCGAAGAGTTCTTTGGCAGCTGTGCCCTGCCCGGCAATCACGTCGGCGTGGTCATAGGGCGGAATCAGTGTCAGGCCGCGCTGCGCCGCGAGCTCTGTTGTCAGCGCTTCGCGGTCGCATTGGTAGCGATCAAACAAAATCACTTCGGCACCGTAGCCCTTGGTGGCCTCGATCTTGCTCGGCGGCGCGTCCAGCGGCATCAGGATGGTGGCCGGAATGCCGAGCAGGCGCGCCGACAAGGCAATCGCCTGCGCGTGGTTGCCCGACGAGAAGGTGATGACACCGGCTTGCCGCTGCGCCGCGCTGAACCTGGACAGCGCATTGAAGGCACCGCGAAACTTGAAAGCGCCCATACGCTGAAAGTTTTCGCACTTGAAAAATACACTGGCCCCGAGGCGCTGGTCCGCCGTGCGCGAGCGCATGACCGGTGTCCGATGCGCCTGCCCCTGGAGTCGCGCCGCGGCAGCCGTCACGTCTTCATAGGTCGGTAATGTCAGCATGGTGAACCTTAGGTTGGAGCTAGCTGCGCTGCATGGTGGCGCGCAAGGATTCGGTCAGGATGCCCAGACTCTCGGCCAGATGAGCGCGCGTTTCCACACTGCGGCCACCCCGGGCCAGGGCGCTGCGCAGCGATTGTTGCAAGCGTGTGGCATGCAATCGCGCCAGACTGAGCGCGTCGCTTGGCAGTGCAGCCGAGCCCTTGGTCAGAACGGTCTGCAGTCGTTTCAGGTGTTCCCGTTGCAAGCCGCGCCGCAGTACATCGATCTCGGCAGCGCCGGAGAGCTCACTCCAGATGCTGTTCTGCAGTGTCTGGTAGACCTCGCTCAGCGAGATCATCGAGCGACGCTGTGCTGGCGCCAGATAGTTGGGGAGGTCGAGCAGACGCTGCGCCGTGTTGCCCGAGAGCAGGCGGTCCATGGCCGCCGTTTGTGCACGCAGGACCACCGCCCTGAGATTCACCGGGCCACCGCGATCCCACTCGTTGTAGTCCAGCGTCAGACCCGACAGAAACTCCGGCCTGAATCTGAAGGACGTCGCACTGAACAATCCCGACGCCAGGAACTGCAGTGCCTCTCTTTGCTTGGCAGGGTCCACCGGCGTGAAACTGGCTCGGCCGGTGCTGCCCGGCAGATCGCGCAGCGCATGCATGCCACCCACGTACTTGCTCACCAGGTCGGCCGCGCGTTGCAGCTGGTTGAAGCCCGACAGCAGGACGCGACGCTGGCGCAGCGGATCTTCCCCAGGCTGGGGCTTGCGCTCCTGCAGGCGCGCCCACAGTTCCTGTGAGAGCTTCAGGCGCTTCTTGTAATAGGCCAGCGGGTCGTCACCGAGATCGAAGCGGTTCACCAGCGGATCCATGCCCTCGTTGTTGGCACCGCCACCGGCATCGCTGTCATCGCCGTAGGCCAGCGCGCGCTCGGTACTGCGCGCCGCGATCCGTCCCAGTTCGACCGTTTCGGTTGCAGGCTCCAGCGGCTTGTAGGCGTATTCGATGGCCCAGTAGTCGTAGGCGCCCAGCGTGGTATTGGTGTAGCTGCCCTGGCGTTCGCCCTTGAGAGCCAGGTTGTAGGCGTTGTAATCCATCACCGAGCCCGAGATGCCGTGAGCCTGGGTGTAGTTCAAGTCCTGCAACTGGGCCTGCTTGATGGTGGTGGATGCCTTGAAGTTGTGTTTGAGTCCCAAGGTGTGCCCGACCTCGTGCATGATGGTGTCGGTAATCACTGCCTGCACAAAGGCCTCGGCCTCGGGACTGTCGGGTGCAATATCGCCGCGTGCTTCCAGCACGTCCAGTGCAAAGTTCATCTCGGCCGCCGCCTCCTGGGCGTAATTGCAATAGGCGTCGTGCGCAGCATGGGGCGCGCCACTTCTGGCCGCGTCTTCCACCACAAAACGCCGTGCACCCCGGGCAAAGACATCACTCATGCCGATATCTGCGTCCAGGATTTCGCCGCTGCGCGGATCGGTGTGGCTCGGGCCAATGGCAAAGCCGACATCCGCGCCAACGAACCAGCGAATGGAGGCGTGCGCCGCGTCCATGTTGTCCCAGTCGGCATCATCGGGCTGCTGCTTCGCCAGCACCGCATTCTTGAATCCGATTTTCTCAAAAGCCTTGTTCCATTCGGTGATACCGGCCTGCACCGCCGGGCGGTACCTGGCGGGAATGTTCTTGTCCATCCAGTACACGATAGGACGCACGGGTTCCGACAGCGCCGCTGTCGGGTCCTTCTTTTCCAGACGCCAGCGCTGGACCAGGTGAACGCGGGCATTGGCCTTCATGTCAGCGCTGAGGTCGGTAAAGGACTCCATGAAATGTCCCAGCCGCGGATCCGCCAGTCGCGTTGCCATCGGCGTCTGCGGCAGGGCGGCAAAGTTGTAGACATAGCTGACAAAGAAACTGCGTGGATCGGGCGTGGCCTGCGGCGGTGTCGGGCTCGGTACCGGTGGCGGGGTCAATGGAGCGGCCGGAATGCGGGGCGTGGAGAAATGCACACGCGCCGTCAAGGTGCTCAGGGCCGGTTCGGCGCGCGTTGCATCAAAGAAGGAATTGGGCTTGTCCAGCGTGTAGGTCAGTCGGTAGGCGGACTCGATACGCGTCGAATAACCGGGAATGTCGGCCAGCAGGAAACCGGCATCGACCAGGATCGACTTGCGCTGCGGGTGCTCCAGGCTGAGCACCGCTGCCGAGGCCAGCAGACTGGGCGAGAACGCCTGGCTCACGGCCAGTTCGGACCCGCCCACAGCCCGGAACTTGGTATTGAGTGCCAGCAACTGCATCTGGTTGCCAATGCGCCGCCATTGGGCCAGCGAATCGCGGCCCATCTGGCTCGCATAGAGGCCGCGTTCGCCGACCGAACTGGCGATGTTGACGCTGAACAAAAAGGGCTTGTCGAGCGCCGACTTGGGAATTTCCAGCCAGACTTTCTCATCCTTGCGCCAGATCGGAAACAGGCCGTCCTGCTGCTTGGCATCCTTGATCACTTCGGCAAAGGGTTTGGGCAGGCTTGCGTCAGCCGGTCTGGCAGGCGCCAGGGCAGAGGCCGCTGGTGCAGGCGCCGCCGGCGCTGATGCTGCATTGGCACTGGCTGTGGCCTGCAGGTTCAGCGCCCTGGCTTCAAGGTTGGCACCGCTGGCCCAAAAGGCCATCGCCGGACCCAGGGTGGCCAGAAGAATGGCCGCTCGATAGAAGCTCGCCTTGCGCAGGCACAGGTGGGGAAGTGGAGTGTTTGGCTGTGTCATGGCTGCTCACCAAAAAATGGACAGCCCGAGTGTACCCAGCCAGCCGGCGCGGCAGCCCGGGTGGGGGAATTGGCAAGATCTAGGGCTCGATCGCGTGCTGGCTCATCAGCTCTTCGGCGTCGGAAATCTCTTTTGGTGTTGGCCGGTCCACCATCACCGGCAACTGCGCCAGCGTCAGGACCTTGAGCGCGACACTGCCCAGAAAGACTCTGGACATACCGCCGCGCCCGTGCGACCCCATGAAGATCATGCTGCAGCTTTCGTGCTTCGCAGCCTCCACGATGGCCTGGGCTGGTGCCGAATTGAACTCGATCCGCTTGCTGGCCACCACACCGCGCGCGGCCGCCGCCTTGACGACCAGGTCGAGATAACGATCGGCGATCGCTCGGCACTGCTCCTGGTATTCAGACTCCGACGGATACTCGAACGGAATGCCACCGAGGTAGACCGGATAGCGGTAGATCGGTATCGAATGAAAGGCGACGATCGGCAGTTGCAGGCGCTTGGCATACTCCACCGCCTTGAGCGCCGCCGCCGTGGATAGCGCCGAGCCATCGGTGGGAACCAGCATCGCCTCGAAAGTCGGGCTGCTGCGCAGCAGCGACACTACGTTACCAGCGGACATGCTGTTCAGAGCCCGAAGTGGCGCAGTGCTTCAAGCGACCGGATCCGGATCTTGCGTCGCTCGACCTCAATGATGCCCTCGCGTCGCAACGCCGACATGGCGCGGCTGACCGATTCAAGCGTCACGTTGAGGTAACTGCCAATGTCGCGGCGCGTCATCGGCAAGATGAACTCGGTCGGTGAGTAGCCCATCGCTGCAAAGCGCTGGGATTGAATGCACAGAAAGTGCGCTACCCTGGCCTCGGTCTTGGGCAGGTTGGTCATGGCATAGGCGCTTTGCTCCTGCACCATCTCGCGGCTGATGGCCCAGTAGGCGACACGCTCCAGATCGTTGCTGGAGCGTTGTTGCGCGAAAAGTTCCTCGGCGGGAATCCGCACCAGATCGCAGTCGGTCAGTGCCACCACCTCGCTCATGTACCTGGCGTGGCAAATGCCGTCGGAGCCGAGCACATCGCCTTTCATCGGAAAGGCAATGACATGTTCGCCACCCTCGACATCGGTCATGCTGGTCTTCATGGCGCCCAGGCGAACCACGTACAAGCCGTCGAACGGCCGCCCCATGGCCAGCGCGCACTGGCCCGCTTTGAGACGGCGCCGGCGGAACAGGCTGGCCTCGCCCGACTGCCGCACCGGGCCATCGAAGCGCAACAAACCCAGCAGTTCCGCAAAATCCGACCAGCGCTCGTCGCGCTCGAGCTTGAGCGCGCCCTGCCCCAATGACGGCTGCCAACCGGCGCGGCTCAGGCACGACTCGGTTTGAAGGTTCAGCATGATGTGCTTCTTTCACCGGCTGAGGGTGCCCGACGGACACTGCGACCAGCCGCAGGCACAACTCTAGGCAGCGCCAGCCACTCCGTCTGTAGGGAGTTCTTGATCCGCCTTGTCGGCAAACAGCGCCAGTTGTGGGGGTGTCTGACGCAGATCAAAGTCTGCGCCGGGCTGCGCGGCCGCGTCGAGCAGCCGGTACTGGATCGCCAGGCGCACCAGAGCGGTCACATCGGGCACGCCCAGCTTGGCCATCAGGCGGCTGCGATAGGTGGCGACGGTCTTGGGCGAGAGGTGCAGCTCCAGGCCGATACGTGAACTTGACTGGCCGGTGACGACCATGCTGACGATCTGGCGCTCGCGTGGCGAGAGCTTGCCAAAGGGGTCGATGCGGTCCGGATGCACCAGCACCTCCAGAGCCAGTGCGCTGACCTCGGCGCCCAGGTAGCGCCGGCCCTGAGCGGCGGCTTCGATCGCGTTCGTGAGTTCGATTCCGGCCGAACCCTTGAGCACATAGGCGCTGGCGCCCAGGCGCAGCGCCTCTGCCACGTCACGCGGCTGCGCCGACATGCTCAGCACGACGCAGCGAATCGGCAAATTGCGGCGCTGCAGTTCGGCCAGCAGCTCGAATCCGGAACGCCCGCCCAGGTTGAGATCGAGCAACAGGACCTGCGGGTTCAGGCGCAGCAGGTCCGCCAGTGCCTGCGTCATGTCGGCCGAATCACCGACCACCTGATGCCCTTTGGCCTCGAGCATGGCACGCAGGCCTTCGCGCACGATCTGGTGGTCATCAACCAGGTAAAGACGGGTCATGGCGGCGCGCTCCAACTGAAGCTGACGCAGGTTCCGCGACCCGGCGTCGCGTCGATCCTGACCTGGGCGCCTATCGTCTGGGCGCGTTCACGCATGCCGAGAATACCCAGATGGCGCGTCCTGCCGTCAGGTTCGGCCATGACGCCGTGCCCGCGGTCAACTACCTCCAGTAGCAGCGCATGGCTGGTGCCGGCCAGGCGAACCAAAACCGAAGGCGAACCCGAATGACGCAAGGCATTCTCCATCGCCTCGCGCGCCACCATGAAGGCCGCATATTCAAGCTCCGGGGGCCAGCGCAGTTCGCCGCTGGCCGGCGCGACGCGCAATGACAGCTCGACGCTGGGATGCGTCAGCGCGCGGTTGCGAACTTCATTGTCGAGCGCGGCCAGCAGGCCTCGCTCCTCCAGCAGCGGCGGCCGCAGGTCCATCAACACCTGCCTGATCTGGCTGACAGCATGGCCCATCAGGACCCCCATCTGCGCCTGCAGTCGGACGATTTCCGGTGCCGGCGCGACACCCTGATCAGACTGAAAGGTCAGCACCGTTTCATGCGCCATGCGGATCGCCGCCATGGTCTGGCCGAGATGATCATGCAGCGTTTGTGCCAGGCCCCTGATCAGGGTTCTCTCCTGCGCCATGAGCCGCTGCGTCAACTCGGAAAGCTGCTCGCGCGAGCGCTGCAACTCGGCGTCCCGCTGGATACGCTCGGTGACGTCGCGCAGGCATGCAATCAGCAGCAATTCGTCGCCT
>CAITZZ010000260.1 GCA_903897005.1 uncultured beta proteobacterium | reverse complement strand
TCGCCTGACGCCGGCGCAACAACAAATCCCCTTGGCTTTGCCCATGGACCCCACGTTGCAGGAAGAGTTGATGCTCAAAAAAGCCAGCGAGTTGTACCGACGCTCACGGCTATTGAATATTCGCTACCCGAGCTTCAAGCACTTGATGGAGGATCCCATAGCGGGACGGTGCATGCGCATGAGCGCCACCCACCTGTTGCGACTTTAGCGCTCAGCGCTTCCGGGTGACCGCCTGGTAAGCGATATCCGATCGCCTCTTAGGAGACTGTTATGCCTGTAAGCTCGATTCGCGTTGCTCCTGAAGTGAAGGGTTCAAGCCATTGTGCCGACAAGGGATTTCTGGCCAAACCTGAAACCTACGATCAGATCTACGCCTACGCAAGGGAGATGGAGTGGATGGAAAAGCCTTTTCACTTTGTCGTCAGCCGATGGCTGGACCGCCGCAGCCCGTGCAGCTATTTACCGTCGGAGCCAGCCCGACGCTGGTCAACAGCCCGGTGACCTCGGTTCAGCCTGGCCCCTCCACTGCGCGCGGGCAATCCTGGCAAGCTGACGCCCTTTGAAGCAGGGATGCACTGATTAGTACAATCACAGCTGACTTCCCGGGACAAAACGAGGACAAAAAGCGGTGTGTTTTCTTGTCCGGCGCTGGAGCGGCGCAAGCCTTTGGGCTGCTTGATCCATGCGCGTGTCCGGTACCTCAACGATCCCGAAGTTGGGTTCAATGGTGCCGCTGGGGCATTGATTTCTAAGGATATTTTCATGAGTTTGAAATGTGGCATCGTGGGCTTGCCCAACGTCGGTAAATCGACCCTGTTCAACGCCCTGACCAAGGCGGGCATCCCGGCCGAGAACTATCCCTTTTGCACGATTGAACCCAATGTCGGGATCGTTGAGGTGCCGGATCCTCGTCTCGACGCACTGGCGGCCATCGTGCACCCGCAAAAAATCCAGCGCGCGATTGTTGAATTTGTCGATATTGCCGGTCTGGTGGCAGGTGCCAGCACGGGTGAGGGGCTGGGTAACAAGTTTCTGGCTCACATTCGCGAGACCGACGCCACGGTCAATGTGGTGCGCTGTTTTGAAGACAGCAACGTGATCCACGTCGCTGGCAAGATCGATCCGATCTCCGACATCGAGGTGATCCAGACCGAGCTCTGTCTGGCCGATCTGTCCGCGGTCGAAAAGGCGCTGCACCGGGTGACGAAAACGGCACGCTCCGGTGACAAGGAGTCGATCAAACTGGTAGCCCTGCTGGAGAAGTGCCAGGCGGCCCTGAACGAGGCCCGACCGGTGCGCGCGCTGGACTTCAGCAAGGAAGAGTTGCCGCTGCTCAAGCAGTTTTTTCTGATTACTGCCAAGCCGGCCATGTTTGTTGCGAATATTGCGGAAGATGGATTTGAGAACAATCCGTTTCTGGATCGTCTGCGTGCCTACGCCGCCGCCCAGAATGCGCCCGTGGTCGCCATTTGCGCCAAGATGGAGGCCGAGATGGCCGATATGGAGGAAGAGGACAAAAAGATGTTCCTCAGCGAAATTGGTCAGAGCGAACCGGGCTTGAACCGCCTGATCGTGGCGGCCTACAAACTGCTTGGCCTGCAGACTTATTTCACTGCGGGCGTGAAGGAAGTGCGCGCGTGGACCATCCATGTGGGCGACACCGGTCCACAGGCGGCTGGCGTGATTCATACCGATTTCGAGAAGGGCTACATCCGGGCCCAGACCTTTGCCTATGAGGACTTCATCGCCTTCAAGGGCGAGCAGGGCGCCAAGGACGCCGGCAAGATGCGCAGCGAAGGCAAGGAATACATCGTCAAGGATGGCGATGTGATGAACTTTTTGTTCAGCCCTTGAAAATTCCTACCAGCACAGCTGTCATGGTCAGATAGCGCGCAAATTTCCCGATGGTCATATAGACCATGCAGGGCCAGAACGGCAGTTTGAGCCAGCCTGCCACGGCGCACAGCGGGTCGCCGATGACGGGTAGCCACGAAAGCAGGCAGGCTTTGGGGCCGATGCGCTCAAGCCAGTCGAGCGCTTTCAGATGGTGTCTGGAGTGCTGAAAGCGGTCTACCACCTGATGCGAGGCCAGTCCCATCGCCCAGGTCAGTGCGCCACCCAGTGCGTTGCCAGCCGTAGCCACCAGGATCGCCGGCCAGAAAAGGTGCGGGTTCAGTGTGACCAGACCAAACACAGCAGGCTCCGAGCCCAGCGGCAGCAGCGTGGCTGAAATGAACGAGACCACAAAGACGGTGCTCAGCCCGTATTGAGGCAGTGCAAGCAGTACCAGCAGTTGTTCGAGCCAGGCTTCCATCGGTGCGCCAGTATAAGTTTGCGTTTCAATTGCTGAAATTTTGGGCAGCTAGAATCAGCAGCGCGCATGAACATCGGTCCCTATTTACTCGCCAATGCATTGTTTGTTGCTCCCATGGCGGGGGTGACGGACCGGCCGTTCCGACAGCTTTGCCGGCGTCTTGGCGCGGGCTATGCCGTCAGCGAGATGATCAGCAGTCGAGCCGATCTCTGGCACACGCCCAAGACCACGCGGCGCGTCAATCACGAAGGCGAGCCCGGACCGATCGCGGTGCAGATTGCGGGTACCGAGCCGGCGCTGATGGCCGATGCGGCGCGCCACAACATCGATTGCGGCGCGCAAATCATTGACATCAACATGGGCTGCCCGGCCAAGAAGGTCTGCAGCAAGTGGGCGGGCTCTGCCTTGATGCAGGACCCGGCGCTGGCGCTGGCCATCATTGAGGCGGTGGTCGGCGCCTGTGCGCCGCGCGGCGTGCCGGTGACGCTCAAGATGCGCAGCGGCTGGTCGCAAGCGCACAGGAATGCGCCTGCGTTGGCGGTGCAGGCGCAGAGCGCCGGCGTGCAGATGATCGCGGTGCACGGGCGCACCCGTGAGCAAGGCTATAGCGGGCTGGCGGAGTACGACACGGTTGCTGCGGTCAAGGCGGCAGTGAGCGTACCGGTGGTGGTCAATGGGGATATCGACTCGCCAGAAAAGGCCCGTGCCGTGCTGGCAGCGACCGGCGCTGATGCTGTGATGATTGGCCGCGCGGCGCAGGGACGCCCCTGGATCTTTCGTGAGATCGCGCATTTTCTTGAAACCGGCAGCCATCTGGCATCGCCGCTGGTGGCTGAAGTCAAGCAGTGGGCGCTGTTGCATCTGCAGGACCATTACCAGCTGTATGGCGAGTTTCTGGGTGTGCGCAGTGCGCGCAAGCACATTGGCTGGTACGTCAGGAACTTGCCTGGCGGCGAGGAATTTCGCCAGCAAATGAATCTGATCGAGAATTGCGGCACTCAGGTGGTGGCTGTGGCAGACTATTTTGACCGCCTGAGTTTGCGTATGGACAGAATAGGCGAGGGTGTTTCTTATCCATCGAATCGCCTGAAGAGGACAATGGAGGCCGAGTTAACAGCATGAGCAAAAAATACATAGAAGAATGCATACGCAGCAGTCTGGAAACCTATCTGCGCGACTTGCGTGGTACCGAGCCGGACGGCATGTACGACATGATGCTCCACGTGGTTGAAAAGCCGCTGCTTGAAGTGGTCATGCGCCACGCAGACGACAACCAGTCCAAGGCAGCGCAGTGGCTGGGCCTGAATCGCAACACGCTGCGCAAGAAGTTGCTTGAACACAAACTGATCTAAGCCCATGAACGCACTCATTTCTGTCTCCGACAAAACCGGCATTGTGGAGTTTGCCCAGGCCTTGCACGCACTGGGCATCAAGCTCCTATCCACGGGCGGCACAGCCAGGCTGCTCGCTGAGCAGGGGCTGGCAGTGACGGAGGTGGCTGAACTTACCGGTTTTCCAGAGATGCTGGATGGCCGTGTCAAGACCCTGCACCCCAAAGTACACGGTGGCCTGCTGGCGCGGCGCGACCTGCCCGAGCACATGGCGGCGCTGCAGGCGCACCACATCGACACCATCGACCTGCTGGTGGTCAACCTGTATCCGTTCGAGGCGACCATTGCCAAGGCCGGCTGCACGCTGGAAGACGCCATCGAGAACATCGACATCGGTGGTCCGGCCATGGTGCGCAGCGCGGCCAAGAACTGGCGGGATGTGGCGGTGCTGACCGACGCCTCCCAGTACGCTGGCGTGCTCTCGGAGCTCAAGGGCGGTGGCATCAGTCTGAAGACGAAGTTTGCCCTGTCGGTGGCAGCATTCAACCGCATCAGCCAGTACGACGGCGCCATCAGCGACTACCTGTCCTCCATTGACTTTGAAGAAGGCAACAGCACGCCCTCCAGACAGCTGTTCCCGGCGCAGTCGAACGCATGTTTTGTCAAGCTGCAGGACCTGCGTTACGGTGAAAATCCGCACCAGCAAGCGGCTTTTTATCGGGACCTGCAGGCGGCACCGGGTACGCTGGTGACGGCCCAGCAGCTGCAGGGCAAGGAGTTGAGCTACAACAACATTGCCGACGCCGACGCGGCCTGGGAATGTGTCAAGAGTTTTGCGGCGGAGGGCGCTGCGGCCTGTGTCATCGTCAAGCATGCCAACCCGTGCGGCGTGGCGGTCGGTGCCAACGTGCTGGAGGCCTACAGCAAGGCGTTCAAGACCGATCCGACCTCGGCTTTTGGCGGCATCATTGCGCTGAATCGAACGCTCGATGAAGCTGCAGCGCTGGAAATTTCGAAACAGTTTGTCGAGGTGCTGATGGCACCCGACTACACGCCCGAGGCCTTGGCCGTCTTCAAGAGCAAGGTCAACGTGCGCATTCTGAAGATTGCCCTGCCCCTGGGCGGCGCCAGCGACTGGGCTAACGGGCGCAACGCAGTGGACTTCAAGCGCGTGGGCTCCGGACTCCTGATGCAGACAGCCGACAACCACCAGCTCACGCTGGCTGATCTGAAAGTGGTGACCAAGCTGCAGCCTACGCCGCAGCAGTTGCAGGATTTGCTGTTTGCCTGGAACGTCGCGAAATTCGTCAAGAGCAATGCCATTGTGTTTTGCCGAGATGGCATGACCATGGGGGTCGGCGCTGGCCAGATGAGCCGGCTCGATTCGGCACGCATCGCCAGCATCAAGGCACAGCATGCCGGGCTCTCGCTCGTGGGCACGGCGGCCGCGAGCGATGCCTTCTTCCCGTTTCGTGATGGCCTCGACGTCGTGGTGGACGCAGGCGCGAACTGCATCATCCAGCCCGGTGGTTCGATGCGCGATCAGGAAGTTATAGGCGCCGCCGATGAGCGCGGTGTCGCCATGGTGTTCTCGGGCGTGCGCCATTTCCGGCACTGAGTGATGAGGGCGTGCCGGCGATGAGTTTCCCGGACGCCAAGGGGCCTCTCGCCTGCACACTGCAGGTAAGCGATAGTCCGGACGATGAAGTTCGCAAGTCGATTGCCAGTGCGCTGGTTCAGTACAACGTCAAGCTTGCCGGGCCGGCTCAGCAGCGGCCCTTGGTGATTGCGGTTCGGGACAGTGCGAATGCGGTCATCGGTGGCCTGTGGGGTGCTACCGGCTACGGCTGGCTCTACACGCAGATGCTGCTGGTTCCGCAAGCGCTTCGCGGCCAGGGTTTGGGCCGCTCCATCATGCAGCGGGCCGAGCAGGAAGCTTTGGGGCGAGGCTGTCAGTCTGCCTGGGTTGACACCCAGTTTGGCGCCAGAGGCTTTTACGAGAGTCTGGGATACCAGTGTTTTGGCGAGTTGCCTGACTACCCGCCCGGCTTTTCAAGAACTTTCCTCAAAAAATCACTGACCCGCTTGCCGCCAGATATTGCGACAGCCCGTTTCCCTGATCCACCATGAGGCCAGTGCACCGAAGGCTGCCACGGCCGTCAGCAGCAGCAGACCGGCGTGGTAGTCGTCGGCAGTAAAGAGGCGTGCTCCCGTGCTGGTCAGGCCGCCCTGCCAGCGCTGGTCCATCACCCAGCCGACCAGCGGCTGCAGGACGGCGCCAGCGAGGAAGCCGGCCATGTTGGTGACGCTGGTGGAGATGCCTGATAGCTGGGGCGCATTGACCTCCTTGGCACAAGCCCAGGTGAGCGTGAAGCCGGCGGTGACCAGACCCATCAGGCTGAACAGGGCATAGCTGGCAAAGAGCGGCAGCGCCAGGTCCCACAGCAGTGCGAGCCAGATCAGCAGGTACAGATGGCTGGTCACGATCAAGACCGGCTTGCGTTTGCCGAGCCGATCCGACAGTGCGCCCATGAACATGCAGCCCAGTGCAAAGCCGACGAAATAAAGACTGACGTGGTTGGCGGCGGCAGCGCGCGTCAGGCCATGCGCCTGCGTCAGAAACGGCGTCGCCCACAAGCCGGCGAAAGCAAAAAAGCTGCCGCAGATACCAAAGTTGACACACACCGTGGGCCAGCTGTCGCGGTTCTTCAGCACCGCGACCAGGCCGGATAGAACAAGGCCCCGGTCAAACGAAGGTTTGCGCTCTGGCTGGCCTGCTACGGCAGCCTGCTCACGCAGCAGCACCCAGCAGGCGATGCCCAGCAGCAACGAAACACCGGCCAGGGCAACAAAGATATGGCGCCAACTGGTTTGCTGGGCCAGCCAGGACAGCGGTGCGCCGGCCAGCACCGAGCCGAAATTGCCGATCAGCATCGCCAGCCCGACCAGGGTGGCAAAGCGGCGCTCGTCGAAGGACAGGGCGATGATCTTGAGCATGGCAATAAAAGTGACCGAGACGCCCAGCCCGATCAGGGTGCGCCCGACCAGCGCCAGCTCAAGTCCGCTGGCCAGCGCGAACATCAGACTGCCGGCGCCGCCGACCACGCCACCGATCAGCAGAATCCGACGTGGCCCCAGGGTGTCGACCAGGATGCCGGTCGGTACCTGCATGACGGTGTAAACATAGAAGTAGGTTGCGGCCAGCGCGCCCAGCGAGGAAGCGCTGGTGTTGAAAGCGGCCACCAGGTCGGATGCGATTCCCGCCGGTGCGAAGCGTTGAAAAAAAGACAGGGCGTAGGTCGCGACGACGATGGCCAGCACCAGGTTACGGCGACGCTGTTGACTGGCGCTTGCTTCGCTCATGGTCAGGCGAGCGCCGTCTGGCCAAGGCGCTGTATATGCCGGGCCGCATCTATCGCCATCTTTTCGACGATATCCGTTGCTGACTCGATTTCATCGATCAGGCCGGCGGCCTCACCAAACCAGACGCCAGTGTGGTCTGCATCGCCCTCGGCAAAGGCCTGCCGATACTTCGGGCCTTCCACAGAGACGTTCTTTTCCAGCGCGTCCTCATGGCCGTGCCATCGATCGGTGAATGCATTGCGTGCAATCCGCGCCGTAAAGCCGCGTGGCCAGG
>CAITZZ010000259.1 GCA_903897005.1 uncultured beta proteobacterium | reverse complement strand
GGGTACGATCTATAGAATGGAAGCATGGCAAGCAAACCCCCTGTAACTCCTCACCCTAAGCCGATCCGTCTGCCGGTTGCCGACGACGGCGGCTCGGTCGTGCTGGAGCGGCGGACGCAAAAAGTCAAGCCGCCCCAGATGTACGAGGTCGTCATGCTCAACGATGACTACACGCCGATGGAGTTTGTGGTGGTTGTGATTCAGGAGTTCTTTGGCAAGGATCTGGAGGCGGCGACCAGAATCATGCTGATGATTCACCTGGACGGCAAGGGCGTTTGTGGCGTCTATTCCAAGGACGTGGCCGCTACCAAGGTGGATCAGGTGATGGATGCGGCCGCCAAGGCGGGTCATCCCCTGCAGTGTGTCAGTCAGCCTCTTGATTAATACAGCGGCGAACCCATGGTATTAAATTCGGATTACAGTTAAACATCAAAGCAAGGCTCATAAGGAAATCACATGATTGCCCAGGAATTGGAAGTAAGCCTGCATATGGCGTTCGTTGAGGCGCGCCAGCAGCGCCATGAGTTCATTACGGTGGAACACCTGCTGCTCGCACTGCTGGACAACCCCAGCGCGGCTGAAGTGCTGCGAGCCTGTTCGGCCAATATTGACGATTTGCGCAAGTCGCTGTCCAACTTCATCAAGGACAACACGCCCCAGGTTGCAGGACTTGACGATGTCGATACGCAGCCGACGCTGGGCTTTCAGCGCGTGATTCAGCGCGCCATCATGCACGTGCAGTCGACCGGCAGCGGCAAGAAGGAAGTCACCGGCGCCAATGTGCTGGTTGCCATCTTTGGTGAAAAAGACTCGCACGCCGTTTATTACCTGCATCAGCAGGGCGTAACGCGGCTCGATGTGGTGAACTTCATCGCACACGGTATCAAGAAAAGCGACCCGGCTGAAGGTCCCAAGTCCAGCGAGACTCCGGCCGAAAGTGAAGAGGGTGGCGGCGACAAGAACGAAAAGCAGTCGCCGCTCGAGCAGTACACGCAGAACCTCAATCAGCTCGCCAAGGAAGGCAAGATCGACCCTCTTATCGGGCGTGAATACGAGGTTGAGCGCGTGATCCAGATCCTGTGTCGCCGGCGCAAGAACAACCCCTTGCTGGTCGGCGAGGCCGGCGTTGGCAAGACGGCGATTGCCGAAGGTCTGGCCTGGCGCATCACACAAAAAGACGTGCCGGAGATTCTGGCCGAGGCCGTTGTCTATTCGCTCGATATGGGTGCCTTGCTGGCCGGGACCAAATACCGGGGCGACTTTGAGCAGCGCCTCAAAGGCGTTTTGAAGTCCCTGAAAGACAAGCCCAATGCCGTGCTGTTCATTGACGAAATTCATACCCTGATCGGTGCCGGGGCGGCCTCTGGCGGCACGCTCGATGCGTCCAACCTGCTCAAGCCAGGCTTGAGTTCCGGCGCGCTCAAATGCATTGGCGCTACCACCTTTACCGAATACCGTGGAATTTTCGAGAAAGATGCAGCGCTGTCCCGGCGCTTTCAGAAGGTCGATGTGGTTGAGCCAACCATAGAGCAGACGGTAGAGATTCTCAAGGGACTGAAATCCCGCTTTGAGGAGCATCACAACGTCAAGTACGCCCTGGCCGCATTGCAGGCCGCAGCCGAACTCAGCGCCAAGTACATCAATGACCGGCATCTGCCCGACAAGGCGATTGATGTGATCGACGAGGCCGGCGCCGCACAGCGCATTCTGCCGCCGTCCAAGCGCAAGAAGATCATCAGCAAGTCGGAGGTCGAGGAGATTGTGGCCAAGATCGCCCGCATTCCGCCGGCCAATGTCTCCAACGATGACCGCGGCAAGCTCAAGACGCTGGATCGTGACTTGAAGAACGTCGTGTTCGGGCAGGACAAGGCGATTGACATGCTGGCTTCGGCCGTCAAGATGGCGCGCTCCGGCCTGGGCAAGGGTGACAAGCCGATCGGCTCCTTCCTGTTCAGTGGCCCCACCGGCGTTGGCAAGACCGAGGCCGCCAAGCAACTGGCCTACATCATGGGCATCGAGCTGATTCGCTTTGACATGAGTGAGTACATGGAGCGCCATGCGGTCAGCCGCCTGATTGGCGCGCCTCCCGGCTACGTCGGCTTCGACCAGGGCGGTCTACTGACCGAGGCCGTGACCAAGAAGCCGCACTGCGTGCTCTTGCTCGATGAAGTCGAAAAAGCCCATCCGGACATCTTCAATGTGCTGTTGCAGGTGATGGACCATGGCGCGCTGACCGACAACAACGGGCGCAAGGCCGACTTCCGCAACGTCATCATCATCATGACGACCAATGCGGGCGCCGAGGCACTGAACAAGTCCACCATGGGTTTTACCAACGAGCGTCAGGTTGGCGACGAGATGGTCGACATCAAGCGCCTGTTCACGCCAGAGTTCCGCAATCGGCTCGATGCGATCGTCAGCTTCAAGTCGCTCGATGAGGTCGTCATCATGCGCGTCGTCGACAAGTTCCTGCTGCAGCTTGAAGCGCAACTGGCCGACAAGAAAGTGGATGTCACCTTTACCGACAAGCTGCGCAAGCATCTGGCCAAGAAGGGCTTTGACCCACTGATGGGGGCGCGTCCGATGCAGCGTCTGATTCAGGACACGATTCGCCGTGCCCTGGCCGACGAATTGCTGTTTGGCCGCCTCATCGATGGCGGTCGCCTGACGGTCGATGTAGATGACAAGGATGAGAGCAAGACCGAAGTCCTGCTCGACATTCAGCCTTTGCCAAAGAAGGAAGGGCGCGCCAAGCCCGAGGCACAGGAAGTGGCTGCCAGCTGAGCGCGGCTTGAAACTGCTTTCGGTTCTGCCAGCGCTGCTGGCGCTGTGGCTGGCTGGCTGCGCCACTGCTCCTGTTCCGGCTCCGGTACCTGATGTGCCGGTGGCGGCTCCGGTGGTGCCCAAAAAGCCGGCCAGAATTGGCCTGGTGCTGGGTGGCGGTGCAGCCCGTGGTTTTGCCCACATCGGTGTCATTCAGGTACTCGAGGAGGCCGGCATTCGTCCTGCTCTGGTGGTGGGCACTTCGGCTGGCAGCGTGGTTGCAGCCTTCTATGCCAGCGGCAAGAACGGCGCCCAGTTGCAGCAGGTAGCAGAAACCATGGAGGAGGCCACGTTTGCCGACTGGACTCTGCCCCTCTTCAGCCGCGGCCTCTTGCGTGGCGAAGCACTGGCGCGTTATGTCAGCATGCAAGTCAATGGCCGCCTGATCGAGAACATGCCCTTGCCACTGGGCATTGTGGCAACCGATTTGAACAGCGGGCAGGGCGTGTTGTTTCAGCGTGGCGACATCGCCACAGCGGTGCGCGCATCGAGTGCGGTGCCGGCGCTGTTTCAGCCGGTCAAGGTGGCAGGTCGCGAGTATGTGGACGGCGGCCTGGTGTCGCCCGTGCCGGTGCGCTATGCGCGCCAGATGGGAGCGGAGTTGATCATTGCGGTTGATATTTCGGACCCGCCCGAGGGTAACGCCGCCAGCGACACGTTGCAGGTCCTGCTGCAGACCTTTTCCATCATGGGCAAAAGCATCAATAACTTTGAGTTGCGCGACGCCGAAATTGTGGTGCGACCGACGCTGACAGGGGTTGCCAGTTCCGACTTTGGCGCACGGCGTCGCTCCATCGAGGCCGGCCGAGCAGCCATGCGCGCTGCACTGCCGCAGCTGCGTGCTGCGTTGCAGGCGCACCAGTTTCAGACCAAACCCTGACAACGCCTACCCGGCTTACACTTGGACCGGGCCGCCTTATGGACCTGTATTTGTAAGCGCAACAGGAGAGATTGGTATGCAGAAATTCTTTTGGACCACGGGCTGTTTGTCACTCGCCATGGCGACTTCGCTGTCTCCGGTCTGGTCCCATGCCCAGACGCCAAAGGCGCAGACGGCCAGCAGGACCCCGATCACGCTGTCGCTGATTGCTATCAACGATTTTCACGGCAACATCCTGCCGCCCTCGGCCAGCGTACTGGTTCCGGATGCGAGCAACGCGACCGGCACCCGCGTCAGTGCTGGCGGTGCGGCCTACCTGGCAACGCTGATCAAGAATCTCAAGCAGCACAACCCGAAGCAAACGCTGGTGGTCGGCGATGGCGATTTGATTGGTGCCACGCCATTGGCTTCGGGCTTCTTTCACGACGAACCGACGATCGACATCCTGAACCAGATCGGACTGGACCTTTCCACCGTTGGCAATCACGAATTCGACAAGGGGCGCGCCGAATTGCTGCGCATGCAAAAGGGCGGCTGCTATCCCCCGTCAGCGGACGCAAAGTCAGGCAAAGTAGGTGTCGACACCTGCATGACCAAGGGCAAGTTCGGCGGCGCACGCTTCCAGTATCTGGCAGCCAACGTGGTCGATCAGGCGAGCGGGCAAACCCTGTTTCCCGCCTACGCCATCCGCACGCTGGGCGGCGTCAAGGTCGGCTTCATCGGGGTCACGTTGCAAGACACGCCCTCGGTCGTCACGCCGGCCGGTGTCGCCGGACTTCAGTTCAGGAACGAGGTGGAGACCGTCAACGCGTTGGTGCCCTTGTTGAAGGAAAAAGGCGTCACGGTATTCGTCGTGCTGCTGCATCAGGGCGGCACCACCAAAGCCAGGATGGCTCTCGACAAATCCTGCCCTGGGGTCGCGGGCGAGAGCCTTGATCTGGTCGATCGCATGGACCCGGCCATCGACGTCGTGGTCAATGGCCACACGCACCAGGAATATGTGTGCTTTCGGCCCGATGGCAAGCTCATGACGCAAGCCGGCTTCTACGGTCGGATGGTGACCAAGATCGACCTGACGGTGGATCGCACGACACGCAAAGTGATCGCCAAAGACGCCAACAACAAGGTGGTTGTCAACGATCTGGGCGTCAAGGATGCCAGTGGCAAACCGATTCCCCTGCCTGCTGGTTACAGCGCACTGCAGCCCGACCCGGCAACCAACAAGCTGGTGCAGCGCTACGGTGCGCTGGCCGCTGCCATGACCGAAGTCGTGGTG
>CAITZZ010000258.1 GCA_903897005.1 uncultured beta proteobacterium | reverse complement strand
GTGCGGGTTCACATCTGCCGCCTCAGCAGTGCCGCCGGTGTCGAACTGGTGCGCCAGGCCAAGCTCGACGGCTTGAGCGTGACCTGCGATGTCAGCATCAACTCGCTGCATTTGACCGATGCCGACATGGGTTACTTCGACAGCCGCGCGCGCCTGAATCCGCCCTTGCGCCAGCAGCGCGATCGCGACGCTCTGCGCGCCGGTCTGCTCGATGGCACGATCGATGCCCTGGTGTCCGACCACACGCCGGTCGATGAGGACGCCAAGGACCTGCCTTTTGCCGAGAGTGAACCCGGTGCCACCGGGGTCGAATTGTTGCTGAGTCTGGCACTCAAATGGAGTGCCGACAGCGGGGTTGATTTGTTGCGCGCGCTGGATGTGGTCAGCCGCGGACCAGCCTGCGTGCTGGGGGCATCACTTGGCAAGCGGCAGAACCGTGTTGGCCGTCTGGTGGCGGGCGGTGTGGCTGATGTATGCGTGTTTGACCCACAGTCCAGTTGGACGGTGGCCAGTGCTGCGCTGCGTAGTCAGGGCAAGCACACGCCGTTTTCGGGTTATGAGCTGCCGGGTCGGGTGCGCTGCACGATTGTCGATGGGCACCTTGCTTACCTGGCGCCCCCGACGGGAATCGAACCCATATCTAGCGCTTAGGAGGCGCTCGTTCTATCCATTGAACTACGGCGGCGTGGTGCCGTATTCTATTTGGTCAGCAGACGCATCGCGTCTTCCAGCCCCTTGATGGTCAGCGGATACATGCGCTGACTCACGATCTGCTGGATCACGCTGATGCTCTGGCGGTACTGCCAGACCCCCTGCGGTTCCGGGTTGATCCAGGCGAACTTGGGGAAGGCCTTGGTCAGACGCTGCAGCCATTCGACCCCGGCTTCTTCGTTGTTGTATTCCACACTGCCACCGGGCTGCAGAATTTCATAGGGACTCATGGTCGCGTCGCCGACGAAGATCAGCTTGTAGTCCTTGTTGTACTTTCGGATGATGTCCCAGGTAGCGAATTTTTCTGCGAAGCGGCGCCGGTTGTTCTTCCACATGAAGTCATAGACGCAGTTGTGGAAGTAGTAGAACTCCAGGTGCTTGAACTCGGTCTTGGTGGCAGAAAAGAGCTCCTCGACGCGTGCGATGTGTTCATCCATGGTGCCGCCGACGTCCATCAACAGCAGCACCTTGACGTTGTTGTGACGCTCCGGAATCATCTTGATGTCGAGGTAGCCGGCGTTGGCGGCAGTGGACTTGATGGTGTCGTCCAGATCGAGTTCTTCCTCGTGGCCTTCGCGTGCGAACTTGCGCAGTCGACGCAGCGCCACCTTGATGTTGCGCGTGCCCAGTTCCTGGGTATCGTCGTAATCCTTGTAGGCACGCTGGTCCCAGACCTTGACGGCGCTCTTGTTGCGACCCTTGTCCTGCCCGATGCGAACACCCTGCGGGTTATGCCCGTAAGCGCCAAACGGGCTGGTGCCGCCGGTGCCTATCCATTTGCTGCCGCCCTCGTGGCGCTCGTTCTGCTCTGCCAGGCGCTTCTTGAGCGTCTCCATGAGTTCGTCCCAACCCATCTTCTGGATCTGGGCGAGTTCTTCCGGGCTGAGATTGAGTTCCAGGTTCTTGCGCAGCCACTCCAGCGGGATCTCCTTGCTGAAGTCGGCCACCATCTCGACGCCCTTGAAATACGAGGCGAAGGCACGGTCGAATTTGTCGTAGTGCTTTTCGTCCTTTACCAGGGTCGTGCGGCTGAGGTAGTAGAAGTCGTCAATTCTGTAGCCGCTGGCCGTCGATTCATCGTCAGACTCGGGTGTATTCGGTCCAACCACGCCTTCCTTCAGCGCTTCGAGCAGCGTCAGGTATTCCTTCACCGACACCGGCAATTTGGCCGAGCGCAGAGTGTAGAAAAAGTCGATCAGCATCGTAGCGCTCCGGTCAACGTGGCTTGTCGAGCAGATACAGCAACTGCGCCTTGGCTTCGGGCCATTCGCCGCTGCGCATGCTGTACATGACGGTGTCGCGCACGGTGCCGTCGCGGCGCAGCGCGTGACCGCGGATCACGCCATCCTTTTTTGCACCGAGCCGCTCGATGGCTGCCTGCGACGCAAAATTGAAGTTGTCGGTGCGCCAGCCCACGACCTGGCAGCCCAGCGTTTCGAAGGCATGGGTCAGCAGCAGCAGTTTGGCAACCGAATTGACGTGCGTGCGCTGGCAGCGTCTGGCGTACCAGGTCCAGCCGATCTCGACGCGCCTGACCGCAGCAATGATGTCGTGGTAGCTGCTGCAGCCCAGCACGCTGCCTGTGGTTGCCTCGATGACGGCGAAGGCAACGCGGGTGCCGGCTTCGCGCATGGCCAGTGCGTCCTCGATGTATTTGCCGGTTTGCTCGGGCTCTGGCACGGAAGTGACGCGCAACTTCCATAACTCACCGTCGGCCGCCGCGGCGCGCAGACCCGCCTCGTGCTTCAGGGCCAGCGGCTCGAGCAGGATGCCGCGCCCACTGAGCGTGACCGGTTCAATGTAAGCCATCGATCTGCTCCCGGGTTCAGCGGTTGTGACGTTGCATGAACACGAGTTTCTCGAACAGGGTCACGTCCTGTTCGTTCTTGAGCAGTGCGCCCACCAACGGGGGTACTGCAACCTTGTCATCCTTGGTTTGCAGTGCTGACAGCGGGATGTCTTCAGCCAGCAGGAGCTTGAGCCAGTCCAGCAGTTCGCTGGTGGAAGGCTTCTTCTTCAGACCCGGCAGGTTGCGCACGTCGTAAAACGTCTTCATGGCGGCGCCCAGCAGTTCCTTCTTCAGGCCCGGGAAGTGCACATCCACGATGCTTCTCATGGTGTCAGCGTCGGGGAACTTGATGTAATGGAAGAAGCAGCGGCGCAGGAAGGCGTCAGGCAGTTCCTTCTCGTTGTTGGAGGTGATGAAGACCAGCGGGCGGTGCTTGGCCTGAATCAGTTCCCGCGTCTCGTAGCAGTAGAACTCCATGCGGTCAATTTCACGCAGCAGGTCGTTCGGAAACTCGATGTCGGCCTTGTCAATTTCGTCGATCAGCAGCGCCACCTGGTGTTCTGCGGTGAACGCTTGCCACAAGACGCCCTTGAGGATGTAGTTGTGAATGTTCTTGACGCGCTCGCCGCCGTCAATGTCGGACAACTGGGAGTCGCGCAAACGGCTCACGGCGTCGTACTCGTAGAGGCCCTGCTGTGCCTTGGTGGTGGACTTGATGTGCCACTGCAGCAGTGGCATGTTCAGCGCGCCAGCTACCTCTTCGGCCAGCATGGTCTTGCCGGTGCCTGGCTCGCCCTTGACCAGCAAGGGGCGCTTGAGGGTGATGGCGGCGTTGACCGACAGCATGAGGTCCTCGGTAGCGACGTAGTTTTGTGTACCTTTGAATTTCATTTTTGTGGCTTGATGGAAAAGCAGCGTTGAGTGGGTGAGAGATGGCGAAGTGGTCAGATTTTGATCTGTCGCAAATCCTGATCGATTGTCGCCCCAAAAGTGTCGCGATTCTGCTAGCAGGCAGTGGCGCCTATGTCGCTTGTGTGACCGGCGCTGCTCTCAGGCCTCCCGCCGTAGTGCGGGGAACAGGATGACATCGCGAATGCTGGTGCTGTCGGTCAGCAGCATCATCAGACGGTCCAAACCGACACCGCAGCCACCAGTCGGAGGCATGCCGTACTCAAGGGCCCTGATGAAGTCGTGGTCGTAGTACATGGCCTCGTCGTCACCGTCGTCCTTGGCCGCAACCTGCTCCTGGAAACGCCGGGCCTGCTCCTGAGCGTCGTTGAGTTCGGAAAAGCCGTTGCCAAATTCCCGGCCTGTGATGTAGAGCTCAAAGCGCTCGGTGACACCGGGCTTGTGGTCACTGGCGCGTGCCAGCGGTGAAATCTCGACCGGGTGCTCACAGATGAAGGTGGGCTGCCAGAGCATTTCTTCTACGGTTTCTTCGAAGTACATCACCTGCAGGCTGGGCAGGGAGCGAATCGACAGTTTGTTCTTTTCTTCGGTCAGGCCGAGCTTTCGCAGGGCGTTGATGAGCCAGGCCGGGTTGTCCACCTTGCGCTGCTTGCTTCCTTCCAGGTTTTGGCCGGCCTCGGTGTGCTTGCAGATCGCTTCGACAATCGTCAAGCGCTCAAAGGGTTGGCTCAAGTCAACGTCCCGTCCGCCATAGCTCAATTGCAAGGTGCCCCTGGAGCGCTGCGCGGTGTCACGAATCAATGCTTCTGTGAAGGTCATCAGGTCCTGGTAGTCCCAATAGGCAGCGTAAAACTCCATCATGGTGAACTCGGGGTTGTGGCGTACCGAGATGCCTTCGTTGCGAAAGCTGCGGTTGATCTCGAAGACCCGTTCAAAACCGCCAACGATCAGACGCTTGAGATAGAGCTCTGGCGCTATGCGCAAAAACATCTGCTGGTCCAGCGCATTGTGGTGCGTCGTGAAGGGCTTGGCGTTGGCACCGCCCGGGATGGGGTGCAGCATAGGCGTTTCCACTTCCAGGAAATCGTGCGCCACCATGAACTCGCGTACACCGCTCAGGGCCCGGCTGCGCGCTACAAAGCGGGCACGTGTGGTCTCGTCGGTCATCAGATCGACGTAGCGCTGGCGGTACTTCTGTTCCTGGTCGGCCATGCCGTGGAACTTGTCGGGCATGGGACGCAGGCTCTTGGTCAAGAGGCGCAAGCTGCTGGCGTGAATCGAGAGCTCGCCAGTACGGGTCTTGAAGACTTTGCCTTCGGCAGCGACGATGTCGCCCAGATCCCAGTGCTTGAAACTGGCGTACAGGTCGGCACCAATATCGTCGGCCTTGATGTAGATCTGGATCCGGCCACTGCTGTCCTGCAGCGTGGCAAAGCTGGCCTTGCCCATCAGGCGCTTGAGCATCATGCGCCCGGCCACCTTGGCAACAGAGCCTTGCTCGATCAGGGCTTCGGGTGTTTGGCCGGCATGTGCGGCGAACAGGTCGGCGGCATGGTCAGAGGGTTTGAAATCGTTCGGGAAGGCCGGACCTTTGCCCTCGGCTTCGCTCTGGCGGATCGCCTTGAGTTTTTCCTGGCGTTCGAGAATAAGCTGGTTTTCGTCCTGGGGGGCTGGGGCAGTGTTGTGGTCAGACATGAGTTGCGCAAAAGGTGAGGGCAGAGCCGGATTTTAAGTCTCGCTATGATCGGGCTCGACGGACCCTGCTGATTCATGCTGTACCAAATCGTTTCTCTCCTGCTCGAAGTTGCCACCAGCGTGCTGGCCGGAGCCTGCCTGCTGCGCCTTTATATGCAGCACCAGCGCATTCCGATGTCGGTAAGGTCGGGCAACCCGCTGGGGCGTTTTGTCTTTGCCTTGACCGACTGGCTGGTCTTGCCGCTGCGACGGGTGGTGCCGGCGCTGGGGCGCTGGGACAGCGCCAGCCTGCTGGCGGCTTTCCTGCTGGAACTGACACAGTTTCTGCTGCTCTGGCTGCTCGCCGGCGCACGGGGTGGTCTGATCGTGATTCCGATTCTGGCCGGCTTTGGCTTGCTGCGACTGGTAATTTCAGCGCTGACCGGTCTCGTGATTGTTTACGCCGTGTTGTCCTGGGTGTCGACCCAATCGAGCATTTCGGACGTGATCGAGCGGCTTTGCGCGCCACCCTTGAAGCCCATCCGGCGTCTGCTGCCGCTGGTTGGGGGCGTGGACCTGTCGCCGCTGGTCTTGCTGCTGGTTCTGCAGATTGCCGGCATCGTGCTGGGCAGCCTGCAGGCGCTTGCGCTGCAGGCAGGCTGATTCGAAGTTAATTCACCGCATCGGCGGGTTGGCGCTGCAGAATCGCCAGCGTGCTGGCAATGGTCTTGCGCAACTCGCGGCGATCACAAATCAGATCGATGGCGCCCTTGGTTTGCAGGAATTCCGCGCGCTGAAAGCCTTCCGGTAGTGCCACCCGCATGGTGGACTCGATGACGCGCGGGCCGGCAAATCCGATCAATGCCTTGGGCTCGGCAATCACCACGTCGCCCAGAAAGGCGAAGCCTGCGCTGACGCCGCCCATGGTCGGATCGGTCAGTACGCTGATGAAAGGCAGCCCTTTCTTGGCCAGCCGGGTCAGCGAAGCATTGGTTTTGGCCATTTGCATCAGGCTCAGCAGGCCTTCCTGCATGCGAGCGCCACCGGTGGAGGTGAAGCAGACAAAAGGAACTTTCTGTTCGATGGCTGAGTGCACGCCGCGCACAAAGCGCTCGCCCACCACCGAACCCATGCTGCCGCCCATGAATTCGAATTCAAAGCAGGCTGCCACCAGGGCGATGCCGTGCACGGCCCCACCGATCACGACCAGCGCATCCGTTTCTCCCGTGTTTTCCATCGCTTCCTTCAGGCGCTCGGGGTATTTGCGGCTGTCCTTGAACTTGAGCGCATCGACGGGCAATACTTCCTGGCCTATTTCGAAGCGACCCTCGTTGTCCAGAAACACATTGAGCCGCGCGCGCGCGCCAATCCGGTGATGGTGACTGCAACTCGGGCAGACGTTCTGGTTCTGCTCCAGGTCGGTCTTGTAAAGCACGGTCTCGCAGCTTGGGCATTTGATCCACAGCCCTTCGGGCACGCTGCGCCGGTCAGCCGGGTCGGTGTGCTGGATCTTGGGCGGTAGCAGTTTTTCGAGCCAACTCATGGAGTTTCCTTAACGCGTGGTAACGACTGCTTGGTGCAGGCTGTCAGTTTAAATTATGAATCCAGTGCCGTGCGGATTTCACGCAGGAAGCGCTGCGCGACGGCGCCTACCTGCTCCCTGGGCTGCTGCTCGATCAACTGGATGATCTTGCTGCCGATCACGACGGCGTCGGCCACTTTGCCTATGGCGCAGGCCGTGGCGGCGTCCCGTATGCCAAACCCTACACCCACCGGAATGCTGACATGCCGGCGGATACGCGGCAGCATGGCGGCAACGGCATCGGTGTCGAGTGTGCCAGCACCTGTCACGCCCTTGAGCGAGACGTAGTAAACATAGCCGCTGGCCACGGCGGCGACCTGGCGCATGCGCTCATCGGTGCTGGTGGGCGCCAGCAGGAAGATCAGGTCCAGCTCCTGCGCCTTGAGTTCGGCGGCAAATTTCTCGCACTCTTCGGGTGGGTAGTCAACGATCAGCACACCGTCAACCCCGGCCTGCGCCGCGTCCGTCACAAAAGCGCTCTTGCCATCATGGCGATCATGCTTCTGGTCGTAGCGTTCCACCGGATTCGCGTAACCCATCAGGACCACCGGCGTGGCCTTGTCTGCTTCGCGAAAAACGCGCACCATGGCCAGCACCTGGACCATGCCTACACCGGCAGCCAGTGCCTTGTCGCCTGCCTTTTGAATCACCGGGCCATCGGCACTGGGGTCGGAAAAAGGGACGCCCAGTTCAATGACATCGGCACCGCCCGCGACCATGGCGTGCATCAACTCGGGCGTGACATCGGAAAAAGGAAAGCCAGCCGTCACATAAGGAATAAGCGCCTTGCGACCGCTGGCTTGAAGCTGGACGAAGGTGGCGGCGATGCGGCTCATTGCGGTGCCTTCACGATGGCCTGGCCACCTTTGACGGCCTGCCCGGTACAACTCGGGCGACAGTAAAAGTCGGCGTTGGAGAGATCAGCCACGGTACCTATGTCCTTGTCGCCGCGTCCGGACAGATTGACCAGAATGGACTGGTCGGCACGCATGGTCCTGGCGAGCTTCATGGCGTAGGCCACAGCATGACTTGATTCGAGCGCTGGAATGATGCCCTCGGTACGGCACAGGTAGTGAAAGGCCTGCAAGGCCTCCTGG
>CAITZZ010000257.1 GCA_903897005.1 uncultured beta proteobacterium | reverse complement strand
CGTGCTGTACAAGGCTTCCGAATACGCCACCCTGACCGGGCTGGCGATGGCGCGCCTGCTGCATGCCGCGGGCATCCCGAAAGACGTCTTCATTGCCGTGGTCGGCGCGGGCGATGTCGGTGCCGCGCTGATGGCGCAGAAAATTGACGGCCTGTTCTTCACCGGCTCCTACGCTACCGGCGCAAAAATCGCGCAGGCGCTCGGCCCGCGCATGGTCAAGCTGCAACTCGAGCTTGGCGGCAAGGATCCCACCTATGTCTGCGAGGACGCGAATCCAAAAACTGCCGCCGAATCGCTGGCGGACGGTGCCATGTACAACACCGGCCAGAGCTGTTGCTCGGTCGAGCGCATCTATGTGCACGAGACGATCTACGACGCCTTTGTGGCGGCCTTCTTGCAGACCGTGCACGACTTCAAGGTCGGCGATCCGACGGCCGAGGACACCTACATCGGAGCTCTGACGCGCGCGCAGCAACTCGACGTGCTGGACGCCCAGGTGGCAGACGCCAAGGCCAAAGGCGGCACGCTGTTGTGCGGCGGACACCGCCTGAACGGCCCCGGCAACTGGTACGCGCCTACCGTGTTCTCCGACGTCAATCACAGCATGGAATTGATGCGCGAGGAGAGCTTTGGCCCCATCATCGGTATCCAGAAAGTCTCGGGCGACGTCGAAGCAGTGCAGCTCATGAACGACACGCGCTACGGCCTCACGGCAGGTGTTTTCACGCCCAACGAAACACGTGCCAGGACGCTGCTGTCCCAGGTCAACGCCGGCAGCGTCTACTGGAACTGCTGCGACCGCGTCAGCCCGCGCCTGCCCTGGAGCGGCCATGGGGATTCCGGCATCGGCCTGACCCTGTCCACCTACGGCATCCAGACCTTTACCCGGCCCAAGGCATGGCATCTGCGGCAGGCTTGAAGCTCACTTTATTTGACCTCGACCACACGCTGCTGAGCGGCGACAGCGATGTTTTGTGGTGTGATTTCCTGATCGAGCAAGGTCTGCTGGAGCGCGAGAGTTTTGCTGCGCGCAATGCTGACATGGATGCGCGCTACCGCGCCGGCACGGTCGGTGTCGAGGAGTTCGCCAACTTCTACGTCGGCACACTGGCCGGGCGCACGCGCGCGCAGTGGGAGCCGCTGCGCCAGCAGTTTCTGGCCAGCGTGATCGTGCCGCGCATCGGCAAGGATGCGATCCATCTGGTCAAGCACCATCTGGACGCCAGCGACCTGGTCGTGCTGACCACCGCCACCAATCGCTTCATCACCGAGTTGACCGCCGGCTATCTCGAGATCGAACACCTGATAGCCACCGAGGTCGAAATCGATGGTGCCCACTTCACTGGCAGAACCGAGGGCACGCTCAATATGCGCGAAGGCAAGGTGCTGCGCCTGCACACCTGGCTGGCCGACATCGGCTACACGCTGGGTGACTTTGACAGCCACGCCTACAGTGACTCGATCAACGACCTGCCACTGCTGCAAGCCGTCCAGCGCGCGGTGGCAGTGGACCCGGACACCCGACTGCGCGCCGAAGCCGATGCGCGCGGCTGGCAGATCCTGCAATTGCAGCGCTGATCGAGACCAGCAAACTCGTCATCGCGAGGGCGTAGCCCGTGGCGATCAAAGCAGTCTGGCGCGCAACTCGGTTTTCAGGACTTTGCCGTAATTGTTCTTCGGCAATTCATCAACAAAGCGGTACTGCTTGGGTCGCTTGAAGCGGGCGATCGTCTGCAGGCAGTGCTGGTCCAAATCCTGTTCGGTGACGCCCGCACCTTCTTGCATCACCACAAAAGCGACGACGACTTCGCCCCATTCGGCGTCCAGTGCACCGACTACCGCCACTTCCGCCACGCCTGGCGCTGTCAACAAGGCTTCTTCGACTTCACGCGGGTAGATGTTGGAGCCGCCGCTGATGATCAGGTCCTTGCTGCGATCCTTCAGTGTCAAAAAACCATCGGCGTCCAGGCTGCCCACATCG
>CAITZZ010000256.1 GCA_903897005.1 uncultured beta proteobacterium | reverse complement strand
TCGACAGCGCGTACCTGCACACCATGTCGGATCGCATCCTGCACCAGTTGCGAGGGGCTGTAAAAGCCCATGGGCTGGCTGTTGAGCATGGCCACCAGATAGCAGGCGGGATGGTGGTGCTTGAGCCAGCAACTCACATAAACCAGCAAGGCAAAACTGGCGGCGTGGCTTTCGGGAAAACCGTATTCGCCGAAACCCTCGATCTGTTTGAACAGGGTGTCGGCAAACGCCTGCGTGTAGCCGCGCTCCAGCATGCCGCTGACCATGCGCTCATAGAACTTGTGCACCCCGCCCTTGCGCTTCCAGGCGGCCATGGAGCGGCGCAGGCTGTCAGACTCACCGGCGCTGAAACCCGCCGCCAGCATGGCAATGCGCATCACCTGTTCCTGAAAGATCGGCACCCCCAGTGTGCGTTTCAGCGCTTCCTCCAGTGCCTTGCTGGGGTAGACCACCTGCTCCGGATGCTCACGCGCCTTCAGATACGGGTGCACCATGCCACCCTGGATCGGGCCCGGTCGCACGATAGCCACTTCAATCACCAGGTCATAAAAACACCTGGGTCGCAGGCGTGGCAGCATGCTCATCTGGGCCCGGCTCTCGATCTGGAACACACCCACCGTGTCGGCCTTGCAAATCATCTCGTAAGTGGCCGGATCTTCAGCCGGAATGTCCTGCATCCGCAAGGTGCTGCCGCGCTGCTCGCTGATCAGGTCCAGGCAACGCCGGATGGCGCTGAGCATGCCCAGTGCCAGCACGTCGACCTTGAGCCAGCCCATGGCGTCCAGATCGTCCTTTTCCCACTGGATGATGGAACGCTCCGGCATGGCAGCGTTCTCCACCGGCACCAGGCGTGTCAGCTTGTCCTGGGTCAGCACAAAGCCGCCCACGTGCTGGCTCAAGTGGCGCGGAAAGCGCTGCAGTTGGGTGCTCAAGCTGAGCCAGAGTTGCAACTGCAGCGGCTCCGGCGCTGTGAACACGCTCCCCAGATGTTGCAGCGCCGACTGCAAACGCCCGGCCAGCACCTCGCGGCTGTACATGCCCGGATGTTCCTTGGCCAGCGCCGTGATCAGCGCCTCGTCAATGCCCAGCGCACGGCCGACGTCGCGCAGCGCACTGCGCGGACGGTAGCTGACCACTACCGCCGTCAAAGCGGCGCGCTCCCGGCCATACTTTGCGTAGATGTACTGGATTACTTCTTCGCGCCGCTCGTGTTCAAAGTCCACGTCAATATCGGGAGGTTCACCCCGCTCGCGGCTGATGAAGCGCTCAAACAGCATGTTCATGCGCGTGGGGTCGACTTCCGTCACGCCCAGGCAGTAGCAGACCACCGAATTGGCAGCCGAACCGCGCCCCTGGCACAGAATGTCACGGCGGCGGGCAAAGGCCACGATGTCGTGCACCGTCAAAAAATACATCTCGTACTTGAGTTCGGTGATCAGCGAGAGTTCATGTTCAATTTGCTGCTGCACGCTCTGGGCTATGCCTTCAGGGTAGCGCCGTGCCGCACCTTCCAGGGTGAGCTGACGCAGGGTCTGGGCCGGTGTCTGACCGGGCAGCACACTCTCCAGCGGGTACTGGTAGCGCAACTCGTCCAGGCTGAAACTGCAGCGCTGCGCAATCTGCAGCGTGTTGGCCAGCAACTCGGGCGGATAGATCGTCGAGAGTCGCCGACGCGAGCGCAAATGGGCTTCGGCATTGGACTGCAGTGCAAAGCCGCACTCGCTCACCGGCCGCCCCAGACGGATGGCCGTCATCACGTCCTGCAAGGGCTTACGCGAGCGCAAATGCATGTGCACATTGCCACTGGCCAGCAGCGGCACACCGGTGATGCGTGAGAGTTGCCGCAAGCTGTGCAAGCAGAGCGCATCATCCAGCCCCAGCAGCAACTCCACGCACAGCCACAGGTTCGATGTAAAAAAGCGCCTGGCCTGGAGGGTGGTGGCGCAGGCCGCCTCGAAAGAAATGCCGGGCGAGAATGCCAGCAAAACCTCACATCCAGTCAGCATCGCCCAGTGCGGATCCGGCCATGCCATGCGGTACTGGCCTTTGGGCGCAGAGCGGCGCGCCAGCGTGATGAACTCGCACAAATTGCCCCAGCCCTGCAAATGCTGCGGCAACACGACGACGCTGAAACCCGGCAGCGCAAATTCAGCGCCGGGCAACAACTTCAAACCAAGTTTCTTTGCCTCGGTGTGGGCGCGCACCAGACCGGCCACCGAACACTCGTCGGTGAGCGCCAGCGCGGCGTAACCCAGCGCCGCAGCGCGCGCCATCAGTTCTTCGGGTTGCGATGCGCCGCGCTGGAAGCTGAAGCTCGACAGGCAATGCAACTCGGCATAGGCCGGCAAGGCAGCATCAGTCACAGGCGTCTCAGGCAAACAGGCCATGCAGATACCAGCTTGATTCGGAACCGGCAAGCTCGGTACTCAGACGCTCGCGGTAAATCCAGAGCAAACCAAACTGCTCGCTGCGCGCCAGAAAATAGTCGCGCAAGGCGCAGTCGGCACCATCCCACCAGGCCGCTTCCAGGCGCTGCGGACCCGCCAGCAAGGTCAGTGGACCAGAGTACTGTGGGCATTGGTCGCGCACCGCCAGACGCAGCGGTCTGGCCAGCAACCAGCTCGGGTACAGCACCCTTTGATCGCTCTGAGCAAACTTGCCCTGGCGCGTTTTCTCTGCCAGCGTTTGCCAGAGCTGCATGCGCTCGGGTCGGTGCTCGGCCAGTGCCTGCACCTGCAACACCTGCCCCACCCCCAGGCGCGCGCACAAACGCTCCTGCATCTGCAGCAGGCTGTCGCCACTGACCTGCTCCAGCGGCAACAAGCTTGCGCTCTCACCGCGCAGTTTTTCAGTTTCCAGAGAGCGCAAATGCAGGTAGAGCACCGGTGCCGGCAAGGTGATGCGCGCCAGTTGCTCGGCCAACAGCCGCTGCAGGTGCGCCATGTCAGCACTCGGCTCGGCCGTGCGCAGCACCAGTTCCCCATGGCTTGCCGTGTTGCGCCGCTCATCCATGGTCCAGCCCAGCAGCAGTGCCAACACACCCGCGTGGCGCGCCTGCAGCCAGAGCTGCAGTTGATTGAACAGGCGGCGTGCAGCAAACAGCAGCGCTGGCGCTGCCTCCACCTGAGAACCCAGTTCCAGCGTCGCGTCAAACTGTTCTGGCAGCAGCAGCCAGGGGTAACTGTCGGGAGCTTGACCGTAAGCGCGGTCCAGCGCGTCAAGCAGACCTGCGCCAAAGCGGCGTGCCACGCCACCGCGTGGCAGAGCCCGCAACTGACCCCAGCGCGTGCAGCCAAGCCGCTCCAGCGTAGCCAGATGTGGCCGCGCCGCCGCCAGGGTTGCCAGCGGCAAATCGTCAGGTGCGGTTCTGCTCCGCGCTCTGTTCGACAGAGATTGCGATTGCAATAGTTGCAACTGCGCCAGCGCAATCAGGGAACTGGCACCGCGCGCGAAGTGGACGCCGGCAACCGGCTTGTCCGCGGCGTGAATATGGCGCAGCAGGGCCGAACGCCCGCCCCACAGACGCTCACTGGCCGAGAGCTCCAGCAGCAGCGCATCCTCCACGCGGGCCACCTTGGGCGTGAACTGCAAGGCCCACCAGCCCAGCGCCGTGCCACCATCGGCCAGTTCAGCTGGGGCCGGCTCAGGCAGCGCTTGCAATGCG
>CAITZZ010000255.1 GCA_903897005.1 uncultured beta proteobacterium | reverse complement strand
GGAGCAGCGTCAGGCTGCCGAACATGGTATCGGCTCGCACAGTGAGGATGAGCGCGCGCTGCTGATCATTGCGGGCGCCGGCACCGGCAAGACCAACACCCTGGCCTTTCGAGTGTCCCGGCTCATCATGGATGGCAGTGACCCGCAACGCATTCTGCTGCTGACCTTCTCGCGCCGAGCCGCTGCCGAGATGGAACGCCGTGTCGGCAGCGTGCTAGTCAGCGTCCTGGGACGGGGCGCTGGCCGAGGCCTGCCTTCGCTGCCCTGGTCCGGCACTTTTCACAGCGTGGCGGCGCGCCTGCTGCGCGACTACGCGCCGCGCATCGGTCTGGACGAGTCCTTCACCATTCACGACCGGGGCGACTCCGAAGACCTGCTCAGCCTGGTCCGCCACGAGCTTGGCCTATCCACCAGCAAGAAGCGCTTTCCGCAAAAGGGAACCTGCCTGTCGATCTATTCGCGCGTCGTCAACAGCCAGCGGGCGCTGACCGACGTGCTGCAGCAGGTTTTCCCCTGGTGTGCGCAATGGGAGAGCGAGCTCAAGCAACTGTTTGGCGCCTACGTGGAAGCCAAGCAGGCGCAGAACGTGCTGGACTACGATGACCTCTTGCTGTTCTGGTCGGAGATGATGGCCGACCCTGTTCTGGGCGCCGAAATTGGCGCGCGTTTTGATCATGTGTTGGTGGATGAATACCAGGACACGAACCGGCTGCAGGCGGCGATTGTGCACGGGCTCAAACCCAGCGGCAAGGGCGTTACGGCGGTCGGCGACGATGCGCAGAGCATCTACAGTTTTCGTGGCGCCACCGTGCGCAACATCCTGGATTTTCCGCAGCAGTTCAGCCAGGGCGTGCGCCTGGTGACGCTGGAGCGCAACTACCGCTCAACGCAAGCGATTCTGGATGTCTCCAACGCGGTCATTGAACTCGCCACCGAGCGCCATGCCAAGAAGCTCTGGACCGACAAGCCTGGCAGCACGCGAGCCCAATTGATTGTGGTGAGCGACGAGGCAGAGCAAGCGCGTTGGGTCGCCAGCCGGATTCTGGAACAACGCGAAACCGGGCTGCGTCTGAAGTCGCAGGCCGTGCTGTTCAGAACCTCCTCGCACAGCGCCGCGCTGGAACTCGAACTGATGCGGCGGCAGATTCCTTTCGTCAAATTCGGCGGCCTGAAGTTTCTGGAAGCGGCGCACGTCAAGGACCTGCTGGCGATCCTGCGCTTTGCCCAGAATCCCCGTGGCCGCATGGCCGGCTTTCGGGTTGTGCAACTGATGGCCGGCGTGGGACCCGCGCTCGCCACGCGCCTGCTCGACACCATGGCGCAATCATCTGACCCCGGCGCCACACTCGCGTCATTCCAGATGCCTGCCGGCGCCGCCAGCGAATGGCAGATCTTTGTGCAGATGTACGGCACGCTGCAGGCAGCGCAGACACCCTGGCCCGCCGATATGGAACTGGCAAAACGCTGGTACCTGCCGCAGCTCGAACGCCTGCACGAGGACCATGCGCAGCGTCGTGCCGACATCGACAATCTGGAACAAATGGCTTCGAGCTACCCGAGCCGGGAACGCTTTCTGAGTGAACTCACGCTGGATCCGCCGGAGGCGACCAGCGACCTGTCCGGGCCGGCGCACCGCGATGAAGATTATGTGATTCTCTCAACCATCCACTCGGCCAAAGGTCAGGAGTGGACTTCGGTTCATGTGCTCAATGTGGTGGACGGTTGCATCCCGTCGGACCTGAGCACCGAAACGCAGGACGAGATTGAGGAAGAACGCCGCCTGCTCTACGTGGCCATGACACGCGCCAAGGAGCACCTGCATCTGCTGGTGCCGCATCGTTTCTATGTGACACAGCAGGCAGCGCGTGGCGACCGGCACCTCTATGCGAGTCGCAGTCGCTTCATCCCGGACGCCCTGGCGGCGAAATTCGAGACTGTGCTCTGGCCACCGGCTGCTCCCGCTACGCCAGGTGCCGCGCACAGCGGCCCCACCAGCATTCAGGTTCGTGAGCGTGCCCGCTCGGCCTGGCGCTAAGACGCGCTGCCGCCTATTTCTTTTTCGGCAGATCTGTTGCTACCGCTGCTTCGAGAAACAGCGCCGGATCGACCATCGCCCGATTCAGACTGACAGACCAGTGCAAATGCGGTCCGGTGGCGCGACCGGTGGAGCCCACCTTGCCGATCAGGGCGCCGGCG
>CAITZZ010000254.1 GCA_903897005.1 uncultured beta proteobacterium | reverse complement strand
TGCATCAGGCACTGAAGGCGGCCGAAGCCCGTGGTGACATCGAATACAAGGCCAGCGAGAACGTCTCCAATGCCGACTACGAGCGCGTGATGCGCGAGTACGCTACCGCCGGCAGTGTGCTGATCGTGGGCGAGGCCTTTGCCGTTGAAGCCGCCGCGCGCAAGGTCGCCAAGGACTTCCCCAAGGTTTCGTTCCTGATGGGCTCCAGCGGCAAGCCGCAGGCACCCAACTTCAGCGTCTTTGACAACTACATCCAGGAACCGGCTTATCTGTCAGGCATGGTCGCCGGTGGCATGACCAAGAGCAACAAGATCGGCATGGTCGGCGGCTTTCCGATTCCGGAAGTCAACCGCCTGATGAACGCCTTCATGGCCGGCGCCAAAGAGGTCAACCCCAAGGTGGAATTCAGCGTCAGCTTCATCAACAGCTGGTTTGATCCGCCCAAAGCCAAGGAAGCGGCTTTTGCCATGATCGACAAGGGTGCCGACGTGATGTACGCCGAGCGCTTTGGCGTCAGCGACGCAGCCAAGGAAAAAGGCAAACTGGCCATTGGCAACGTCATCAACACGCAGGACAAGTACCCCGACACCGTGGTCGCTTCGGCCCTTTGGCATATGGAGCCCAGCATTGACCGCGCCGTCAAACTGGTGAAGGACGGAAAGTTCACGGCCGAGGACTACGGCCCGTATTCGATGATGAAGCACAAGGGTTCCTCGCTGGCACCGCTGGGCACTTTCGAGAAGAAGGTTCCGGCCGAGATCGTGGCCAAGGTCAAAGCCAAGGAAGCCGCCATTCGCGATGGCAAGTTCACCGTCAAGGTGGACGACAACCAGCCCAAGTCAACGGGCAAGTAAATAGGGATCGTCATTGCGGACCTGATCCGCAATCCAGGGCTCGCGGGGCACTGGATCCCGGGTCGAGCCCGGGATGACAACCATGAGCCCGGGATGACAACCACGAGCCCGGGATAACAATTTCTGCTCTTTGACGTTCCCATGGCCGACACCGTTCTCAAACTCTCGCACATCAGCAAGCGCTTTGGCACGCTGCTGGCCAACGACGACATTTCACTAAACCTGCGTCGCGGCGAAGTGCTGGCGCTGCTCGGTGAAAACGGCGCCGGCAAATCGACCCTGGTCTCGATTCTGTTCGGGCATTACACCGCCGACGCCGGCGAGATTGAAGTCTTTGGCCAGAGACTGGCCGCAGGTGATCCGAAAGCGGCACTGGCGGCCGGTATCGGCATGGTGCACCAGCACTTCACACTGGCCGACAACCTGAGCGTGCTCGATAACGTGATGATGGGCTCCGAACCCCTGTCGCAACCGTTCACACGCCGGCGCGCCGCGCGCGCCAAATTGGACGAAGTCGCGCAACGCTTTGGCCTGGGGGTGGATCCAGCGGCGCTGGTCGGCAAGCTCTCGGTGGGTGAGCGTCAGCGCGTCGAAATTCTGAAAGCCCTGTACCGTGGCGCGCGCATCCTGATTCTGGACGAGCCCACCGCCGTGCTGACGCCGGCTGAGAGCGAAGCACTGTTTGAGGTGCTGGCGCAGATGGTGACGCAGGGTCTGTCCATCATCTTCATCAGTCACAAGCTGGGCGAGGTGCTGCGCGTGTCGGACCGCATCGCGGTGCTGCGC
>CAITZZ010000253.1 GCA_903897005.1 uncultured beta proteobacterium | reverse complement strand
GCCAGCAGGGTTTCGCCGGCGCCGGCAGTAAATGTTCTCTCGCTTGGCTTAATGCTGATCAAAAACTCTGCTGTTGTTGTTTCGCTGGGCGTCATCTTTTCTGTATCCTTGGACCCTGTTGCCTGTTTCAACTATTGGGTAGTGCCGATTTTGCCTTCAAACCAGAGCTTTCCCCCGATTTTGTACGCCAGCCGCCCCGGCGCCTTGCCGGCGCGCTTTCGTCGATTGCGCCTGTTGCTTGTCGGCTGCGGTGATGTCGGCATGCGCCTGGCGCGCAGCCTGCCTTCGGGTGTGCGCCTGCTGGCACTGACTTCCAGTGCGTCGCGCCTGGCCACGCTGCGAGCCGCCGGCATCACGCCTTTGCTGGGTGACCTGGACGATCCGGCCTCCCTGCGCCGATTCGCCGGCTTGGCGCAGCGTGTGGTTCATCTGGCACCGCCTCCGTCAGCGGGCTGGAGTGACCCGCGCACCGTGGCGCTGGTGCGTGCCTTGCGCCTGCGCGCCTTGCCCGAGGTCGTGGTCTATGGCTCCACCAGTGGTGTTTATGGCGATTGCCAGGGTGAGCTGGTCAGTGAAACCCGCTCCCCCGGGGCTGACACACCGCGCGCCCGACGCCGAATCAGCGCCGAAGACACGATCCGCTTTCTGGGTCGCGCCACACCGGTGCGTAGCAGCATTTTGCGCATACCGGGTATTTACGCCCCCGACCGGCAGGACGGCACGCCGCGTGCACGACTGCAAAAAGGCACACCGGTGCTATGCAATAGCGATGATGTCTATACCAACCACATTCATGCGGACGACCTGGCGCGAGCCTGTGCCGCGGCCCTGTGGCGCAGCAAACCGCAGCGTATCTACAACGTCAATGACGACAGTCGCCTGAAGATGGGCGACTATTTCGACCTGGCGGCCGATCTGTACGGCCTGCCGCGGCCGCCGCGCGTCTCGCGCGACACGGCGCAGGACAAGTTGCCCCTCATGTTGCTGAGCTTCATGAGTGAGTCGCGCCGCATGGACAACTCACGGCTGAAAGACGAGCTGCGGCTGCGCCTGCGCTACCCGACCGTCGAGACCGGCTTGCTGGCCGGCCAAGCATAATCAGGTCAAGCCCCGCGATGGCAAACAGATAACATTTTGAAAAGGAAACATCATGAAGACCAGCAACAGATACGTGTACTCGTTCGAAGAGGGAGATGGCAAGAACCGGCTCCTGCTTGGTGGCAAGGGGGCCAACCTGTGCGAGATGACGCAGATTGGCCTGAACGTACCACCCGGGTTCGCCATCACGACCGACGCCTGTAACGCGTATCTGGAGAAGAACCAGCTGCCGGCCGGCCTGATGGACGAAATCCGCAGCTATATGACGGCGCTGGAGAAAAAGACCGGCAAAGGTTTTGGTGACGCCAAGAAGCCGCTGCTGATTTCGGTGCGGTCCGGCTCAGCCATGTCGATGCCGGGCATGATGGACACGATTCTCAACCTCGGCCTAAATGATGTCTCGCTGAAAGGCCTGATCGCCCAAACCGGCAACGAGCGCTTTGCCTATGACGCTTATCGCCGCTTTATCCAGTTGTTTGGCAAGATAGCACTCAATATTGGCGACGAACACTTTGACGATCGCATGGATGCCATCAAGCGCAAGTACAGTGCGCACCAGGACGTGGACCTGAGCGCGGACAACCTGAAAGAACTGGCGGGGGAATTTCTTGCCATCATCGAGCAGCACACCGGCAAGCCGTTCCCGCAGGATCCGTTTGAACAGCTCGATATTTCGGTCGGCGCCGTTTTTCGCTCCTGGATGGGCAAGCGTGCGGTGGACTACCGCAAACAGTTCCGCATCACCAAGGACCAGGCCAATGGCACCGCAGTGAATATCTGCACCATGGT
>CAITZZ010000252.1 GCA_903897005.1 uncultured beta proteobacterium | reverse complement strand
GCGATCAGGGTTGGCCCGAGAACCGTGTAAGCCACAAGCAGCCTTCGCAGCCAGCGCAAGCCCTCTTCCTTGGCGAAAAGATACACAAACGTCAGTAGCAGCAGACAGCTGGAGGCCATTCGGCTTGCGAAAATGAACCAGCTAAACAAGTCACCATTGACCGGCGGGTAAATAGTCAAAAAGCTGAGATTCACCAGAGCATTGCTGACACAAGTTAAACCAAACCAGAAATACAGCGAGGCGCTGCGCAACACCAAAGCCGCCGCCAGGGAAAGAAAACCCAAGAGCAGCGATACCCAGGTAATGCCTTCGGCTATTTCCTGCTTTAACAGGTCACTTTTTCGATAAGGTCCTTGACGGAGTTCAAAGGCGTCACCCACCAGCACCGGCGTCAGCCCATTGGCTTGCCTGCTGGTGGCGTAAATTTCGAAGTCCAGGGTGTTGGGTCCGGCAAGCCACCAGCTCTTGGGCGGCACGAACAGGTTCGGATGGTTGAGGCAACGTACATCCTGCAAACGCCCGTCGGCGCAAGCGCCTACCTCTTGCCCATTCAAGGAAAACCGGCCTGACAGACTCAGCTTGGATACGAAGACCGCCAGCGCTGCATCAGGCTGTCTGGGCAATTCGACCACCAAGCGGTAATGAACGATGCTGCCCTTGGGATCGAATTCACCTGACTGCAAGATGTGCGGCAACTCAACCGTTTGCTTACCGGCCAGGCTGGTCAACTCGGCGGCGATCAGCGTTTGTGTCGCCGCAGGCGTTACTGCCTGATCGGCACTTGCCATGCCGAGCCAACTGCAGCACAGGAACGAAAGGACCAGCAGCAGGAGACACTTAAAGTGCCGCCCGTTCTGCGTCGATAAGTTCTGATTCATCTGATCACCTCGTGATTACTTCACAATCAAAGGCGACGCAGACCAGATTTGAGTCTTTCGGAGACTGCATCCCGGCGACCCCGCTGGCATTACTTCCATCAAATGGAAGTAGAAGCCCGGAAGTTTTGCGTCGCCGGCTTTCACCGACTTTGCCCAGTTTCGATTGACCCGTCAAAACACTCGCCAAATCGAGTCGGGGTCAAGCGATTAAACAAAAACTAAATTGGCAGCGACTATACCGGAACTATTCAGAATACGTGCTGCTGCGGAGAAGTCTGTTCGGTAATCAAACCATTCCCGGTTGCTTGCCACAAGAAAGTCCCTGCTACTGCTTCGACAATGCTGATGTAGCAATTGACCTTTGCAAACCGAACTTCCAGTAAGCAGCCGTTTCTGATCGGCTGGTTGCGCTGCAGACTTGTCCCCCGTACCCATCAAATGGAAGGTCAGTTACAAACGCCACCCGCAGAGCTTAGGGTAGGGTCGTCAAAATCCGTTATGCTCGACATTGCAAGCAAGGCGAGCGGTGATCCCGCCAGCGTTGCCGCATGGTTCGGGCAACGCCGGCTACCCGCCACGCGCAGCACCGAGTTCCGATCATCTGCCGCAGGACACGACCCTGCAAGGAGAAATGCCGATGCCACAGCACGAAGCCCTTCGTCTGCATGTACCAGAGCCCACCGGGCGACCAGGTCATGACACAGACTTTTCCTACCTCCCGATCTCCAAAGCTGGCAGCGTGCGACGCCCGCCGGTGGAAGCCACACCCGCGCAGACCAGCGACCTGGCGTTCACGCTGATACGGGTGCTCGACGAAGACGGACAGGCGCTCGGACCCTGGGTACCGAATCTGGACGTCGACCGGATGCGCTACGGCTTGCGGGCCATGATGAAAACCCGAGCCTTTGATGCACGCATGGTGATTGCGCAGCGACAGAAAAAGATCTCGTTCTACATGCAGTGTCTGGGCGAAGAGGCGATCGCCACCGCCCACGCGATGGCCCTGAGCGAAGGCGATATGTGCTTTCCGACCTACCGCCAGCAAGGCCTTCTGCTGGCGCGCGAAGACGCCTCGATGGTGGACATGATCTGCCAGCTTTTTTCCAATGAACACGACCCACTCAAAGGGCGCCAGCTGCCGGTCATGTATTCGAGCAAGAAGCAGGGCTTCTTCTCCATCTCCGGCAACCTGGCAACACAGGTGATTCAGGCCGTCGGCTGGGCCATGGCTTCGGCCATCAAGGGCGACACCAAGGTGGCGTCGAGCTGGATTGGCGACGGCGCCACGGCAGAAGCCGACTTTCATACCGGATTGACCTTCGCCCACGTTTACCGCGCGCCGGTGATTCTGAACGTGGTCAACAACCAGTGGGCCATCTCCACTTTTCAGGCGATCGCTGGCGGTGAAGGCACCACTTTTGCGGCACGCGGCGTTGGCTGCGGTATTGCTTCGCTGCGGGTCGATGGCAATGACTTTCTGGCGGTCTACGCGGCTTCCCAATGGGCACTGGAGCGGGCGCGCTCGAACCTGGGGCCGACACTGATCGAGTGGGTCACCTACCGCGCCGGCCCCCACTCGACTTCCGACGACCCGACGAAATACCGACCGGCCAGCGATGCCGCTCGCTTTCCTCTGGGCGACCCGATCGCCCGGCTTAAACAGCACTTGATTGTCTTGGGCGCATGGTCCGAATCCGAGCATCAGGCCGCGCAGGAGCAGGTGCAGGCCGAGGTTGCCGCCGCGCAGAAAGAGGCCGAGAGCTACGGCACGCTGGCCGATGGCCACATGCAAAGCCCTGCTGCCATGTTTGAAGACGTCTACAAAGACATGCCGGCTCATTTGCGCCGGCAGCGTCAGGAACTGGG
>CAITZZ010000251.1 GCA_903897005.1 uncultured beta proteobacterium | reverse complement strand
GCGCTGGAAGCGCAGGGCATCAAGATCGTGTCGCACGGTGAACGCAACGCGGCCCAGCGGCGCTGGGTCAGGCAATATTTCGAGCGCGAAGTCAAACCCCTGTTGCTGCCGGTCGGGCTCGACCCTTCGCATCCCTTTCCTGAAGTAGCCAACAAGTCGCTCAATTTCATCGTCCGCCTGGGCGGGCGCGATGCCTTCGGTCGCGAGAACGATATTGCCATCGTCAAGGTGCCTCGGGTCTTGCCTCGCATGATTCGGATGCCGGACAAAGTCTCCGGGCATCGCAACTACTTTGTATCGCTTTCGAGCGTGATTCGTGGCAACCTGGCAGAGTTGTTTCCGGGGCGCGATGTCGGGCAGTTTTCACAGTTCCGCGTGACGCGTCACTCCGACCTGGCAGTTGACGAGGAAGACGTCAAAAATCTTCGTACCGCCTTGCGCCACGGGCTGCAGCATCGGCACTATGGTCAGGCCGTGCGCCTGGAAGTGTCGGCCGGTTGCTCGGCCCATCTTTCGGATTTCCTGCTTAAGCAGTTTGAACTGCCTGAAGGCGCCTTGTACCGGGTTCCCGGCCCCGTCAATCTGGTGCGCTTGACGCAACTGATCGACCTGGTGGATGCGCCCAAGCTCTGCTTTCCAACCTACCAGTCGTGTTATCCGACACAGCTGTCCCCCGGCGTCTCGTTTTTTGAAAAGCTCAAAGCGGGCGATGTCGTGCTGCATCAACCGTTCGAGAGTTTTGACGCCGTGCTGGGTTTCCTGCGCGAAGCCGTCAACGACCCCCAAGTGCTCGCTATCAAGCAGACCATTTACCGTACCGGTAGCGACTCCGAATTGATGGACTTGCTGCGCGAGGCAGTTCGGCGCGGCAAGGAAGTGACCGTGGTCGTGGAGTTGAAAGCCCGCTTTGACGAAGAGGCCAACATCAACTGGTCCGAGATGCTGGAGTCGATCGGCGCTCAGGTTCTGTATGGCGTCGTTGGTTTGAAGACGCACGCCAAGATGATGCTCATCACGCGCCGCGAGGGCAAACAACTCAAACGGTACGCGCACCTGTCCACCGGCAATTACAACCCGCGAACGGCCCGCCTGTACACCGACTGGAGTCACCTGACTGCTGATCCGCTGCTGACGGCTGATGTCGAAAACATATTTGTCCACCTGGCCAGTCACAGCCGCCTGCCCAAGTTGAACCGGGTCCTGCTGGCACCTTTTTACCTGCACGCCAAACTGGTCGAGAAAATCAACGATCTGGCGCAGCTGGCAGCGAGCGGAGGCGAGGCAAGAATTGTCGCGAAGATGAACGCCCTGACCGACGAGAAGATCATCCACGCCTTGATCCGGGCCGGACAGATGGGCGTCAAGATTGACCTGCTGGTGCGCGGTGCCTGCATGCTGCCAGCGCAACTGCCGGGGCTGACAGACAACATTCGTGTTCGTTCCGTCATCGGGCGCTTCCTGGAGCATTCGCGCGTTTTCTATTTCCGCCGCAATGGCGTGGAAGAGCTCTATCTTTCCAGCGCAGACTGGATGAACCGCAACATGATGCGTCGGGTTGAACTGGCCTGGCCGGTGACCGATCCGGTGCTGCGCCAGCGCATCATCGACGAAGACCTGGTGGCCTATCTGCATGACGGTGTTGATGCCTGGGACCTGCTGGCCGACGGCAGTTACGCACGGGTCAGGCCGGTCGCGCGGCGTGCCGCGCACGGCGCACAAGCCGCTCTGATGCAGCGTTACAACGGACCCGACGACGCGGGGCGTGACTGAGATGGACCTGGTCTTGTGGCGCCATGCCGAAGCACAGGATTGGATTGAGGGCTGTGACGACATGGCGCGCACGCTCACCGCGCGCGGCGAAAAGCAGGCCTCGCGCATGGCCAAGTGGCTGGACCGGCAGATACCCGACACGACACGAATTCTGGTGAGCCCGGCGCGCCGCAGCGAGCAGACGGCGATGGCGCTGGGTCGCAAATACAAAATCAAGGCAGAACTGGCACCCGGTTGCAGCGTGG
>CAITZZ010000250.1 GCA_903897005.1 uncultured beta proteobacterium | reverse complement strand
CAGCCACATGTGGCCGCGTATCTGAACTTCTGAAGTGCATCTTTCAGGTTTGGAACGCTGAAATCTGTAGCTCAACCTGTTGTCTGCTTTGCCCGTTGCCTGCAATTGACTGACCGCAAATGTTTGCGGCCTCACATCGTGCTTGCAGTACTGGCATTGGTTGTTGGCATCACCGAGATGGTCATACAGCACAAAATCTTCCCCAACGCGCGGTTGCGCCTGCACTTCCCTTGTTTGCGGACGCGGCCACATGCGGCTGTTGGCTCCCTCTTCCGCCCGGCGGGGCGGGAGAGGGCGGGGGGTGTGAGTGGGGGGAAAAGCAAAAATAATAGAAAACAGGAAATAGCAAAGAACAGAGAAATGAATCGATAGATACGTGAAAATAGGAGCATGACCGCTTTCAAACCAGAACCCCCCTTCTCCCACGGCCAGGCGCCGCGCACGGGAGTGCTGTTTTGTAACCTGGGCACCCCCGCCAGCACCAGCACCGCCGACGTGCGCAGGTTCCTGGGTGAATTTTTAAGCGACCCTCGGGTGGTTGAAATTCCGCGCCTGCTCTGGTGGCTGATCCTGCACGGCATCATCCTGCGCTTTCGACCCGCCAAATCGGCGGCCAAGTACGCCAGCATCTGGACGCCAGAGGGATCGCCGCTGAAAGTCTGGACCGAAAAGCAGACCGGACGGCTGCAGACCTGGTTGTCCGAGCGGGCGCACAGCGTCACCGTGCGTTACGCCATGCGCTATGGGCAGACTTCGATCGCCGAACAACTCGATGCCTTGAAAGCCGAAGGGGCAACCCGGATTCTGGTCGTGCCGGCCTACCCGCAGTACTCTGCCACCACGACGGCCAGCCTGTTTGATGCGGTGTACGCGTGGGCCGCGACAGTACGCAACCTACCGGAACTGCGTTTCATCAACCGTTACCACGACGACACCGGCTACATCGCCGCACTTGCCGAAAGCATTGAGCAGAGTTGGAAGGTCCGTGGCCGCCCGGAACAACTCGTGATGAGCTTTCACGGTGTCCCCGAGCGCACCTTGCAACTGGGCGACCCCTATCACTGCGAATGCTTCAAGACCGCCAGACTGCTGGCCGAACGTTTGGGTCTGACCAAGGATCAGTACAAAGTGACATTCCAGTCGCGGCTGGGACGCGCCAAGTGGCTGCAACCCTATACCGAGCCGACGCTGATTGCCCTGGCGCAAGCCGGCGTGCGACGCGTTGATGTCGTCTGTCCCGGTTTCACCAGCGATTGTCTGGAAACACTCGAAGAAATCGACATCGAGGGACGCGACGCCTTCCTGCAAGCCGGCGGCGCCGAGTTTCACTATATCGCCTGCCTCAACGCCGACGTGGCCTGGATCAACGCGCTGGGAGAATTGGTGCACACACATCTGGGCGGTTGGCCAACCCAGGAAGCACCCGACACGCAGTGCCTGGCAGCCTCAAGAGAGGCTGCGCTGGCTCTAGGCGCCAGCCAATAGCGCACGATTCCAACGCGCCGGTGAGCGGTCAGTCGGCCTTGTGCTCAAACTCCAGATCAGCTCGCAGTCCGGATGAAGTTGGCAACCCGGTCCAGCTGATCGGGCACATTGAGGGCTGGTGCATGCCCGCAGCCCGCAACTTCTGTCACCTGCAGCAAACCCTTGTCACCCGGTCCACGCCGGCGCATCCCATCAATGGTTTCAGGCAGCACCAGGTCTGATTCGGCACCGCGCAAACACAGCACCGGAATGGCGATCTGATCGTAATGGTTCCAGATCGAATAGTCGTCGGGATGGCTGATGAACTGCTGCACCATGGCGGGATCGTAATGCGGCGTGACCCGGCCGTCACTCAGGCGTCGCGTGGAAGTCTCAGTAAGCCGGCGCCACTGCGCATCGCTCAACCAGCCGTAAGGCTTGTAGACCTGACGGAAAAATGCTTCCAGTTCCAGCACAGTCTGAAACGCCGGCGGGCTGCCCGCGTAGGCGCGAATGCGCTCAATCGCTGCCTGCGCCAGTTGCGGTGCGTTGTCGTTCAGGGTCAGGCTCAGGATGCGCTGCTTCATGCGTGGCTCCAGCAAGCCCGCAGCGCACACGGTTCCTATCGAGCCGCCCATTGACGTTCCCACCCAGTGCGCCTGATCGACGCCCAGCCGGTCAAACAGCTCAGCGGCGATGCGGGCGTAAAAGGCCAGGCAGTATTCCTGTTCGGGCGCCCCACTCCACTGGCTCAGTCCTCGCCCTATCGTGTCCGGACAAATCACGCGGTAACCCAGTGCGCTCAAATGGGCGGCCAGCTCATCCATGTCGCGTCCGGTGCGCGCCAGGCCGTGCCAGGCAATCACGGTGGGCTGATGCTCGCCGCCCCACTCGGTGTAGTGGATCTCTCGCCCCGCACATTGAACGTACGCCGATAAATACCCTGCTGGCAAAGTCATGCTTTGGCTCCCGCTGCATTGGCGCGCAAACGCCCGACCACGCCGGTTGGAAAGTAATACACCGACAGCACAAACAAAACGCCCAACCAGAGCAGCCAGCGGTCCGGCGACAGCAGTGCCGCAAGCCAGGGTAAGGAGGCTGCGGCCTCACTGCCGAGCCGCAACAGGTCCTGCAAGTAGCTTTGCGCCACCAGAAACAGCACCGAGCCGATGACGGCACCGTAAATGGTACCCATGCCGCCAATCACCACAATCAACAGCACGTCCATCATGACCTCGAACGAGAGGGAGGTGTCGGGCCCGTTGTAGCGCAACCAGAGTGCCAGCATGGCCCCCGCCAGACAGGCGAACAGGGCCGACAGAACGCTCGACAGCGTGCGATAAACCACGACCCGATACCCGATCGCCTCGGCCCGGAATTCGTTCTCCCGGATCGCCTGCAGCACACGACCAAACGGCGAGTTCACGATGCGCAGCATGGCCAGTAGCAGCAGCAAGGCGGCAGCAAACAGCAGGTAATAGCAGAGCAGGCGACCGTCGAGCATGACACCCAGAAAAGGCTGCTCCGAGAACTCAAAACCCGGTGACAGGATCTCGGGCACCTTGAAGGTCAGGCCGTCTTCGCCACCCGTGATATCGGAGAGCTGCGACGCCAGCGTCAGGAAAGCGGAGGCCACAGCGAGCGTGATCATGGCAAAAAAGATGGCTCTGACCCGCAGCGAGAACAATCCCACCAACAGCGCCAGCAACAGTGAAAGCGCCAAGGCGCCTGCCAGTCCGACCGCGAGCGCCTCCCAGGTCGGCCCGATGCGGGTGGTGGCTACTGCGATGCCATAGGCGCCGATGCCAAAAAACATGGTGTGAGCAAAACTGACGATACCGGTAAAGCCCAGCAAAAGGTCGAAACTGGCAACCAGCACAATGAAGACCAGCACCTTGGCCGCCACATTCAGAGCCTTCACCCCCGGAAAAATGAAAGGCGTTCCCGCCAATGCAATGAGCACCAGCACGAGTAGGACTGCCAGCACACGACTGCGCGGGAAGTCATTGGAGAGTAGTCTTGTCAACATGAATACTCCAGACTAGCGGTTCGCCACAGGGTACACACCCTGCGGTCGCCAAAGCAGAATCGCGACCATCAGCGCAATGTTCGAAAACAGCGCCACCTTGGGCAGCAGGAAGCCCGTGTAGTTGGCCATCAGCCCAACCAACAAGGCCCCCATCAATGCGCCCCCGGTGGATCCGAGGCCGCCGATGATGATGACGATGAAGATCAGCACATTGACCTGCGCCCCCATCTGCGGTACCACGTTCTGCTGGTACATGCCCCACATCACGCCACCCAAGCCGGCCAGTGCGCTGCCGACCACGAAGACGCCGACAAACAGACGCCGGATGCGGTAACCAAGCGACTCCACCATCTCGCGGTCCTGCACCCCGGCACGGATCAGCAGGCCAATCTTGGTGCGATTCAGGGTCCAGGCCAGCAGCGCAAAAACAGCGCCGCCGACGAGCACTGCCAGCAAGCGGTATTTCTCGATCGCCGAGTCGCCCAGCAGCACCGCGCCGCGCAGCGCTTCAGGTAGCGGCAAAGCAATCTGCTGCGGGCCCCAGATCACCTTGATGAGTTCCTCGCCAATAATCATGCCGCCCATGGTGATCAGAATCTGTTTCAGATGCTGGCCATAGACCGGACGCACGATGAAACGCTCGAAGGCCAGCCCGACGGCGCCGGACACCGCCATCGCCACCAGCATCGCAACAAACACGGCCAGCAAGTTGCGCCAGAGCTCAGCCGAGCCGGTCCAGTCGCCCATCAGCCCGAGCACCGTGGTGGCGACAAAAGCGCCCAGCGCAATGAACACGCCATGGCCAAAATTGAGCACATCCATCAGGCCGAAGATCAGCGTCAGGCCGGACGCGATGATGAAGATGATCATGCCCATCGCCAGTCCGGCCACGGTCAGCGTCAGCCAGGTCGAGCCGGAGCCGATGAAGGGCAGCACTCCCAGCGCCAGCAGTGGCACCAATGCCAGGGGCTTCCAGTCAAAATCAATTTTCATATCGCCAGCCCCAACAGCTTGTGCTGCAGTTCCTCATCTTCGGCAAAAGCCTGCATGGCACCGGCATGCACGACACGGCCGTTGTCCATGACCGCGACGCGGTCGCCCAGACGCTTGGCAAAGTTGATGTTCTGCTCCACCAGCAAGAGCGTGGTGCCGGTCGCCTTGAGTTCACCAAAGGCATCAATCATGTTGTTGATGATGGCCGGCGCCAGGCCCTTGCTGGGCTCATCCACGATCAACAGTTCACGCGGCTCGACGATGGAGCGCGCCACGGCCAGCATCTGCTTCTGGCCACCCGAGAGCTTGCCAGCTGGGTGATTCCAGAATTTTTCCACCGCGGGAAAGAGCGAAAAAATCCACTTCAGTCGCTGCTCGTCCATCTGACTGGCGCGACGAGCCGAGCGCGCCGCCAGCAACATGTTTTCTTTCACGCTCAGGTCCGAAAAAATGCCCATGTTTTCCGGCACGTAGGCTATGCCAAGTCCCGCGATGTCCGGTGTGGCAAGGCGTGTGATATCGCGCTCACCGAAGCTGATGCTGCCCTGGCTGGCATGCCACAGGCCCATGATGGTGCGCAGCGTGGTGGTCTTGCCAGCGCCATTGCGCCCGAGCAGCATGGTGAGTTCACCGCGCGGGAGCACCAGGTCCACACCGTGCAGGATGTGATAGGCCCCGATGTGGGTGTGCACGCCGTCGAGCTTGAGAAGTTCACCGCTCATGCCGGCACTCCTGCGTCTGATGGCGCCACACCGAGATAAGCTTCTTGCACGATCGGCGACGCGATCACCGCCGAGGGGTCGCCATCGGCCACCAGGGCACCGTTGTGCAACACGATGATGCGGTCTGCCAGTTCGCGCACCACATCCATCTTGTGTTCTACCAGCAGGATGGTCTTGCGTGGGTCATCCTTGAGCTTGCGGATCAGGTTCAGGATCACCGGTGCTTCGTCGGCGCTCATGCCGGCGGTTGGCTCATCGAACATGAATACATCGGGCTCCAGCGCCATGAGCAGCGCCACCTCCAACTTGCGCTGGTCGCCGTGCGGCAAACTGGCTACCGGCGTATCCGCTTTGTCGTTCATTGCTACCGCTGACAAAACCTCCTGGGCCAACTCGGTCAGGGCTTTGTGGTCACTCCAGATGCTCCACAGGTTCAGGCCCCTGAGATGGGAGCCTGCGCGTGCCGCCTGCACCGCCAGGCGCACGTTTTCCAGCACCGACAGATTGGGAAATAGATTGGTCAACTGAAAAGCACGCCCCAAACCGGCCCGCGTGCGCGCCGACGGGCTCAGCCCGGCCAGGCTGTTGCCGTTGAGAAAAACCTCGCCCGAGCTGGCCTTGAGCTGCCCGGAAATGAGATTGAAATAAGTGGTCTTGCCAGCGCCGTTGGGGCCGACGATGGCTGTCAGTGTGCCGGGCTTGAAGGCGCAGCTGACAGCGTTCACCGCCACATGGCCGCCGAAGCGGACCGTGAGTTCTTTGGTTTCGAGCATCGGGGATGGACCCAATAAGGATGGGAACAATTGTTGGCATGTCATTGCGGGCCTGACCCGCAATCCATGATGCTTGAGGCACTGGATCCCGGGTCGAGCCCGGGATGACAATTCCAGCTACCGCTTGTTGCGGATCGGAATCTGCATCTCTTCGGCTTTGATCTCGTGCACCAGTTCCGGCACGCCCCAGACAAAGGCCGGATCCACCTTGATTTTGAAGTGGTACATGCTCTGCAGCGCCTGGTGATCGTCCTTGCGGAAGGTCATCTTGCCCTTGGGCGTCTCAAAGCTCATGCCTTCCATGGTCTTGATCAGAGTGTTGGCTGTGGCATCGCCCTTGCTATTCTTCAGCGCCGTCACCACCGCCAT
>CAITZZ010000249.1 GCA_903897005.1 uncultured beta proteobacterium | reverse complement strand
CAGGGCGCTTCGGATTGTCCGGTTGCCGTAATAGACCATACCCGCGGTCATGCAGAACAACACAGAGTAGTTCAACCACTGCGTTACGCCGACGCTGTAATTGGGCTGCGGCAACCAGGCAGCGTTTTCTGCAATGATCAAGCCCAGCACAGCCAGTGAGCTGACGCTGGTGGCGATCAGAATTCCCGGCAGCTGAAACAGCATGCCCACCACGAGGATCCAAATGACGTAGAGGGACGTCGTCGGTGTGCGCACGGTCCCCAGACTGATATTCGCAGCTGTTAAAACAACAAAGCAGACTACCGGCAGGGCGAACGCAACCAAGGCAATGTGGCCCCTGTGCAGGATGCGCCAGCCCAGTGCAAGCAAGACCAGCCACAGAATCGGAACCATTTTCGAGCTGGCAGAGACATTGCTGCCGACGAAGACGGCAACAGCGATCAGACCCGCAAAAAGCAGATTGACACCAATAAATTCGTTGAGAAAACTGGCCCGGCGTGTTTTTTCCTCATCGCCTTGAAAGACAGGCGGTGCAATCCAGCGTTTCATCTTGCTTAACATGATCCTCCGATCGCACTCGCGCGATTAGCGAACGCGATTATCCCTCGAATGCTTCCGGTCTCTCCAACGCCATCGGAGTGAGCCAATGCCTGCACCAAACCAGCGCCCTTTCCAGATGAGCGTTGGCGGCAGGGCTCAGCGGCGAACCCAGTTCGAAAGCTTCACCGCGAATCGCGAGCAGCGTGGACGCTGGTGGCGCGTGGCCATGCAGGTCGCAAAACACCTGCAGCAGGGCTTGCGCCGACAAGGTGTGCGTACCCATGCTGGCGTCCCTGGCCGGCGCCAGACGGATCACTTCAAACGGCGCACGGCAAGTCAGGCTGGCATCGACAAACAGCACGCGCGAGCGTCCCGGCAAATCCAGCGCATGCTCAATCTGCAATTGGTAGTCTTCAAGACAGTCCACACCTGAGTCCGCCGGCAGCAAAGCGCGCAGACGGTCCAGCAACAGGGGGCCGAGCCCATCATCACCCCGACTGCGGTTGCCCCAGGCAAACACCAGCAGCGGCGCGACTGCGCCGGTCAATGCGTTCATGCAAGGCTTGCCGCCGGGGCAGAGGAGTTGCGCTGCAAGACTCCTTGCTGGGACTTCTGCACACGGTCGATCAGCTCACCGCCCGGGCCAAGCAAGCTCACATCCAGCGGCATCCGACCGAGCGCATGGGTGGCGCACGAAAGACAGGGGTCAAAAGCACGGATCGCCACTTCGATGTGATTGAGCAGGCCTTCGGTCAGCTCGCGACCATCGAGGTACTGACTTGCCACCGAGCGCACGGCCTGGTTCATGGCCTGGTTGTTGTGGGTCGTGGAGACAATCAGGTTGCAGCGCGTCACCAGATCATCCTCGCCCACTTCGTAGTGGTGGATCAAGGTACCACGCGGTGCCTCGATCACGCCCACCCCTGAGCGCTGGCGTGTGCCCTGCGCCATCAGCTCACCGCGCAGGATATCGGGATCATCCAGCAGGCCCTTGATCACTTCGACGCAGTGCAACAACTCAACCATGCGCGCCCAATGGTAGGCCAGCACCGCCTGCACCGGCTTACCGCAACCGGCAGCAACAAACTCGCGACGCTGCACTTCTGCCAGCTCACTGGGGATGAAGTCGCAGTTCTGCAAGCGCGACAGCGGGCCGACCCGGTAGCTGCCCAGCTCGGCTCCCAGATGCTTGAGAAACGGGAATTTCATGTAAGTCCAAGGCTTGACTTCCTCCTCGATCAGGTCAAGATAGTCCTGATCCCGCACGGCGTCAAACAGGATCTTGCCTGCAGCATCTCGAACGCGGATGGCGCCGTCGTACAGGTCCAGCGCCCCGTCCGCTCGCACCAGCGACAGGATGCTGGAGGGAACGTGGCCAAAGCTGTCATACAGCACAGGGTTCTGCGCGTGCAGTTGGACGGCGATCTGCACCGCGTCCTGTGCCCAGGCCAGCATCTGTGGCAAGTCCCGCTGCAGCAGGGCATGGTCCTGCGCGCTGACATGCTTGTTGACACCGCCCGGCACCGAGCCTGTGCCGTGGATGCGCTTGCCGGCCGTGGCGCGTATCAGTTCCTGACCGAACTTGCGCAGCAACACGCCCTTTCTGGCGATCTCCGGATGCGCTTGCGCCACACCCACGATGTTGCGCCGGTTCGCCTCGGAGTCAAAGCCAAACAGCAGATCGGGTGCTGCCAGGTAGAAGAAGTGCAAGGCATGCGATTGCATGACCTGGGCGTAGTGCATGAGGCGGCGAATCTTCTGTGCAGAAGGGGTCACCGTGGCTCCCAGCACCCGGTCAAAGGCCTTGGATGCCGCCAGATGGTGCGACACCGGACAGATGCCGCACAGGCGCTGCACCATCACGGGAATTTCCCAATAGGGCCGGCCTTCAATGAATTTCTCGAAACCACGAAATTCCACGATGTGCAGACGAACCTGCTGCACGCGGTTTTGTGCGTCGAGCAGGATCGTCACCTTGCCGTGGCCTTCGACTCTGGAGACCGGGTCAATGGCAACGCGGCGCAAGCCACTGGCAACGGCCTCGGGAGCAGCTGTTTCAAACAAAAGCGTCATGCATGGAACTTTCGGACATCAACATTGTCATACCGGGCTCGACCCGGTATCCAGTGTTTGCAAGCATTGGAAATGGGTATATCGGCAATTACTGTCTCCCTCAGTCATAGCGCAGCAAGCTGCCACTCAGATGTGGGGTGCGCCCGGCAATCAGGTCATTCAGGAAGGACCAGAACGCTTGGGCCGAAGGCGGACAGCCGGGCAAAAAGTAGTCCACCTGCACCACCTCATGAATCGGGCGCACCTTGTTCAGCGGCAGCGGCAGTTCGGGGTCATTGGGAATCGCACTGCCAGCACTCATGCCGGCGCGACTGCGGTAGACCTCGGTCAGCAATCCCGCCAGATCCAGATGGTTGCGCTGCGCCGGCAGGCCGCCGTTGATGGCGCAGGCACCCACCGCCACCAGGGTCTTGCAACGGGCGCGAAACTCACGCAGCACCTGCACGTTCTCGGCGTTGCACAGGCCGCCTTCGATCAAGCCGACGTCGCAGGACCCAAGCCGCTTGATGTCGGTCAGCGGCGAGCGATCGAACTCCACGCGCTCGATCAATTCAAGAATCCTCTCATCGATATCAAGAAAGGACATGTGGCAACCAAAGCAGCCTGCGAGTGACACCGTGGCCAGCTTGAGCTTGCGCGGGGAACGTGGGAAGGCGCCGGGGCTCAAGGGCGTTCTCCCGGTCCCGGCTCCGACACGGGCTGCAGGTCAAAACGCCGCTGCCCGATCGGAATCGCAAAACCGCGCCGCTTGGGCAGGATCACGCCTACCGGACAGATCGTCGCAGCGCGGTCCTGCAGCGTCATGTCGGTATCGGCCAGGGTGCCTGATTCGCTGTTGACCAGGAGTCGGCTCGAGATGCCCCTGCCGCCAATGGCAAAGACGCTCTTGTTGTCGACATCGCGGCTGGCGCGCACGCACAGGGCACACAGGATGCAGCGGTTGAAGTCCAGCAGGATGTCGGGGTGGCTGGCGTCCACCGGCCGGTCCGGATAGAACTCCTCGAAGTGCGGTGCCTCCATGCCCATCGCATAGGCGGTTGCCTGCAGCAGGCAGTTGCCGCTTTTTTCGCAACTCGGGCAGAAGTGGTTGCCTTCGATGAACAGCATCTGCAGCAGCTTCTTGCGCTGGCCATTGAGCTCATCGGTATTGCTTTCTACTTCCAGATCGGCAGCGGCCTGCAGCGTGCAGGCGCAGACCATGTGGCCGCCGACCTTCACGCCACACAGACGGCAGGAACCATGGGCCGGAAACTCCTCATGCCAGCACAGGTGCGGAATGTAGCGACCAGCGCGCGTGGCCGCCTGCAGCACCGTCTGGCCTGCCACAAAGCCGATCTCGACGCCGTCCAGCGTGAAAGTCGGTGTGTTCAAACTGGCCGTGCTCATGTTTCGTTCTCCAGATGCGCGCCGGCGTCGTCGCGATGGGTCAAGCGCCGGGCGACGGAGAGTTCGCTGTCAAGATCGAAAGCCGGCTCGAAATGCAGCCACTTCAGGCGTTGCTCATAAGCCGGACGGAATTTGGCGATGGTGTCGCGCAGCGGGTTGGCGGCGCTGGCGCCCAGGCCGCAGTGACTGGCGCTGTGCAGCAGTCGGTCGAGTTCGAACAGCACAGCGATGTCGGCGCCGGAGCCACGACCGGCAGCGAGTTTGTCCATGCGCCGTGCCAGGAGTTCGGTGCCGACCCGACATGGCGTGCAAAAGCCGCAGCTCTCATGGGCAAAAAAATGGGCAAAGGCACGCGCCACTTCGAACATGTCGCGCGAAGCGTCAAACACCATGAAAGCCCCGGCTGTGGGCAGGTCCTCAAAGGCAATGCGACGACCGAAATCGGACCTCGAAAGACAGACACCGGAGGGGCCGCCGAGTTGCACCGCCTGCGCGTCCAGCGCCCCGCAGTCCTGCAGTATGCGTTCGACCGTTGTGCCAAACGGGTACTCGTACAGGCCCGGACGCTCGCAGTCGCCTGAGACCGAGTGGATCTTGGTGCCGCTCGACTGCGCCGTGCCTATTTCCGACCACCAGGCGCCACCACGCAGCGCAATCTGGCTCGCAGCGCAAAACGTTTCGACGTTGTTGACCACCGTGGGAAAACCCAGATAGCCCTGCTGCACCGGAAACGGCGGTCGGATACGCGGCGTGCCACGTTTGCCTTCGAGCGACTCGATCAGCGCGGATTCTTCCCCGCACACGTAGGCGCCGGCCCCGATGTGAATGTCAATGTCGAAGTCGAATCCGCTGCGCCCCAGGATGGCATTGCCCAGCAGGCAGGCTGCGCGCCGGCGTTGCAGTACCGATTGCAAGAACTCGAGCAGATAGCGGTACTCGCCACGCAGGTAAAGAAAGCCGCGCTGTGCGCCGATCACGTACGCGGCCACCGTCATGCCCTCGAACACGGCGTCGGCAAAGCGGCTCAACAGCACCCGGTCCTTGAAGGTGCCGGGCTCGCCTTCATCAGCATTGCAGACCACGAATCGCTGCGCACCCGCTGCCTCGCGGCACAAGCCCCATTTGAGTGCGGTCGCAAAGCCGGCACCACCGCGGCCGCGCAGACCCGATGTCTTGATCTCGCCCAGCGTCGCCTCGGCTCCGCGCTCCAGCGCTGCGCTCAGTGCCCGCCCCGGCGCCAGGGGCTGACCCAGCAGCACGTCAGCACGGCGAATGTTGTCCTGCACCTCAAACCAGTGCGCGGGCCACTCGGCAGGAGGCACGCGCTGACAGATCAGCTCAGCGATTTGTGCCACGCGTTCGCCGTCCAGGCGTGTCACGACATGGTGGTGGTTGAGCAGCAGGGCTGGGCCCTGGTCACACAAGCCGGTGCAGGAAGTTCTATCCACGCTCACCAGTGCGTCCCTGCTCATTTCACCGGGCAGGACCCCCAGGCGCTGACAGAGATCAGCCAGCAGCGCCTCGCTGCCAAGCATGCGGTCCGTCACGTTGTCGCTGAAAAGAACCCGGTAGCTGCCCACCGGGCGCTCGTGCAGAAAGCGGTAAAACCCGGACACGCCCTGCACCTGCGCCAGGGGCAGGTCCAGCGCTAGGGCCACCTGGCTCAGGGTCGATCGCGACAGCCAGCCCAGGGCAGATTGCAGCTCGCGCAGAATCTGCAGCAGCATGTCTGACTGCCGGCCATGGCGCGACAGCACGATTTCCAGCAGGTCTTGCTCGGTCTTCAAGTTTCCACCCGCGCAATTCGAACGTTTCGGTGATCGACTTTCATGACAGACAACGGGTTCAAACCGCCGCAGCAATATCCAGCGAACGCAGGCGCAGGGCCGGGTCAAAGACATCGCATACCAGCATGAATTCGTCCGCAGCGGTGGCTTGCGCCAGCGCGGCAAGCCCAGCGCGCACCTTGTCGGGTCCGCCAATCACGGCTGCGCCGAGGAAATCGGCGATGGCGGCGCGCTCTTGCGGCTGCAAGCCTTGGGCAAAATCCTGCACCGGCGGCTGCAAGCGCTTGCGCTCGCCGGTCAGGATGCCCAGCACACGCTGGTAGGTGCTGCTGGCAAGAAACTCGGCCTCGTCATCGCTTGGCGCAGCAATCAGTGGCACGCCAATCACGACGCGCGGCTTGCTGAGTGTCGTCGATGGGCGAAACAGGCTGCGGTACAGCGCAAGCGCTTGCTGCATCAGGCGTGGCGCGAAGTGAGCTGCAAAGGCATAAGGCAGACCGCGCTCGGCTGCCAATTGCGCAGAGAACAGGCTGGAGCCTAGCAACCAGATCGGCACCTCGGTGCCTGCACCCGGCATGGCGATCAAACGCTGACCCGGTCGCGCCGGCGCCAGCAACTGCTGCAGTTCGCTCACGTCGCGCGGAAAATCCTGCTCGGTTTCGACCCGATCGCGACGCAGCGCACGCATGGTGAAAGCGTCAGTGCCGGGAGCGCGCCCCAGACCCAGATCAATGCGCCCCGGGTACAACTCGGCCAGCGTACCAAAGGCCTCGGCCACCACCAGCGGGGCGTGGTTGGGCAGCATGACGCCGCCCGAGCCAACGCGGATGCGCTCGGTGCCGCCGGCGATATACCCGACCAGGACGGCCGTCGCCGAACTGGCAATGCCCGCCATATTGTGGTGTTCGGCCAACCAGTAGCGTGTAAAGCCAAGCGACTCGGCATGCTGCGCTGTGCGCAAGGAAATCGCCAGGGCTTCAGCGACCGTGCCGCCCTCGCGCACGGCAACCAGGTCCAGCATGGACAAGGCAATTTTCTGTTGAGTAGTCATGCGCTGATTGTCACCCGACGGCCATGCTGTGCCACCAGAGGCGGCATTCCCGGCACAAGCCCGCATCAAAAGAAGCCTGCAACACGCCGTCGAGCACCATGCGCGGCAGCGGATCGCCCGGCTTGCGTGCAATCAGATTGGTGCCGGTCGAAGCAGCCCAGATTTGAAAGAGCTCTTCGGAGGCGACCTGGTAAGTGACGTGCCAGTGCGCCATGCCGCCGTCAGTGCCTGAGGACAGAACCTCGTACGAGAGTTCAATGTCCTCCTGCAGCTTGATGCGTTGCCAGTAGGCCGCCAGTTGCACATGGCCGTGCTGCACGGCAAACGGTGTGTTGTGATAGATGCCGTCCTCGGCAAAGAGCGCACAAAACGCATCGGCATCCTTGCCTTCCCAAGCGTTCTTGTAACCCTGCATGAACTGTTCAATGTCCACTTTAGTCTCCGTTGATGTGACGCTGATCCTACTATGGTCGCATCCTAGTGAGTGTTCCGAAATTCGCAAGTCCGAGTGTCAGACTTGTGTGGGCGGAGAGCGACGCAATGGGTGGCTCCGCGAATGTCCCCCGGCCTGCGGCCTCCTCCTTGATTTCGCTGCGCCACCCACCGCATCGCTCTCCGCAACAAGCGTCTGTGGTTTGTGCTG
>CAITZZ010000248.1 GCA_903897005.1 uncultured beta proteobacterium | reverse complement strand
ACGTTCAAGGACCGCACATACCTGGAGCGCGACCCGCACCGCTTTCTGGAAGGCATGCTGATTGCGGCGCAGGTCGCTGGCACCGAAGCCTGCTACATCTATCTGCGTGACGAGTACCACGATGCACGCCGGATGCTGGCCGGCGAGATTGAGGCTATGCAGGCCGACCCGCCTTGCCCTTTGCCCCACATCGAGCTGCGCCGTGGTGCCGGTGCCTATGTCTGCGGCGAGGAATCGGCCATGATCGAGAGCATTGAAGGCAAACGCGGTGAGCCGCGGCTGCGTCCACCGTATCTTGCCGAGGTCGGTTTGTTTGGCAGACCGACGCTGGAACACAACTTCGAGACCCTGTACTGGGTGCGCGAAATCCTTGAAAAGGGTCCGCACTGGTTCAACAGCTTCGGCCGCCAGGGTCGCCACGGTCTGCGTTCCTTCAGCGTCAGCGGTCGCGTGAAACTCCCCGGTGTCAAACTGGCGCCGGCAGGCATCAGTGTTCAGGAGTTGATTGACGAGCACTGTGGCGGCATGGTCGAGGGGCACAAACTGTATGCCTACCTGCCGGGGGGTGCCTCGGGCGGCATACTGCCGGCCAGCCTGAGCCATCTGGCGCTCGACTTTGATACCTTGCAGCCCTATGGCTGTTTCATCGGTTCTGCTGCGGTGGTGGTGCTCAGCCAGCATGACAGTGCGCGGGCCGCGGCGCTCAATGCAATGCAGTTTTTTGCTTCAGAGAGTTGCGGCCAGTGCACGCCGTGTCGCATCGGCACGGCCAAGGCTGCGGTGCTGATGCAGGCGTCGGTCTGGGACATGGCGACGCTGGATGATTTGTGTACGGTCATGGTCGATGCCTCGATCTGCGGCCTCGGTCAGGCAGCACCGAACCCGGTGCGCTGCGTGCAGAAGTACTTTGCACACGAGATTGGCGGCTGACGTGGCAGAACTGAGCTTCAAGCTCAACCATGCGACGCTGCAGGCACAGCAGGGTGAGAGCATCCTGCAGGCGGCGCAGCGTCACGGCGTCGAGATTCCGCATCTTTGCTTCAAGGAGGGGCTGGGCGTTGCCGGCAATTGCCGCGCTTGCATGGTTGAAATCGAGGGCGAGCGCCAGTTGGCGGCGAGTTGCTGCCGCCAGGTCACAGCCGGCATGCAAGTGCACAGCAGCAGCGAGCGCGCTGTCAAGAGCCAGAAGATGGTGCTGGAAATGTTGCTGGCGGACCTGCCCGATGGCGGCTCCGAGCGCCATGGTGATGATGCCAGCATGGATTGCGGCTCGGTGGCCGCAATGACAAACCCCTGTCACGCAAGTGAGGCCCTCTGCCATCCAGGTGAGGCCCTCTGCCATCCAGGTGAGGTCATCTGCCATCCAGGTGAGGCCATCCGTCACCCCGAGGCGGCAATCTGTCATCCCGGGCTTGACCCGGGATCCAGTGTGCCTGGGCAGTACGGTGAGTTAAGCCATTGGGCGCTGCGCCTGGGTGTGACGCCGCGCCCGGAACTGCTGGCCTTGCGCCGCAGCTCTGTCACGCCAGACGACTCGCATCCTGCCATCACAGTGAATCTGGACGCCTGCATCCAGTGCACGCGCTGCCTGCGCGCCTGCCGCGATCTGCAGGTCAACGACGTTATCGGCCTGGCCGGGCGCGGTGCCCACAGCAGCATTGTGTTTGACCTCGGTGATGCGCTGGGCAGCAGTTCCTGCGTTGCTTGTGGTGAATGCGTGCAGGCTTGTCCCACTGGCGCTCTTCTGCCCCGGCGCGGCGACGCTGCGCTGGTGGCAGACAAGGTGGTGGATTCAGTTTGCCCGTTTTGCGGCGTCGGTTGCCTGCTGAGCTACCAGGTCAAAGACAACAAAATCATTGGCGTGCTCGGACGCGAGGGTCCCGCCAACGCGCAGCGGCTCTGCGTCAAGGGCCGCTTCGGCTTCGACTATGTGCACAGTCCGCAGCGCCTGACGGTGCCGCTGATTCGCCGTGAGGGTGTGGCCAAGGATCCGGCGCTGCTGCAAACCTTGAATCGCGACAGCGCTGACTGGTCCAGCGTATTCAGGCCGGCGAGTTGGGAAGAGGCGCTCGATCTCGCAGCGCACTCGCTCAAGCAACTGCGCGATCAGCATGGCAACAAGGCACTGGCCGGCCTGGGTTCAGCCAAGGGCAGCAACGAAGAAGCCTATCTGTTCCAGAAACTGGTGCGCACCGGCTTTGGCTCCAACAACGTGGATCACTGCACGCGCCTGTGCCACGCCTCCAGTGTGGCGGCGCTGCTCGAAGGCGTGGGTTCAGGCTCGGTCAGCAATCAGGTGCGCGATGTTGAGCACGCCGAGCTGATTCTGGTGATCGGCTCCAATACATCGAGCAACCACCCGGTGGCCGCTACCTGGATGAAGAACGCGGCCCAGCGCGGGCTGAAGATCGTCGTAGCCGATCCGCGCGGCACCGATCTGGTTCGCCACGCCTGGCGCAGCCTGCGCTTCAAAGCAGACACCGATGTCGCCCTGATCAATGCCATGATTTACACGCTGATCGAAGAGGGACTGACCGATCCGGCCTTCATTGCTTCGCGCGTCAGCAATTTCGAGGCCGTGCGCGCCGGCGTGCAGGGTTTCAGCCCGGAAGCGATGGCGCCGGTGTGCGGCATTGAGGCGCATGCGATTCGGGAAGTAGCTCGCGCCTACGCCAAGGCCAAAGGCGCCATGATCTTCTGGGGCATGGGGGTCAGCCAGCACGTGCACGGCACCGACAATGTGCGCGCACTGATTGCCCTGTGCATGGTGGCTGGGCAGATCGGCAAGCCCGGCACCGGACTGCACCCGCTGCGCGGACAGAACAATGTGCAAGGCGCCAGCGACGCGGGCCTGATTCCGATGATGTTCCCCAATTACCAGCGCGTCACGAACAAGGCGGCACACGACTGGTTCGAGAAATTCTGGGGCTGTGCGTTGGATGAGCAGAACGGCTACACGGTGGTCGAAATCATGCGCCAGGTGCTGGTGAGTGAGGACGATCCGCACAAGGTGCGCGGCATGTACATCATGGGTGAGAACCCGGCCATGAGCGATCCTGATTTGAACCATGTGCGCCACGCGCTGGCGTCACTGTCGCATCTGGTGGTGCAGGACATCTTCATGACCGAAACCGCCTGGCTGGCCGATGTGGTGCTGCCGGCCACCGCCTGGCCTGAAAAGACCGGTTCCGTCAGCAATACTGACCGGATGCTGCAGCTCGGGCGTGCGGCGGTCGAGCCGCCGGGCGATGCCAGACCTGACTTGTGGATCATTCAACAGATTGCAGAGCGCATGGGTTTGAACTGGGCCTATGCGGGTGAGAGCGATGGTGTGGCTGCCGTGTTTGAAGAAATGCGCCAGGCCATGCAGGCCTCCATGGGCGGCGTTAGCTGGGAGCGTTTGCAGCACGAGGGCAGCGTGACCTATCCCTGCCTGAGTGCGGATGATCCGGGTCAGCCCATTCTGTTCGCCGATCATTTTCAGACAGCCGATGGCATGGCGCATCTGGTTCCCACCACGCTGATTGCCGCCAACGAAAGAACGGACCTGGATTACCCCATGGTCTTGATCACCGGGAGGCAGCTCGAACACTGGCATACCGGCAGCATGACACGCCGGTCCAGAGTACTGGACGCACTCGAGCCGATGGCGACCGCTTCGGTCAACGGCCGCGAGTTGGCGCGTCTGGGCGTGAACGCCGGAGCGATGGTTACTCTGTGCTCACGCCGTGGCAGCGTCAAAGTCAACTTGCGGCGCGACGATGGCACGCCAGATGGCACGGTGTACATGCCCTTTGCCTACAGCGAGGCGGCAGCCAATCTGTTGACCAACGCCGCACTGGACCCGGTCGGGAAGATTCCGGAGTTCAAATACTGCGCGGTTGCCATTCGCGCCAGTCGGTCGGGAGCGCAGGACTAGAACAGCGTCGCCAGCGCCGACGGGGAGAAGTCCAGCAACTGGTCGTGCAGCCCGTCGCGCACCTTCTGTACCCACTGCGGATCGGTGATCAAGGCCCGGCCTACGGCCACCAGATCGAAGTCGCCACGGTCGAGTCGGCGCAGCAACTCATCGAGCGACGCCGGCTTGGACGATTCACCGCCAAACGCGGCAATGAACTCACCGCTGAGACCGACCGAGCCGACCGTGATGGTGGGCTTGCCGGTGAGCTTTTTGGCCCAGCCGGCAAAGTTCAGATCGGAACCCTCGAATTCGCTCTCCCAGAAGCGGCGTTGTGAGCAATGAAAAATGTCGGCTCCGGCGTCTGCCAGCGGGCGCAGCCAGTCTTCCATTTCCTGTGGCGTTGTGGCCAGGCGCGCTGCGTAATCCTGCTGCTTCCACTGTGACAGACGGATGACGACCGGGTAGTCGGGGCCGACCCGCGCGCGCACGGCCTTGAGGATCTCGACGGCAAACCGGCTGCGCTCTACCAGCGTCTGGCCACCAAAGCGGTCGCTGCGCTGATTCGTGCCGTCCCAGAAGAACTGGTCTATCAGGTAACCATGGGCACCGTGCAGTTCGATGGCATCAAAGCCGAGTGACTGCGCATCCGCCGCCGCCTGGGCGAAGGCGGCGATGGTGTCGGCAATGGCGGCATCGCTCATGGCTTCGCCAAACTGCTTGCCCGGTGCTGACAACCCGGACGGACCTTCCATCGGCGCCGGTGGAAGCCAGTCTGAGCGGCGGTTGCGCACAGCACCCATGTGCCAGAGTTGCGGCGCCATGACGCCGCCCGCGGCGTGCACGGCATCGATGACCTTCTTCCAGGCGGGAAGGGCCTCGGCACCCCAGAAGCGCGGCACGTTCGGATCGTTGGAAGAAGAAGGACGGTTCACCACGGTGCCCTCGGAAATGATCAGACCAACGGCAGCCTTGGCGCGGCGCTCGTAGTACTGGGCCACCAACTCGGTCGGAATACCGCCGGGCGAAAAGGAGCGCGTCATGGGCGCCATCACCACCCGGTTGGGCAATTTGAGCGATTTGAATTGAAAGGGCTGAAACAGGCTGTCCAGTGACATGGGTATTCCTTTGGGTGGATGGCAGAGCGCCCGCCGGGGCGAGGACGCTTTCGCTTTGAATTGTAGGGCGCGTCCTGGTGCCAATTGATGGACAATTCAGTCATGATTTCAACCAACGCCCTGCAGCTCGTTCAGTCGCTGATCCGAATGAACACCGTGAGCCAGAACTCGAATCTGGAACTGATTCACTTTGTCCGCGACGAACTCAAGCGCCTTGGCGTCAGGAGCCGGCTCAGCTACAACGCCGACAAGTCCAAGGCCAATCTGTTTGCCACGCTGGGTGAAAGCAAGTTGGCTGGCATCATTCTGTCCGGCCACACCGACACCGTTCCCTGGGACGGCCAGGACTGGTCCGTGCCGCCGCTGGGCGCATTGGTGAAAGAGGGGGCGGAGCCGCGTCTTTACGGTCGCGGCAGTGCCGACATGAAGGGCTTTATTGGCGTTGCGCTATCGCACGCCGAACAATTCCTTAACAGCACGGCACCGTTTGCCGTGCACCTGGCTCTGAGCTACGACGAAGAGGTCGGGTGTTTTGGTGTGCGCGAGTTGATTGCCGACTTGCGCGATGCCGGCATCAAGCCGCTGGCCTGCATCATTGGGGAGCCGACCCGCATGGTGCCGGCGATTGCGCACAAGGGTGTCTACCGCTATCGCTGCTGCGTGCGCGGCAAGGAGGCCCATTCATCGCTGACGCCCAAGTCGGTCAACGCGATCGAGATGGCGGCACGCTTGATTGGCAAGGTGCGCGACATGGCCGAAGGCTTTGAGCGTGACGAGCCGCGCTATGAAGGATTTGATGTGCCGTTTTCGACCGCCAGTGTCGGTCAGTTTCAGGGCGGCATTGCCGACAACGTGGTGCCGCGCGATGCCTGGTTTCACTACGAGTTTCGTGATCTGCCGACGGCAGACGCCAGGCGGATGCAGGAAAGCGTTGTGGCCGAGGCGCGCAGCCTGGAGGTGGCCATGAAGAAAGTGGCGCCCGAAGCTGGTTTCCGGTTCGAAACCATTTGCGAGATCCCGAGTTTTCTGGGCAGTGCGGATGATCCGGTCACACGCTTGGCGCAGCAACTGTCGGGTCAGAGCAGCACCACACAGGTGGCCTTCGGTACCGAGGCCGGCCTCTTCAAGCAGTCCGGCATCCCGACGGTGGTTTGCGGCCCGGGCAGCATAGAGCAGGCGCACCAACCGGATGAATATGTCAGCCTGGCGCAGTTGGCGCAGTGCGAGCGCTTTATGCAGAGGCTTGCGTCAACGCAGTCACTGCTTGCTGGGACTACTCAATCCTGATCAAGTCCAGGGTGGTCGCCGTGATCACGCGTGCTGTGCCGGGACCATTGAGCAGGCTCCAGACCGCTGCCTGTTCTTCGTACAGGCCGCTGCCAGGCACGCAGTCCACCGGCAGCACCAGTTTGTAGCCGTACTGCGCGGCAGCGGTTGCGGTATGCAGCGCTGCGCCTGAAGCCGAGGTGCCGCAGACGATGACGGTCTTGATGTTTTTGGCTTTCAGGTACTCATCGAGTTTGGTGCCGAAGAACTTGTTCACGCTCGCTTTGACAATGGGCTCGTCGTCTCGGGGTGCTACTGGCGGCAACATGGTTTCGCGCGATCCGCGTGGCGTGTTGCTGTAGAACACCGGCATCCGGGCCTTGCGTGCCTGGTCCAAGAATTGTGCCATGGCTGGTACGGCAGCAACGCAGCGCGGTCGGCCTTCCAGATTGCATGTAGCCTGCTCAATATCGAGCAGCAGCAGCGCGCTGTCGCTGGCCGTTACGCTCACCGCGGCTAGCTTGGGCGCGGGTGGCGCTGGAACCTGGTTCCACAACTCAACGATGTTGGACGCATTGGCCGAGAAAGTGGCCAGGACGAGGGCCGCAGCCAGCATGGGAACGCGAGTATTCATGATCTCCTCCGCTTGGTTCAGTTGATCGGTGTCGATCAGTCTAAACGCAAATTTCAGTTACATTGCGGGCTGGCATGAATACCCCTTCTTCCGAACTGAAAGTCGCTGTTTTGGATTCTTTCTGGCGTGTAATATTTTCCGCTCTTGCTCTCTTGTTCGCCTTTTTTCTGCCGAGCGCGACCGCGCAGGCTGGCACACAGGAGCTGAAGCCCTGTCGCGTGCCCGGCATCAAGACCGAGGTGCAGTGCGGTGTGCTGTCGCGTGCGCTCGATCCGACGCAGGCCGCAGGTGTGCGCATCGACGTGCACTACGTGGTGGTCCCGGCGCTGGCGCGCCGCAAGAAGTCCGATCCTGTTTTCTTTCTTGCTGGTGGACCGGGCCAGAGCGCGATCAAGGTGGCGCCGATGCTGTTGCAGCAGTTCGCGCGACTGAACAATCGGCGTGATCTGGTGTTTGTTGATCAGCGTGGTACCGGCCGCTCGGCACCGCTGCTCTGCGATGACCTTCGCCACGCCACTTTGGCCGCGCAACTCGACAGCGGTTTGCGCGAAGCCGCGATGGCACAGTGCCTGGCACAGCTCAAGAAGCTGCCTTATGGCGACCTGCGCTACTTCACCACGTTGCTGGCGATGCAGGATCTGGATGCGGTGCGTGAGAAGCTGGGCGCGGGCAAGATCAACCTGGTCGGTGCTTCGTATGGCACGCGAGCCGCCTTGGAGTACCTGCGCCAGTTTCCGACGACGGTTCGGCGCACCGTGATCGACGGCGTGGCGCCGCCCGATATGGTCTTGCCCTTGAGTTTTTCCGGTGATGGCCAGGCCGCGTTGGAGGCTTTGCTGCAGGCCTGTGAAAAAGAGAGCGCCTGCCAGAAGTTGCATCCCGCTTTGCGACAGCACTGGGGGCAATTGCTTGCCTCCTTGCCACAGACGGTGCCGGCCAAGCACCCCTTTAGCGGACGCAGCGAGTCGCTCTCCATCACGCGCGACGTGGTTCTTGGTCTGATTCGGGGGCCTCTATATTGGCCGCCCATGGCGTCGGCCTTGCCTTTTGCCATCGACCAGGCAGCCCTCGGGCGCTGGGACGCCTTGCTGGGCCTTGGTTTTTCAGCGCAGCCGCCACGCGCCGCTGATCTGGCCATGGGCATGCACTTCTCGGTAGTCTGTGCGGAAGACTTTCCCCGTATCAAGATGAGCGTCGAACAGCCGGGCCGGGACTTTGCAGACAGCCTGGGCCGCAGCTATGAGCGCATCTGCACCGACTGGCCCCGCGCCGAGCTGCCAGCTCAGTTCTACAGCATCCCCGCCGCCAGCTCTGCGGTGCTGCTGCTCAGTGGCGGGCTCGATCCGGTGACTCCGCCACGCCACGCGCAGCGGGTAGCCCAGGCGCTTGGCGCCAAAGCCAGGCACGT
>CAITZZ010000247.1 GCA_903897005.1 uncultured beta proteobacterium | reverse complement strand
GTGCTGTATGAGAAAAGTCCGCGCCATGTATCCATTGATCGCGCCGCCGAACTGGCTGCGCGTTTGCCGCCCTTCGTGACGCCGGTCCTGCTGTTTGTCAACGAGACGACACGCCGGATCGGTGAGGCCTGCGCTGCCATCCCTGGCGCCACCCTGCAATTGCATGGTGACGAGTCACCCGGCCAGTGTCTGGCCGCTAGCCAGGGCGGAAAGCACCCCTATCTGCGCGTCGCGCGGATACCGACGGGCCGATCGGCGCAGCAGTTTGATCTCGTAAAATACGCACTCGATTACTCAGGAGCCCAGGCTATCCTGCTCGACGCACAGGTCGACGGGTATGGTGGTTCGGGACAAACATTCAATTGGTCACTGCTGCCTCCAAGCGTCAACGCTCACCTCGTCTTGAGTGGTGGGCTGAACACTGCAAACGTGGGCGACGGCATCTTGCGGCTGCGCCAGCGCTGTCTTAGCCTGGCCGTCGATGTGAGCTCGGGTGTCGAATGCACAGGCCCCGGCAACAAGGGTCTGAAAGACCCCGAAAAGATCCACCAATTTGTGGCCGCCGTACGCGCGACCGACCAAGCATGAACCTCTATCAACAGCCTGACCTGCGCGGTCACTTCGGAATTTACGGTGGCAGTTTCGTCTCGGAGACGCTGACCTTCGCCATCAGCGAGCTCACGGCCGCCTACGCCCGCTACCAGCAGGACCCTGCCTTCGTGGCAGAGTTCAACAGCGAGTTGGCCCACTTCGTCGGTCGCCCCTCACCGGTCTATCACGCCGCCCGCATGAGCCGCGAACAGGGCGGCGCGCAAATCTTCCTCAAACGCGAAGACCTGAACCATACCGGCGCCCACAAGATCAACAACACCATCGGTCAGGCCATGCTGGCCAAGCGCATGGGCAAGCCGCGCGTGATTGCCGAAACCGGTGCCGGTCAGCACGGTGTGGCAACGGCCACCATCTGTGCCCGCTACGGGCTGCAGTGCGTGGTCTATATGGGCAGTGAAGACGTCAAACGCCAAAGCCCGAATGTCTACCGCATGAAACTGCTGGGCGCCACGGTGGTGCCGGTCGAGAGCGGCAGTCGCACGCTCAAGGACGCGCTGAACGAGGCGATGCGCGACTGGGTCGCCAACGTCGACAACACCTTCTACATCATCGGCACGGTAGCCGGCCCGCATCCCTACCCGATGATGGTGCGCGACTTTCAGAGCGTCATCGGCAAGGAGTGCCTGGTCCAGATGCCCGAGATGTTGCGCTCGCAAGGCTGCTCGAGTGCACAGCCCGATGCGGTGCTGGCCTGCGTTGGCGGCGGCAGCAACGCCATGGGTATTTTTTACCCTTACATCAACCACGCCGAGACGCGCCTGATCGGTGTCGAGGCGGCGGGGGAAGGTATCGACTCGGGTCGGCACTCCGCCTCTCTACAACGTGGCAGCCCGGGCGTTCTGCATGGCAACCGCACCTACGTGCTGCAGGACGACAACGGACAGGTCACCGAAACGCACAGCATCAGTGCCGGGCTGGACTATCCTGGCGTCGGACCGGAACACGCCTACCTCAAGGACATCGGTCGTGCTGAGTACGTCGGCATCACAGACCAGGAGGCCTTGCAGGCCTTTCACTACCTGTGCCGTACCGAGGGCATCATTCCAGCGCTCGAATCAAGTCATGCTGTGGCCTACGCCATGAAGCTCGCCAGGACCATGCGTGCCGACCAGTCCATTCTGGTCAATCTGTC
>CAITZZ010000246.1 GCA_903897005.1 uncultured beta proteobacterium | reverse complement strand
CGCTCACCAGGTTGGGCAACACGCGGCTGACCGAAGCTTCAATGTCGATCGCCGGGTAGTGTCCCTGATCGGCGAGTTCTCGCGTCAGCACGATATGTCCGTCCAGAATGGCACGCGCACTGTCCACAACCGGGTCCTGCAGATCGTCACCTTCGGCCAGGACGGTATAAAAAGCGGTGATCGAGCCGCCACCGTCGCTGCCGTTGCCGGCGCGCTCCACCAGCTGCGACAACTTCGCGAACACCGAAGGCGGATAGCCTTTGGAGACCGGTGGCTCGCCAATGGCCAGGGCAATTTCGCGTTGCGCCATGGCGTAGCGGGTGAGCGAGTCCATGATCAGCAGCACGTGCTTGCCCTGGTCACGAAAATGTTCGGCGATCGCGGTGGCGTAGGCCGCCCCCTGCAAGCGCATCAGAGGATTGGTGTCGGCGGGCGCCGCGACCACCACCGAGCGCGCCAGCCCCTGCGGACCGAGTATGTCCTCGATGAACTCCTTGACTTCGCGGCCGCGCTCACCGATCAGGCCGACCACGATGATGTCGGCGCTGGTATAGCGCGCCATCATGCCAAGCAGCACGCTCTTGCCGACACCGCTACCGGCAAACAGACCCATGCGCTGGCCGCGTCCCACCGTCAACAGCGCGTTGATGGCGCGCACGCCCACATCCAGCGCGTCCCGGATGGGCCTGCGCTCAAGCGGATTGATGGCACGGCGCTGCAGGGGCGCGCTGCGTGCGCAGACCACCGGACCGAGCCGGTCCAGCGGGCGCCCCACGCCATCGAGCACACGCCCGAGCAGTTCCGGGCCAACCGGGTTGTGTCTGGACCGGTCCTGCCCGCGTCGCAGGGGCCGCACGGCGCCTCCGATGCGCGGCAGCGAGTGCAGGACATCGATCGGAAAGACCCGCGCGCCCGGCACCATTCCATAGACTTCGCTGGCGGGCATCAGGAACAGCCGGTCGCCAGAAAAGCCCACCACCTCTGCGTTAATCGAGTTGTTGTTGGGCAACTCCACCGTGCAACTGCTGCCCACCGACAGCTTCAGACCGGTGGCTTCCATCACCAGACCGGCGACGCGCGTCAGACGACCGCTGACCAGCATCGGATTGACCCTGGTCGCCATTTCATTGCAGTCGCGCAGGAATTTGCACCAGCCGTCGTTGCGCAGAGCGAGCTCACTCGACCCAGACATTTTCGCCCCCCATTCCTTCAACCACGCGCTGCCAGCGGCGTTCAAGTGTCGCGTCGATTTCGCATTCGGGCGCCTCGACCCGGCAACCACTGCGGGCCATCTCGGTGCTTTCAATGATTTCCCAGTTCGACTGCTTGAGCTGCTCGCCCAGATTGGCGCGCACCAGGGCTGCGTCTTCAGGGTGCAGCACCAGACGCGCGCGCTGATGCGACGCCGGCAACTGGGCCAGCACATCGTTGACCACCGCCAGAATCACCTCTGGCTTGAGCTTGATGGCCTGACGCAACACCTGCTTGCTGATTGTCAGCACCAGGCCGAGCAGGTCGTCTGCCACAGCCTGATCGAAGCGCTGCAGGTCCTGCGCCAACGCCGTGATGATTTGCTGCAGGCGCTGGGCCTCGGCGCCAACCTTGTCGCGGCCCTCGCGATAGCCCTTGGCGTAGCCTTCCTCCTGCGCCTGTCGGCGCAACTGCTCCAATTGGGCGGCAGTGGGCAGCACGACCGCAGCCCTGGCGCCAACTGAGCCGGGTGCATCAAACGAATCGAGCTCCCAGCGCTGGTACGCGGTGCGGCTCTCTTTGGCTGCGGCGAGATCAGACATAGGCGTCATCGCTCTTGCCACCGAGTGCGATCTGACCCTCGTCCGAGAGGCGACGCACGATCTTGAGAATTTCTTTCTGCTGGGCTTCGACTTCGGACAGGCGCACCGGCCCTTTGGCCTCGAGATCGTCGCGCAGAATCTCGGCGGCGCGCTGCGACATGTTGGAGAGGATCTTCTCGCGCAACTCCTGCGAGGCGCCCTTGAGGGCGATGATCAGGGACTCGGACTGAACCTCGCGCATCAGCAGCTGGATGCCGCGATCATCAATGTCGACAATGTTCTGGAACACAAACATTTCATCCAGAATCTTCTGCGCCAGCTCGGCGTCGTACTCCTTGACGCTCTGCATGACCGAACCTTCAATCGTGGTCGACATGAAGTTGAGTATCTCGGCGGCCGTGCGAACGCCACCCATCTGGCTCTTCTTGAGATTGTTGTTGCCCGACAGCAGCTTGGTCAGCACGTCATTGAGCTCGCGCAAGGCCGAGGGCTGAATTCCGTCCAGTGTGGCAATGCGCAACACCACATCGTTGCGCAAACGCTCGCCGAAGTGCTTCAGCACTTCACTGGCCTGGTCGCGGTCCAGATGCACGATGATGGTGGCGATGATCTGCGGGTGTTCGTTCAGAATCAGCTCAGCCACTGCTGCAGAATCCATCCACTTCAGGCCTTCGATGCCGCTGGTGTCGCCGCCCACCATGATGCGGTCAATCAGATTACCCGCCTTGTCGTCACCCAGCGCGTTGGTCAGCACGGTGCGCAGGTATTCATTCGAGTTCAATCCCAGGGGCGATTTTTCTTCGGCTCTGAGGCGAAAGGCGCTCAGCACCTCGTTAACCTTTTCACGGGTAACCGTCTTCAGATTCGACATCGCCGAGCCGAGTTTCTGCACCTCGCGCGGACCCAGATGCTTGAACACTTCGCTCGCACCTTCTTCTCCCAGCGACAGCAGCAAAATGGCGCTGCGCTCCAGACCTTCGTTATCCATCCTTGTTCACCCATTCCTTGACCACGCTGGCGACCAGTTGCGGCTCGCTGCGGGCAAGTTGTTTCACGGCGTCGAGATTGCCCGTCTGGGCCTCCGGCCGCGGCGCGGCGGGCGCGGCTTCGGTGTCGATGGCAGCTTGTCTCATCTCTTGTGGATCGGGCACGTTCAGGTTGGACAGCAGCGGACGCAATATGCCAAAAACCAGGTACAGCAAAAGCGCCCCAATCAGCACGTAACGGCCTATGTCCTTGGCCATGGCGAGCGTTTCGGGCTGCTTCCACAGCGGTACTTCGACAATCGGTTCCACTGCGGCCACCGAGAAAGCGCTGTTGGTCACATTGAGTGAGTCGCCGCGCTCCTTGCTGAAGCCCATCACTTCCTTGACCAGCGCATTGATCTGCTCTATCTCCTCCGGGCTCATGGGCTTGGTCGTGGTCTTGCCTTCTTCATCAACCAGTTTGCGATGATTGACCAGCACCGCAACCGACAGTCGCTTGATGCCACCCACCGACTGGCGCGTATGCCGGATCGTCTTGTCCACCTCGTAATTGACGGTCGAGTCGCGCCGGGTGTTGGCTGCTGCTGCTGCGGCGGCGCTGGCACCCGCTGCCGGCGCAGAAGCTGCCACCAGGGGTGCATTGGCGCTCGCGCCCGGCTGATTGCTGAGCGCGCCCGGTACGCCGGCGGCACCCGCGCCGCCTGCCGCGCCAGAGTTGCTCGCCTCGGTCGACTGCTGACTGCGCACCGCGGCCGATGCCGCCGGATTGGGCGTGAAGATTTCGGCCAGGTTTTCGGTCAGGGTGAAATCGATGTCAGCCGTGACCTGGGCCAGCACATTGTTGTTCCCGGCAATGGGCGCCAGAATCGCCTCGATCCGCTTGGCAAAGCCTTGTTCCACATCGCGCCGGTAGCGCAGTTGGCTCGGGTCCAGCCCGACGACGCCGGCGTCCGATGAAGTGAGCAGACTGCCGGTCTGGTCTATCACTGTCACATTCTTGACCGGCAGATCCGGAATGCTGCTCGAGACCAGGTGCACGATGGCGCTGACCTGGCCCGGGTCCAGGTTACGCCCCGGATGCAGGCTCAGCAGCACCGAGGCGCTGGGCTTCTGCTGCTCGCGAACGAACACCGAAGGTTTGGAAAATGCCAGATGCACGCGCGCGCCGTTGACGGCCGCAAGCGACTGGATCGAGCGCGCCAGCTCGCCCTCGAGCGCGCGCTGGTAGTTGACCTGCTCCTGAAACTGCGAGGTGCCAAACTTCTGCGACTCCATCAACTCAAAACCGACCAAGCCGCCTTTGGGCAGACCCTGGCCGGCCAGGCGCAGGCGCATCTCGTGCACCTGATTGGCCGGCACCAGCAAGGCGCCGCCGCCTTCGGTAAATTTGAAGGGCACGTTCATCTGCTGCAGCGATGCGATGACTGCGCCACCGTCCCGATCGGAGAGATTGGCGTACAGCACCCGGTAGTCGGGGCTCTGGCCCCAAAGCCATCCGGCCACCACCAGGGCGGTGATGGCGGCCAGCGCCACCATCAGACCCAATTTTTGCTTGGACGGAATCAATCCGAGCAATTGGCCTGTGGGTAATCTTGCGCCTGCTGTTGCCATAGTCTTTCAGTTGAAATTTACCTGCTGAAGCGATTGTGGGCATTGCGCGGCGCTTCAAATCGGCAAGCAGAGGGGGTTTATGGCTCGTATTCCTTTGGCTTGCGAAATCGTGCGGTGTTAGCCTTTGGCCCGTACCCAGACTTACCTTATGAATCAGTCAAGCTCACTCAGTTCACAGCAAATGGAACAGGCTTTTGCCCTGTTCAACGCTGCATCGTCAGACCTGTGCACGGCCTACGATGAGCTGCGCCAGCAGGCGCTGGTGCTCACCGACGAACTGGCGCTGGCCAACGGTGAGCTGCGGCGCCAATTTGCCGAGAAAGAAGCGCTGCGCGAGTCCCTGGCCCGGCAGGAACGGCTGGCCGCCATGGGAGAAATGGCGGCGCATCTGGCGCATCGCTTGCGCACGCCGCTGACCACCGCCCTGCTCTATGCGTCGCAGTTGGGCCAGGCGGGTCTGCCAGCCCCCGAGCGCAGCCGCTTTGCCGACAAAACCGTTGAGCGGCTGCACGATCTGGAGCGTCTGATCGCCGACATGCTGCAGTTCGTGCGCGGCGCCAGTCCCGCCTACGAGCAGGTGGCGGCCTCCGACATTCTGCAAAAGGTATTTCAAACGATCGAAGCGCAAGTGCTGGCGCGTGGATTGACACTGGAGCTGCGCGACCACAGCGAGGGCTGCGCCTTCGCGGCCGACGCGCAAGGACTTTGCAGCGCGCTGCTCGGTCTGCTCGACAACGCCATGCAAGCCAGCGCCGTCGGTGGGCGCATCGGCCTGGCGGCCAGCGTCCAGGGTGGCCACCTCACATTTCAGGTCTCAGACACGGGGACCGGCATCGCGCAGGAAGCGCAAGCGCGCCTGTTCGAGCCATTCTTTACCACGCGCCGCCAGGGCACCGGCCTCGGACTGGCGCTGGTGCGCGCCGTGGCCGAGGCGCACGGCGGCAGCGTCCGGGCGCACTCTACACCTGGCGCGGGCAGCGAGTTTGTCTTGAGTGTTCCGCTCAAGCAGGCAAACGCCACTGCCCCACGCCAAACCAGACAACCCCAAGAACCCAAACAAGCGCAAGGAGTCGGGCATGACATCGCTGCCACTGCTGATTGTTGAAGACGACCGCGACCTGCGCGATGCCCTGTGCATCACGCTGGAGCTGGCCGGTTACACCCTGATTGCCGCCGCCGACGGTTGCGAGGCGCTGGCGATCATGGCGCACGAGCGCGTCGGCCTGGTTGTCAGCGACCTTCAGATGCAGCCGATGGACGGCCTTAGCCTGCTGCGCGAAATCAGGCGCAGCCATGCGCGGGTGCCGGTGATCCTGATGACGGCATTCGCTGACGTCGAAAGCGCCGTCAGCGCCATGCGTGCTGGGGCGGCCGACTACCTTGGCAAACCCTTTGAGCCTGCGCGGCTGCTGCAACTGGTGGAGCGCTACCACTTGCACGCGCCGCAAGCCAGCAAGCCGGTTGCTCCCGACGCCAGCCTGGACATGAAATCGGTAGAGCGCAAGCACATCATGGACACCTTGCGTGCGGTGAACGGCTCGCGCAAGCTGGCCATCGAGCGTCTGGGCATCAGCGAGCGCACCCTGCGCTACAAGCTGCAGCGCTACCGCCTGGAATTGCCGAATTGACGAACTGAAGCGAGGAGAAGACCATGGACATCAACGCCATAGACAAACTGCTGGGCCAACTGCGCGCCGGTGCGGCGATGGCCGGCCAGTCGGTCGGCGGGCTCGGTGCGGCCGGTGCGGCCGGTGCGGCCGGTGCTGCCGGTGCTGCCGGTGCGCCGGTCGCAGGCAATGACTTCGCCAAGGTGCTGAAGAATTCAATCGACAGCGTCAATGTCCGCCAGGTCGAAGCCACCAACCTGCAGCGCGACTTCGAACTCGGCGTTCCCAACACCAACCTGACCGACGTCATGATCTCGATGCAAAAGGCCAACCTGTCATTTCAGGAGATGGTGCAGGTTCGCAACCGACTGGTCTCGGCCTATCACGACATCATGAACATGCAGGTGTGATGTTGGCTGTCATCGCGAGCGTCGGCCGTCATTGCGACCCCCGTTGTCATTGCGACCCCCGTTGTCATTGCGACCCCCGTTGTCATTGCGGGCGCCAGCTGTCATTGCGGACTTGATCCGCAATCCAGTGGTGGTGTGGCGCTGGATCCCGGATCAGGTCCGGGATGACAACTGCTGAGTCCGGGATGACATCTGGCTTTTGTCATTGCG
>CAITZZ010000245.1 GCA_903897005.1 uncultured beta proteobacterium | reverse complement strand
GATCACGCCTCCGACGATCACCTCAACACCGGCGCTGGTGACCAGGGCCTGATGTTCGGCTACGCCTGCAACGAAACGCCTGAACTGATGCCAGCTCCGATCTACTACGCACACCGCCTGGTCGAGCGTCAGGCCCAGTTGCGCAAGGACGGGCGCCTGCCTTTTTTGCGCCCGGACGCCAAGAGCCAGGTCACCATGCGCTATGTGGACGGCAAGCCGCATTCGATCGACACCGTTGTGCTGTCAAGCCAGCACGCACCCGAGATGAGCCTGGGCGAGCGCATGACCGATGCTTTCTACGAAGCGGTGCGTGAAGAGATCATCAAGCCGGTCTTGCCCAAGGAGTGGCTGACTGAAGACACCAAGTACCTGATCAACCCGACCGGGCGCTTTGTCATTGGCGGCCCGCAAGGCGACTGCGGTCTGACCGGGCGCAAGATCATTGTGGACACCTATGGCGGCGCCTGCCCGCACGGTGGTGGTGCGTTCTCTGGCAAAGACCCGACCAAGGTGGACCGCTCTGCAGCCTACGCTGCGCGCTACGTGGCCAAGAACATTGTGGCGGCGGGCTTGGCGCGGCAATGCCAGATCCAGGTGGCTTACGCCATTGGTGTGGCCAGGCCGATGAACGTGACGGTCTATACCGAGGGTACTGGGGTCATCTCTGACGAGAAGATTGCAGCACTGGTGCATGAGCACTTCGATCTGCGCCCGCGCGGCATCATCCAGATGCTTGATTTGCTGCGTCCGATCTACGAGAAGACGGCTGCTTATGGTCACTTCGGCCGTGAGGAGCCTGAGTTCAGCTGGGAGCGTACCGACAGGGCTCAGGCACTGCGCTCGGCAGCGGGGCTGTAGGCAGCCATCCGCATGAAACTGCAGACACAACGCTGGATTGACCGCTGGCTGGGCCAGTTCCTGTGCGCTGCGGTTTCACTCTGGGTCAGGCTGCTCGCATCAAACAAAGCAGCACCGCAGCTGAGCAGCAAGCCCAGTCACGTCCTGATCATTTTGTTGTCCGAGATGGGCAGCGTGGTCCTTGCCGGCCCGATGTTCGCGTCCCTGCGCCAGCGCTACCCCAGTGCCACATTGCATGTGCTGCAGTTGAAGAAAAATCAGGAAGTCTCGCTGCTGCTCGGCCTCGCGCAGCCAGAGCATCTGCATGCGCTCGACGACAGTTCGGGCCTGACACTGCTGGGCGACATCTGGCGCGTCAGCCGTTCGCTGCGCCGCCTGCCGCTGGACGCCGTGATTGACTGTGAACTGTTTTCGCGCATCAGCGCCCTGATGTCTTACCTCAGTGGCGCTGCCCTGCGTGTCGGCTTCACGCCGCACACGCAAGAGGGCCTGTACCGCGGCAGTTTCATCAACCGTGCCATTCCGTACAACCCCTACCAGCACATCAGCAAACAGTTTCTTTCGCTCGCTGACGCGCTGGAGTCGACAGGCATGCCGCGCAACAAGGCCGCTGCCATTCGCGAACTGCCAGCGGACATCAGCCTGACGGTACCCTTTGCCGCCGAGGAACTAAAGGATTACCGCCACAAGATGCTGGCAGATTTTCCCAGCCTGGACGGACGCAGGATCGTGCTGCTCTATGCTGGTGGCGGCATCCTGCCCGAGCGTGCCTGGCCGGCAAACCATTACGCCGAGCTGGCAGCCGGCCTGTGCCACGCCGGCCACAGCGTAGGGCTGATCGGATTGCGCGAGGACGCACTGCTGGCAGCAGCGCTGCAAAAACAGACTGGCAGTGCCTTCTGCGTCGATCTGACCGGCTACACACGCAGCATTCGTGAACTGCTGATGCTGTTCCATGGCGCTGCACTGCTCATCACCAACGACGGCGGACCGGGTCACTTTGCCAGTCTGACGCCGATTCGCACCATGGTATTTTTTGGTCCGGAAACAGGGCGTCTGTACGGGCCGCTCGGACCGCGCGCCCAGGTCCTTGAATCCGGTCTGGCCTGCTCGCCCTGCCTGTCCGCCTACAACCACCGCAAGACCTTTTGCGATGGTGACAACCAGTGCCTGCAACGCATCGCACCCGCGCCAGTACTGGCACAGGCACTGGCCATTCTGAATCAGACTGGCAGCAGCGCCTGATGAGCCAGCGTCTGTTTCAGTTGATCGAATGGCTCAAGGGCTTCAGGTACATCAAGTTCGGATTGGTCGGCGCCAGCGGCACCGTGGTCAACATGCTGATCCTGTATCTGGCGCAGGAATACTTGCTGGCCTTTATTGCAGAGCCACGCAGCCGGCTCTATGCCTCGCTGACGCTGGCCATTGCAGTCGCCACCGTCAACAACTTTACCTGGAACCGGCTTTGGACCTGGGCCGACCGCTTGCGTCAGAACCGGACGTCGTCCGAACCGGGCCAGGCCACCACACCGGCGCACCCGGGCTTGCTGGGCCAGTTCGGGCGCTACACGCTGGCGTCGTGGTTCGGCATCGCCCTGCAATACGGTTTGACACTGTGGCTCTCGCACACCTTGCATTACCTGGTAGCCAATGTCATTGCGATTGTGATTGCCAGCGTGAGCAACTTTCTGGCCAATGACCACTGGACCTTTCGCCGTCGCCCACGCCGCCCATGACCCCGAGTTCGCCAGTTCCCGCGCAAGACCTTGACGCCAGCACCCTGGCCTGGCTGGCGCTGCTGGCGCTGGCGGTCGCGGTCTATGCCTTGGGTTTGGGCGGACAGTACATACCGAGCAATGGCGACGAACTGGTGTACAGCCACATTGCCCGCTTGACCGCAGCCTCAACGCAATGGCTGCCCCTGGTGTCGGAACTGGATCACATGCGCAACACCAAGCCGCCCCTGCTGTTCTGGCAAGGCATGCTGGTCAGCGACTGGGGCCGGCACTGGAATCAGGCGGCATTGCGCGCGCCGAGCCTGCTCTACACCCTGCTCACCTCGGGCGCCATCCTCTGGAGCGTGCAAAAAATCACCGGCAATCTGCGCAGCGCCTGCGTTGCTGCCTGTGTTTACCTGGCATTCTTTTGCACCTTCCGTTTTGGTCGCACTTACCTGACCAGTGCGCCCGAAACTTTCTGGCTCAATGTGCCGATGTTCTGGCTGCTGTGGGCGCGCCTGGATGGATGCCGTACGTCGGGCTGTCATTGCGGACCTGATCCGCAATCCATGCCTCTGGACGATGGATG
>CAITZZ010000244.1 GCA_903897005.1 uncultured beta proteobacterium | reverse complement strand
TGCCAATGCAGTACAGATAACCCACCGGAATGTGAATCCAGTGGTAATCGTCCTTGCGCCCGGCCTCGATCAGCAACACGCGCTTGCTGGCGTTGGCCGACAGCCGGTTGGCCAGCAGGCAGCCGGCGGTACCGGCACCGACAATGATGTAGTCGAACTCGGTGCTCATGCTCAACGCCCTGCCCAGTGGGGTTTGCGCTTTTCCTGAAACGCCTTCTGCCCTTCCCTGGCGTCTTCGGTCAGGGTAAACAGGGCGATCTGGCTCTCGGTGAAAGACATTGATTCCTCAAACGCCATGCTCTCCACTTTCTTCAAGGTGTACAGACCACGCCGGATTGCCGCGGGCGACTTGTCCAGCAGGCGCTCCAGCAGCCACTGCAATTTGAGGTCCACATCGTCGTCCACATAATTCACCAGTCCCACTTCGAGCGCCTGCGCTGACGTGATCGGCTCGCCGGTCAGGCACATCTCGCTCAGGATGCGTCGTGGAATCAAATGCTGCAGCACACTGAGCACCTGCGCCGGAAAAACGCCGACTTTCACCTCGGGCAAACCAAAGATGGCGTGACGCGCTGCCACCGCCATGTCGCACATCGACATCAGGCCCATGCCGCCGGCCATGCAGGCGCCGTTGACACGTGCAATCAGAGGCACGTAACTGGCGCGCGCCACGCGCAGCAGTTGCGCCAGATGGCCGTGTGGTTCCGAATAATCGGTGGTAAAGGCCTGCGCCGACTGCAGATCGGCACCAGCGCAAAAGGCCTTGCTTCCGGCGCCGGTGATAACGATGGCACGAACGTCACGCTCGGCCTGCGCTGCCGAAATGGCTTGTGTCATGGCGGCAAGCACCGCGTGGCTCATGGCGTTGCGCCGCTCCTCGCGGCTGATGGTCAACCACAATACCGGGCCGCGTTGCTCAACAGCAAGCTCCGGCGTCGACGAAGAAATGGATGGGTTCACTTGTCTCTCCTGTTTGCGGCATTTTGCCGCAAGCCCGTCGCCGTTCGCGTTACGATGTCCGGATGGTCGAGAAAAGCCCCCACATCGCACGGCAGCTCACGCCGCAGGGTGGGCGTGTGCTGCTGTCGGGCTGCTGGACTGCGGCTCGACTGGCCGAGCCGCAGAGCTGGAACCTCATTGAGTTGACGCTGGCCGAATGCGCCGCATCTGGCGAAAGCCCTTTGACCTGGGACCTGCGCAAGTTGCAAAAGCTCGACCATACAGGCGCCCAACTCCTGTGGAACGCCTGGGGTCAGCACTGGCCACAGAACCTGTTGCTGCTCGAAGCGCAACGCCCGATGCTGGAGCGGGTCGCCCATTACGCCATCAAAGCCCCGCCGCCTGCGCGCAAGACGCTCTGGCAACTCTTCCTGCTGCTCGGTGAACGCCTGCTGGTGCTGCTTGATCATCTCAAGTACCTGACCCGCCTGACCGGCCAACTACTGCTCGACAGCATCAAGCTGGCAGCCCATCCGGGTCAGGGACCCTGGCGCGACGTATCGGGCCATCTGTACCACGTGGGAGCCACCGCGCTGCCGATCACAGCACTGGTGGGCTTTTTGATCGGTGTGGTGCTGGCCTACCTGATGTCGCAGCAACTGCGCCAGTTTGGCGCTGACGCCTTCATCGTCAACATCCTTGGTATCGCCCTGATCCGCGAACTCGGGCCGGTGCTGGCAGCGATCCTGATCGCCGGGCGCTCCGGCTCAGCCATCACAGCCCAGATCGGTGTCATGCGGGTCACCGAAGAACTTGATGCCATGCGCGTCATGGGCATCGCCAAGGGCTATCGCCTGGTATTGCCGCGCGCCATCGCCATGGCCGTTGCCATGCCGCTGCTGACGGTCTGGACGACGCTGGCCGCGTTGCTGGGCGGCATGCTGGCCTCCGACCTGGTGATGGGCGTGACACCGGCCTATTTTTTTGAGGCCCTGCCACGGGCGGTGCAGGTTTCCAACCTGGCGCTGGCGGTTGGCAAATCGGTCGTCTTCGGTCTGCTCATCGCGGTGATCGGCTGCCACTACGGTCTGCGTGTCAAACCCAACACCGAGAGCCTGGGCCAAGGCACCACGGCCTCGGTCGTGACATCGATCACGATGGTGATTCTGGTCGATGCCCTGTTTGCCGTCGTCTTCAAGAACATCGGCATATGAACCAGACCACGGCACCCGTCATCAAGATCAACAAACTCTGGTCGGTGTTTCACAACGCCGGCCATGCCTCGGTGATTCACCAGGACCTTGATCTGAGCGTCAAAGCAGGAGAGTTCCTGTCCATCGTTGGCGGTTCCGGCAGCGGCAAGACCGTGCTGCTGCGCCAGATCCTCGGTCTTGAAACGCCCGAGCGCGGACGTGTCACGGTGCTGGGCCGCCCGGCAGCAGAAATGGGCGCTGAAGGCGCTGCCAGCCGGGTCGGCATGTTGTTCCAGCACGGCGCCCTGTTCTCGGCCTTCACCGTGCTGGAGAACATCGCCTTTGCCCTGCGCGAGCTCAAGACCCTGCCGCAAACGCTGATCCGCGACGCCGCCATGGTCAAGCTGCAGATGGTCGGGCTCGACCCCTCGCAAGCGCACAAGATGCCAGCCGATTTGTCGGGCGGCATGGTCAAGCGCGTGGCTCTGGCGCGCGCGCTGGTGATGGATCCACCACTGTTGCTGCTCGATGAGCCCACCGCCGGGCTCGACCCCGACAGCGCCGACGCCTTTTGCGCACTGCTGAGATCGCTGCACCGCGAGCTCGGTCTGACCGTGCTGATGGTGACGCACGACCTGGACACCTTGTTTGAACTCAGTACCCGCATCGCCGTGGTGGCCGACAAGCACATCGTTGTCAGCGGCACCGCCAGCGAGGTGATGGCCAGTGCCCACCCCTTTGTACGAGACTTTTTTCAGGGTGCGCGCGGTCGGCGCGCCGCCGCCTTGTTGCGGCCAACAGCGCCGCAGGTGTAAAAAGGGAACTGAGGACCAAGATGGAAAACAAATCTCACGCCCTGGCGGCCGGCACCTTTGTGCTGTTGTTACTGAGCTTGCTGATCGCACTGGCGGTCTGGCTGACGCGCGACAGCCGCCAGTTGCGCGTCTTTGAACTCGCCAGCAGCAGCGCCGTCACCGGGCTGCAGCCTCAGGCCTCGGTTCGCTTCAAGGGCGTGCCGGTGGGCAAGGTCACAGCCATTGGGCTCGATCCACAGGTCAGCGGCCAGGTCCTGGTGCGCATCGCCATCAACGAGCAGGCACCCATCACATCATCGACTTTCGCCACACTGGGCTTTCAGGGCGTCACCGGTCTGGCCTTTGTCCAACTCGATGACAGCGGCGACTCGCAGGAAATGCTGCAGTCCAGCGAGCGCCGACCGCAGCGCATTCCGATGCGCCCTAGCCTGTTGTCCAAACTGTCCGACCAGGGCGCGCAGATCCTGTCGCAACTGGAAGAAACCACGCGCCGCGTCAACCTGCTGCTGGCGCCAGCCAACCAGCAAAACCTGATGTCGGCCATTGCCAGTCTG
>CAITZZ010000243.1 GCA_903897005.1 uncultured beta proteobacterium | reverse complement strand
GGAGCACAAGACACTGTGGGGTCTGAGCGGCGAGGTTGATGCGACACAGACAGCAACGCTGGGACACGCCAGCATCTTGCGCAGCGGCAACGCCCTCACCCTGGTGAGCTGGAGCAAGCAGGTGCAAGCCTGCGCCGCTGCCTGCGAGCAACTCGCCAGCGAAGGTATTGAGGTCGAGCTGATTGACCTGCGCACGATCTGGCCCTGGGACCGGGAGTCGGTGCTGAGTTCCTGCGCCAGGACAAATAATCTGCTGGTGGTCCATGAAGCGGTGCAAGCCGGTGGCTTCGGTGCCGAGATCGCTGCCAGCGCAGCGGAGGCGACTGGCTGCAGAATTCAGCGCCTGGGTGCACCGCGCATTCCGGTCGGTTACGCGCCGGTACTGGAGGCGCAATCGCGCATCAGCGCCGGCGACGTGATCGCCGCGGCGCGCTCCCTGCTGGAGTCTTCACGCTGACAAGGGTATCTCCCGATACCAGTCTCACTCCTTCACACCTAACCTCGCCAGTCCATTCATGCACCTTCCTCACGCACCCACGCACTTACCAATCGAAGTCCCAGACCCCGCAGCGCAGGATGAGGTAACCGTCATTCCGCTCAAGATCGAGGACTGGTTGACGGTGATCGTCATGGGCTTGCTCGCCCTGATTACCTTTGCCAATGTGCTGGTGCGCTACTTCACCAGTCAGTCCTTCGCCTGGACGGAAGAGTTCTCGGTCTTTCTGATGATCGTGCTGGCACTGGTGGCAGGTTCGGCTTCGGTGGCGCGCAACCGCCAGATCCGTATTGAGTATTTTGCCGACAGCGGCTCGCCAGCACGCCAGCGCGCGCTGGCACGTTTTGGCGCGATCATGGTGTTCCTGTTGTTCAGCCTGATTGCCGTGCTGAGTGCACGCGTGGTGTGGGACGATTACCGCTTTGGCGAAACCTCGCCAGGCATTGGCATACCGCAATGGTGGTACACGGTCTGGCTGCCGGTGCTGTCGGTGGCGATTGCCGGACGCGCCCTGGGCCTGTTCATCCGCCGGGGGAGAAGGGCATGAGCGCCACGCTGAGCGTGGGGGCCTTCCTATGATCCCGACGCTGCTGTTCGTGGCCTTCGTCGTCATGATGCTGCTCGGTGTGCCGATCGGCGGCGCTCTGGGCCTGGCTGGTGCGGCCTGCATTGCGTTGGCCAATACCGATACACAGTGGTTCGGCCTGCTGGCGGTACCGCAGAATTTCTTTGCCGGCCTGGGCAAGTACCCGCTGCTGGCGATTCCGATGTTCGTCCTAGTGGGCTCCATCTTTGACCGCTCCGGCGTCGCCTTGCGGCTGGTCAATTTTGCCGTGGCCATTGTCGGGCGCGGCCCCGGCATGCTGCCGCTGGTGGCGATTGTGGTGGCCATGTTTCTGGGTGGTATCTCCGGCTCCGGGCCAGCCAATGCCGCTGCCGTGGGTGGCGTGATGATCGCAGCGATGGCGCGCGCAGGTTATCCAGCGGCGTTTTCAGCCAGCGTGGTCGGCGCGGCGGCGGCCACCGACATCCTGATTCCGCCCTCGATCGCCTTCATTGTTTATTCGGTGCTGGTGCCGGGGGCCTCGGTGCCGGCCCTGTTTGCGGCCGGCATGATTCCCGGCATTCTGGCCGGTCTGGCACTGATCATCCCCACCGTGTTGCTGGCACGCAAGCACAAGATGGGCGCACTGGAAGCGAGTCTGCCGCGACCGCTTTTCTGGAAGAGTTTGCGCGAAGCGACCTGGGGTCTGGCGGCACCGGTGCTGATTCTGGGCGGCATGCGCGCTGGCTGGTTCACCCCTACCGAAGCGGCGGTGGTTGCCGTGTTTTACGGCCTGTTTGTCGGCATGGCGATCCACCGCACCATCAAGGTCCGCGACCTCTTTGTCATTCTTCGGGAATCAGGCGAGTTATCGGCCATCATCCTGCTGGTGGTGGCGCTGGCCGGCATCTTTGCCTACTCGCTTTCCACACTGGGCGTGATTGACCCGGTGACCCGCGCCATCGTCAACTCCGGCCTGGGCGAGTACGGCGTGCTGTCCCTGCTGATTCTGATGCTCAT
>CAITZZ010000242.1 GCA_903897005.1 uncultured beta proteobacterium | reverse complement strand
CTTGTGCGCGTCCCACCGCAAAAACGGGAACCACCGCCACACCGCCCCGGCCGGCGAGTCGGTGCAGCGCGGGGCCCAACTCTGCAAGGATGTCTTCCGGCGGATGTTGGCGGTCACCATAGGTGGATTCGATCAGCACCGTATCGGCGGCAGGGGCATCGTCCGGAGGGTTCATGATCGAATCGTCCGGGCGGCCCAGGTCACCCGAGAACAGAATACGGCGTCCGGCGACTTCCAGCAGCACACTGGAGGCGCCGAGAATGTGTCCGGCTGCGCTGAACGTGGCGCGCCAGCCGGCAATGGGTTGAAAGGTTTTGCCCCAAGGCGTTGCCTTGATCAGAGGCAGGCAGTCCAGGGCATCCTGACGGGTGTAGAGGGGCAGGGCGGGCGCGTGTTTGGACAGACCATGGCGGTTGGCAAACGCTGCATCTTCTTCCTGGATATGGCCGCTGTCCGGCAGCAGTATTTTGCACAGCGCTTGCGTTCCGGGCGTCGCGTGCACGTGGCCGGTGAATCCCTCTTTAAACAACACCGGGAGGTAGCCACTGTGATCGAGGTGGGCATGGGTTAGCAGCACCGCATCGATGGCATTGGGTGCCACTGGTAGCGGATTCCAGTTGCGCAGGCGCAGTTGCTTGAAACCTTGAAACAGTCCGCAATCGACCAACAGGGCTTGGTCTTTATGACGGACCAGATACTTGGAACCCGTAACGGTATCGGCACCGCCCAGAAAAGTGATGTTGACACCCATCATTCACCCCCACCTACAAACGACTTACTAACTGAAGGACGAAAAAAAGCCGCCAAGTCCTTTATAGACCAGCGGCTCGATGGTGTGTGTGAAGTTCAGCGACTATTAACCTGCATCAACTGAACAGATTCTTCAGGCGATCCGTCCAGCTATCGCCCGACGGGGAATGCTTGCTCCCACCTTTTTTGAACGATTCGTCAAGCTCGCGCAGCAGCCGGCGCTGGTGCTCACTGAGTTTGACGGGCGTTTCCACTGCAATGTGGCAGTACAGGTCGCCTGGATAACTGGAACGGACACCCTTGATGCCCTTGCCCCGCAAGCGGAACTGCTTGCCAGACTGGGTTCCCTCCGGAATGTCGATCGCTGCTTTGCCCGCCAGGGTTGGTACATCAATTTCGCCGCCCAGCGCGGCGGTCACCATGCTGATCGGTACCGAGCAATGCAAGTCATCGCCGTCGCGCTCGAAAATGTCGTTTTTCTTGATACGAATCTCGATGTACAGATCGCCCGGTGGCCCGCCATTGGTGCCGGGTTCGCCATTGCCGGCACTGCGGATGCGCATGCCGCCGTCGATGCCGGCGGGGATTTTGACTTCCAGCGTCTTCTGGCGCTTGATCTTGCCTTGCCCACTGCAGGCCCCGCAGGGTTCGGGAATCACTTTGCCCGCGCCCCGGCATCCGGGGCAGGTTTGCTGCACGCTGAAGAAGCCCTGGCGCATTTGCACCGCACCCGAGCCGTTGCAGGTGCCACAGGTCTTGGCCTGGGTCCCGGGTTTGGCACCGGTTCCCTTGCAGGTTTCACAGGTATCCCAACTCGGTATGCGTATCTGGGCGTCCTTGCCCT
>CAITZZ010000241.1 GCA_903897005.1 uncultured beta proteobacterium | reverse complement strand
GGTGCAAGCCTGCTGCGCCGCGCTGCACATGTTTGCCGAGTCGGCGCAGGGTCCCATCCATGCCAGGCCCTACATGGAACGCGCCCGCGCCAGTCTGAAGTTGAGCCCAGGCGTGACGCAGCGCGAACAGCGCTTTGTGGCGGCCGTGGCGGCCTGGGTTGACGGGGACATGGCGCAAGCGATCCGCCTGCACCAGGAGCAGGTGCAAGAGCATCCACGCGACCTGGCCTCGCTCAAGCTCGGTCAATACCATCTGTTCAATATCGGCGACGCTCCAGGCATGCTCAAGCTGGCACTGGCGGCGCTGCCGGCGGCGCGCGATGTGCCCTACCTGCACGGCATGGCGGCTTTTGGCTGGGAGCAGTGTCACCTGCTGCGCCAAGCCGAGTCCGCTGCGCGCCAGGCCATCCAGATGTGCGAGAAGGAGCCCTGGGCGCAGCATGCGCTGGCTCATGTCATGCTGACGCAGGGTCGGTTGACAGAAGGGCTTTCCTTCATGCAGCAGGTCAGTCCGGGCTGGACCGGCCTGAACTCCTTCATGGTCACGCACAACTGGTGGCACCTGGCCGTCTTTGCACTGGAACTGGGCCAGCCCGACGAAGCGCTGCGGCTCTACGACCAGCAGGTTTGGGGCGTGGTCAAGGATTACTCGCAGGACCAGATTGGTGCCGTTTCCCTGCTGGCCCGGCTCGAACTGGCTGGTGTCGACGTGGGTGAGCGCTGGCAGGATGTAGCGCAGCACCTGTCAGGGCGGCTGAACGATCAGGTACTGCCCTTTCTGGACATGCAGTACCTCTACGGTCTGGCGCGTGCCGGCCGCAGTGAAGCGCAAACCCTGATGCACAACATCGAAGCTTTTGCCACTGCCGCGCCAAACCCGGGCCAGGCTGACGCCAAGCGCGTCTGGCAAGAGGTTTGCCTGCCGGCGAGCCGCGGCCTGCTCGCGCACGCGCAAGGCGATCACGAGACCGCTGTGCGACAACTCAGCAGCGTGCTAGCGCGCCTGCCCGAGATTGGCGGCAGCCACGCGCAACGCGGCCTGTTTGAACAAGTCCATCTGGACGCGCTGATCCGCAGCGGCCGCTGGGTTAGCGCTCAGCACCTGGTGCAGCAGGGCCTGAACGGGCACGCCGAATCAGCCAGACTGAAACGCCAGGCAGAGCAAATCTACAGCGCTTTGGGACTGCAGTTTTCCGAGGTCGCCGGCCTGTCTGGCCGGAACAACTAGCGCCTGACCGGTAAACGCAATCCCAGGCAAGTGCCGGCTGGACTGGAATTCCAGACTATTTCAGCACCAATGGATTCGGCCCGGTGCCGCTGGTTGACAATTCCTTTACCGGGACCGCTAAACGCCTGTTCGACATCAAATCCCTGCCCGTTGTCCGTAACAGTGACTTCCACCCAATTCGCTCTAGCATGGGTCTTGACCTGAATCTCCGTGGCCTGCGTGTGCTTGATGATATTGGTAAAGGCCTCTTGCAAAATGCGCAGAATATGCAGTGAATTCCGGGGGTCGAGCCACTCCAGCGCCGGGACATCTTCAATGTCCCAGCGAAGGGTGATGCCTGCACTTTCCAGGCGTGGCCCCAATCGGTAGCGCAGAGTGGCCAACAACAACAAAAGATCTGCCTGCACCGGCTCCATCGCATCAATGGCGAGCTTCAGGTCATCAAGGCAATCTCTGAGCACGTCGGCCACTTGCGGCGCATCAAGGCGGCCCTTCTCTACCGTCAGCAAGGCCGTGCGCAGCGATGAGCCCATGCCATCATGCATGTCCTGCATCAGGCGCTGACGCTCGTCGGCCAGGGTTTGGCGTCGCTCGATCTTGCGCAATTTCCGGTGACTCTCAAGTAACTCGGCTTCTTGAGCCTGTAGACGCGTCTCCAACGTGCCCTTGGCTTGCCTGACCGCCTCATGCGCTGCGACGTAGCGGTGAAACATGATGTACACAAAGATCAGGAACGCCACTACATTGGCGTATGGCCCCAGATAGATGTTTTCGACGTTGATGTGGTTGTTTTGCAGCAACCAGTCGTAGGCGCCCAGCAGCATGCCGAGCACTCCCCATCCTGCCAACAGCTGGCCGTCGCGCGCATGCGCCCGGCGTGACTGGTAAAGCCCGACGCCTGACACGGTGCTGCCCATAAGCAGCAAGGCTGCGTAGATCAGGGGCGAGAGCGCATAGGCATTCAACAATTCCGAAAATGCAGGCAATGTGATGAGTCCCATCGAGGCCGTGACGCCGATCACGCTGCGGTTCAGCCAGACCATCGGGCGGCCATGCAGATAGTTCAGGAATAGATGGGTAATCAGGAGCAACCAGTACAAGGCATTGATCGTTAACCAGGTGAACCAGGCGTCCGACACGGGCAGTCGAGTCTCGCCCACGTGGAAGTGCAGGGTGCGCAAGAACGAAGCAAGCGATATACCGAAAAACAACAGATACATGGTTTCACGGCGCAGCCGCAGCCATAGCAACAAGGCAAACGTCCCTACCGCCAGGAATGCCGCACTGTTGGCCGCAGGAAGCTGAATCTGCAAGCCATAGCGAATCCGATATCGCCAGCCCAGACTGGCTTCATCGCCCAGCCAGACGCTGGAAATGCCGCCGCCGGTGTCGCGCGGGCGCTCGATGCGTATCAGGATCTCACGCGGCGTCACCGCATCGGCCGTCTCATCGACAGCAATCCACAAGGGAGTGTTCCAGCCGTTCCAGTAGGTGCTGGCGTGCGACTGGTAGAGCAGACGACCATCGCCGTACAGGGCGAACTGGCCGTCCGTCTTCCAGCGCGGAATATAGATGTAGCGCGGACTGGCAGACACGGCGAGTTCAGGCAACTTCAGGTAATACCATGTCACGACGGTCGGCGGATCGAAAGTGTTGCTCTGGTCGGTGTTGGGCATCAGTTGCCTGCTTAGTGCATGCGGCAAAGCGACGCTTTGCCATACGCCCGGCAAATCGGCCGCACGTGCCTCATAGGGCGGCGCTGTGTAGCCGTAACCGTCGATCGCCAGTGTTTGCGCCGTCGTAAGGCGCAGCGGCGCCTGCGCCCGCAGCACCGGATGCCACATCGTGGCGCACAGCAGCATCAGCCAGGCAAAACGCAGCCAAGCCTCAGGCATCGAGCAGACCTTGGCTTCGAGCCTCGTAGATGGCTTCGGCCCTGGAATTCACTTGAAGCTTTCCGTAGATGCGCCGCACGAAAGTCTGCACCGTGTGCCGCGACACCGACATCAAACTGGCGATTTCCTCGACGCTAAAGCCCTTGGTAATGAACTCCAGCACCTGCTGCTCGCGCACCGACAAGGCCGCGCGGGGTTTGTCGGCCTCCAGTTCCAGCGGAGCGCTGTCGCTTGTTTCAGGACGGACAAAGCGCATCAGTATCTGACGCGCAATCATGGGGCTGATCGGACTACCCCCAGCGTGCAAGTTGCGAATCTCACCCAACATGCGCTTGGATGTACTGTCCTTGATCAAATAGCCTGCTGCACCGGCTTCCAAGGACTGCATCACGTGCAACTCATCCCCAAACCCGGTGCTGACCATGATGCCGCAATCGGGCCAGCGAGCACGCGCAGCACGGATCACATCGATGCCAGAGCCGTCCGGCAGGCCCAGGTCCACCAGCAACACGTCGGCCGGTTCGCCATCGATTGCTTGCAAGCCCTGAGATCGGGTGCAGGCCACCGCCAGCAGCCGCATGTCTGGGGCATTTTGAACGGCCTCGACCAAGGCATTTTGAAAATGAATATCGTCTTCCACGATCAGAACGCGGATGCGAGGACTGCAATGACTTTCTAAGGACATGGGTGGCATGTTGCCACATGCAGCCGGTCGGGTACGACAGCCCTGTCCCCAAATTTGGGGACAGACAAATACAAGGCTCCTTCTTACATTTGTTACGCGAGAGTCACTTCCGGCTCACCTTGTTCGCCTTCACCGCCGTATTGACCCGCCAAACCCTAAGGACATCCTATGCCCACCAGCACCACAACTTTCACCAGCAGTCCCCAAGCCAAGGACGACTTGTTCACCAGTACCGGGCTGACCGAGGACTCGCTGAGTGGTGTCAAACTGCTGGACGTCATTGGCAATGATCTCGGAACCGGCAACACGCTCTACTCCCTTGCCGATGCCAAAGGCGAAAGCGAGGCCCGTTCCAAAGCGCTGTTGACCCAGGATGCCGTTGGTGTTGTGAATCTGAGCACTTTGGGCGCGAAGATCTGGATCACTGCGGAAGGCAAGGTCGCCTATGACGCCAGCGCGATCAACACGGCGCAGTTTCAGAGCCTTGCAGCAGGGCAGTCTGCCACCGACTCTTTCACCTATGCGATCAAGCTAAGCAACGGGATGCTCAGTTGGGCGACGGCGAAGGTCCAGATCACCGGCAGCAACGACGCGCCCGTGATTAACCTGAGTTCCCTGACCATCGACGGTGACAGCAGCTCCGGGAAAGTGACCGGCACACTGCTCTACACCGATCCAGACAAAGGCGACCAACATAGCGCAAGCAAAGCCTTGAGCCCCCTGGTGAGCTCGGCCGGTTCGCCCAATCTGTCGGCAAGTCTGGGGCAGGCCTTGCGCACCACGATCAACGATGAAGGTGAAAACGGCAAGGGCGCCTTGAAATGGAACTTCGCCTTGCCTTCCGGAACGCCGAAACTGGCAACGGGCCAAGCCGTGCTGGCCAACTATCAGCTGAGCATTGCGGATAACCACGGCGGCAACTCGGCGGCGCAGGATATCGGCGTTCTGCTCGTCGGAACGGGCAGCACACCCAAGGTCTATAGCGTTGCAGCGCGGGCCAACCTGACCGAACAAGCCGGAAGAATCGGATCCACAGCCCTCGACCAGGCGTCGGGCACACTGTCGGGCAATGAGCTTGGTTTGGAAGACAAGGGCGCGCTGACTTCTGCGCTGGTCATGACGAGTTGGTCCACCGGCGCTGCGATTCCGTCAGCAGCGGCGACCGTACTGGCAAGCGCGATCACGACGTCAACCGTGCCCACCAGCAAGGGTGGCGAGAGTGAAAAGAGTATTGCGTGGCAATTCAGCGCACAGGACAAAACTTTTGACTTTCTGGCCGCAGGCCAAACACTGACCCTCGCCTATCGCATCTCTTCATCAAAAGAGGAAGATGGAAAGTCAAAAATCATCACCCTCACCGTCACCGGCACCAACGATGCCCCGGTGATTACGAACACTGCAACGGCCTTGGTCGGCGCTGTGAAGGAAGACACGACGCTGAGCGCCACCGGCCAGCTCTCCGTCAGCGATGTCGATCAGGGCGCAACGCAGACCTGGAGCGTGCAAGGCAGTGCCACCGGTACCTATGGCGCCATCGCCGTAAACGCTACCGGCAAGTGGACTTATGCGTTGACCAACACGGCAGCCAATGTGCAAGCGTTAGCCGCCGGCGAGACGCACACTGAGACCTTCACGGTACGAGTCACAGATGATCAGGGTGCCGCAGTCGATCAAAGCGTCACTGTGACGCTCACCGGCACCAATGACGCCCCGGTAGTTACAAATACCTCCGCGGCCTTGCTTGGCATTGTGAAGGAAGACACAACCCTCACCGTGTCGGGCCAGTTGAGCGCCAGCGATGTCGATCACGGCGCAACGCAGACCTGGAGAGTGCAAGGCAGCGCCACCGGCACCTACGGCGCCATCGCCGTCGATGCTGCCACAGGCCAGTGGACCTATGCTTTAGACAGTGAGGCCCACCAGAACCTGGCCTCCGGCGAGACTCAGACCGAGACCTTTACCGTGCGCGTCACCGATGACCAAGGCGCAGCAGTGGATCAAACCGTCACTGTGACCGTCAACGGCACCAACGACGCTCCTGTGATTACGAACACCGTAGCGGCCGTGGTCGGCGCTGTGAAGGAAGACGCCACCCCCGCCGCCACCGGCCAGTTGAGCGCCAGCGATGTCGATCACGGCGCAACGCAGGCCTGGAGCGTGCAAGGTGCGGCTGTAGGCAGCTACGGCAGCATGGCGGTCAACGCCACGGGCCAATGGACCTATTCACTTGACAACACCGCACACCAGAATCTTGCCGCCGGCGAATCGCACGACGAAACCTTCACGGTTC
>CAITZZ010000240.1 GCA_903897005.1 uncultured beta proteobacterium | reverse complement strand
TGTCCATGTCCTCGCCCCAAATCGGCGCAGTCTACCAGCGAGCGCTTACAGACACTCAGCGGTCGCTCAACACTGCATCAAATGCCTGCCGCGGACCCGCATGGTGGGTGGTGTGGTTCAAGTACCAAACACGCGCGAAGCGTGCACGCCAAGACCCGTGGCGACGCTGGCCAGGCGGTCCCCTTGCACGGAACGCGCCGTGGCAAAGCGTGCCGATAGACGCTCGGTCAGCGGTGCCATGCCGGTAGAGCCACCGGTCAAGTAGAGCGCGTCGATGCGCTCGGTTGGCAGACCGGCGGCCTGCACCGTCTGCACGGCGGCTTCGACGATCCGATCCAGGTCGGCGCGGATTGCCTCCAGCGCCAGCGCCTCGTCCACCGTTACCGCCAGCCCCGGAGCCAGCGCGTCAAGCGCCACGCGCGCCGGGGTGCCGGCGCAAGCGCTGATCTTGGCGGCCTCGGTCTTGGCTGCCAGCTCGTGACCCAGCCGAAGCTCCAGCACACGCATCAGCCTGCGGTGCAGTTCAGGCTCGGCAAACCAATCAACCATGGCGCGCCACTCTGCGACGCGGCGCGGGCGATAGCAGGTGTTGATCAGGTGCCAGGTGGCGAGGTCGTGGTAGATAGTGCTCGGCACCGGGCGTGCGCCCTGCCCGCCCGGTCCGTGAGCACCAAAACCCACCAAGGGCAGCAGCGCAGTCAACTCGATCTGCCGGTCGAAGTCGGTGCCGGCGATGTGCACGCCGTGGTTGGCCAGAATGTCGTCGCGACGGTCGGCGCGCAGTCGCTGCCCGGGGCCAACACGCACCACGCTGAAGTCGCTGGTACCACCGCCAATATCTGCCACCAGCACGATCTGTTCATGCACCACCTGCTGCTCGTAGTCGAAGGCTGCGGCAATCGGCTCAAACTGGAAGCGCACATCGCCGAAGCCGGCAGCCTGCGCCGCAGCAGCCAGCGTGGCTTGGGCCCGCGCGTCGCGCTCGGCATCGTCATCCACAAAAAACACCGGCCGCCCCAACACCACACGGTCCAGCGGCTGCTGGGCCGACGCTTCGCCGGCGCGCCGCAGATAACGCAGGTAGCCGGTGATGACGTCCAGATAACGCACGGCGTAGCCATTACCCAGGTCGGTGGTCTGCTCCGCCAGGCTTGAGCCCAGGATGGACTTGAGCGAGCGCATCAGACGGCCGGCATAGCCGTCGACATAGGCCGCCACCGCAGCCCGTCCGTAGGCTCGCGCCATGGCACCGTCGGGGCGATGCACGCCGTGGGCTTGAGCGGCCTCAAGTTCGTCAGTGAAAAAGAAGACCGCCGTCGGGATGGTCGACTGCCCGTCTTCCAGCGGTACCAGCCGCCTGTTGCCTTGGTGGTCAGCCACGACCACACTGGAGTTGGAGGTGCCGAAGTCGATTGCGCAATAACTCATGAAGGGCGCGATTGTAGTGGGCCGTTTCGGTGATATTCGTGCGCCTGTGAATCAGGATGGGCCGACGCCCCACTCGGCCTGTTCCGACTTGAGATACTTCGCCGAAGTCAGCGCAAATCAGGCCACGGCACGCTGACTGCGCAGCGCATCGATTTCCTGTGCACCGTAGCCGAGTCCGGCCAGCAGTTCGGAGGTGTGCTCGCCTTGGGTGGGAGGCTGCAGCCGCACGCCCAGACGCTGGCCATCCATGGTGAAGGGAAAGAGCGTGGTCCGCACGGTCTGCCCGGCGCGCTCACCATCAGGCAAGGTGATGTCAGCCAGACCACCGGTCGCCAGCAGGTGCTCGTCGTCATAAAGCTCTTCGGGCCGGCTGATCGGCGCAAAGGGCAGACCGACGCGCTCAAACAGCGCCGTCAGATCGGCAGCGCTGTGGGCCGCCAGCCGCTCGCGCAGCACCGGCAGCAGCGTGGCGCGTTGCTGCACGCGCAGGTTATTGCTACCGTAGTGCGGATCGGCTTTCAGGTCGGCGAAACCCAGAGCGTCGCAAAAGACGGCCCACTGCGAGTCACTCACCGCAGCCAGAAAGATCTGCTCGCCGTCTTTCACGGTAAAGACGTCATAAACCCCCCAGGCCGAGATGCGATCCGGCATCGGCGCGGCGGCCTTGCCAGTGATGGCGTACTGCAGCATGTGCTGGCCCACCAGAAACACATTGTTCTCGAACAGGGCGCTCTGCACCTCCTGCCCCTTGCCAGTAATGCCACGCTGGATCAGGGCGCCCAGCGCACCGATGGCACCAAACATGCCGCCCATGATGTCGTTCACACTGGAGCCGGCACGCAGTGGGTCGCCCGGGCGTCCAGTCATGTAGGCCAGGCCCCCCATCATCTGCACCACCTCGTCAAGCGCCGTGCGGTGCTCGTAGGGACCTGGCAGAAAGCCCTTATGACTGACATAAATCAGTCGCTCGTTGACCCTGGACAGCGCCGCATAGTCGAGTCCGTACTTGACCATGGTCCCTGGCTTGAAATTCTCCAGCACCACGTCCGCACTGGCCGCAAGCTTGCGCGCTGCCGCTGCGCCATCAAGCGCGTGCAGGTTGATGGCAATGCTCTTCTTGTTTCGATTGAACATCGGGAAAAAGCCGGCGCCAGAACCGAGCAGGTGGCGCGTGCGGTCGCCCTCGATCGGCTCCACCTTGATCACTTCGGCCCCCATGTCGGCCAGCACCATGCCGCAGGTCGGACCCATCACCATGTGGGTAAATTCGACGACACGCAGGCCGGCCAGCGGCAAGGCTCGACGGGTCGAGGAACTGGCGTTGCTTTGGTTCATGAGCTTGGTTCCCGGGATATTCGAATGGCAGCTTGAGCGTTTCCATCCTACCCTTCTGATTACGTTCTATTTTGTCACTAATAAATTGATATATTGAATATTAATCAATGCCAAAGTATCGAATACAGTAGAAGCATGCCAAGAACCAGCCATTCCGTGAGCGAAAAGTCCAAATCCCCAGCCTCGGCGACCCCATGCGCCGTGCTGTTCGACGCCTATGGCACGCTGTTTGACGTCTACAGCGTGGCCCTGCTGGCCGAACAGATGTTCCCCGGCAAGGGTCAGGCGCTGAGCGTCCTGTGGCGTGACAAGCAGATCGAATACACCCGACTCGTGACCACCAGCAAGCGTGGCCCGGCCCAGGAGTCTGTTTACCGACCGTTCTGGGAGTTGACACGCGCCGCCCTGATTTACGCCATCAAACGGATCGTCGCGCCAACGCCAGCGGCGCTGACCGAGATGGACAGCCAGATTGACAGCCTGATGAACCAGTACCGGCATCTGAGCGCTTTCCCGGAGAACCGGCAGGTCTTAAGCGAGCTCAAGAGGCGCGGCATTCCGACCGGGATACTCAGCAATGGTGACGCCGCCATGCTGAGTCTCGCCGTCAAGTCGGCCGGACTCGATGGTCTGCTGGACCACGTCATCAGCGTCGACCCCATCCGCAAGTACAAGACCGACCCAGCCGCCTACGGCCTGGGCGAACAGGCAACCGGTCTGACGGCAAGGCAGATTGTCTTTGTCAGCAGCAATGCCTGGGACGCGCTGGCCGCGACCTGGTACGGCTACCAGACGCTGTGGGTGAACCGCTACCAGTTGCCCTTTGAAGAACTGGGCACGCAGCCCACGCGCATCGGCAACAGCCTGCGCGACGTCCTCGATTTCTTTCCCGTCCCCGCCCCCCAAGCACTATGACACCCATGCCACCCCTCGTTGTCATCGCGCCCAGGAGGTTGTCATTGCGCCCAGGAGGTTGTCATTGCGGACCTGATCCGCAATCCAGTGCTTGCATGGCACTGGATCCCGGATCCCCCGGACCTGATCCGGGGACGGGATGACAAATGCCGAGTCCGGGATGACAAAGCCTGGTCCGGGATGACAGTCAAAGCCCTTAATTCACCCTAACCGGAGTCTCACACCATGACCGCACGCACCCCTGTCCACCGCCTGCAAGTTGCCACCGTACTGCACCAGTTCATCGAGAACCAGGTTCTGCCCGGTACCGGCATTGCGAGCGCAAAATTCTGGCAAGGCTTTGACAGCCTGATAGCCGATCTGGCGCCGAAAAACATCGCGCTGCTGGCCGAGCGCGACCGGCTGCAAAACGAACTCGACGCCTGGCACAAGGCCAACCCCGGCACCATTGCCGGCGCAAGGGGCATGAAAGCCTATCGGAAGTTTCTGGAGCGTATTGGCTACCTGGTGCCGGTGCCGGAGAAGGTCCGTGCCAGCACCAAAAATGTCGATGCCGAACTGGCCCTGCAGGCCGGCCCGCAGTTGGTGGTGCCCATCACCAATGCTCGCTACGCACTCAATGCGGCCAATGCGCGCTGGGGCAGTCTGTACGACGCCCTGTACGGCACCGATGTGATTTCAGAGGCCGATGGCTGCGAAAAAGGTCAGGGCTACAACGAGAAGCGCGGCGCCAAAGTCATAGCGTACGCGCGCCACGTGCTGGACCGCTGCGTGCCGCTGAAAACCGGCTCGCACCTTGACGCCACCGCCTACGCCGTGATCGACAACCAGCTGGCCGTGACCAAGAAAAACGGCAAGATCGTCGGCCTGAAGAACCCGGCGCAGTTTGTCGGCTTTCAGGGCGAGATGGCAACGCCGTCGTCGGTGCTGCTGTCGCACCACGGCCTGCACATGGACATCCGCATCGACAAGACGCATCCGATTGGCCGGACCGACGCCGCCGGCGTGGCCGATCTGGTGCTGGAGTCCGCCCTGTCCACGATTCTGGACCTGGAAGATTCGGTGGCCGTGGTCGATGCCGACGACAAGGTGCTGGCCTATGGCAACTGGCTGGGTATCCTGAAGGGCACACTGACCCAGGATGTGGAAAAGGCCGGCAAGACCTTCAAACGCGGTCTGAACCCGGACCGCCAGTACACCGGACCGCGCGGCGAGGACGTGGCGCTGCATGGCCGCTCGCTGCTGTTCCTGCGCAACGTCGGGCACCTGATGACCAATCCGGCCATCCTCTACGCCGACAGCCAGGGACAGCTGCGCGAAATTCCCGAAGGCATCCTGGACGCCGTCATCACCACCACCATCGCTCTGCACGACATCAAAGCGAACGGACAAAACGGTATCCGCAACACACGTCGTGGCAGCGTCTACATCGTCAAGCCCAAGATGCATGGCCCGTTCGAAGTGGCCTTTGCCAGCGAACTGTTTGGCCGCGTGGAGAAGATGCTGGGCCTGCCCGACAGCACGGTCAAGCTCGGCATCATGGACGAAGAACGCCGCACCAGCGTGAACCTGAAGGCCTGCATTGCTGCGGCCAGCAGCCGGGTTGCCTTCATCAACACCGGCTTTCTGGACCGCACCGGCGACGAGATGCACACGGCCATGCAAGCCGGGCCCATGATCCGCAAGGCCGACATGAAGTCCAGCGCCTGGATTGCCGCCTACGAGAAGAGCAATGTGCTGGTCGGCCTGGAGTGCGGCCTGCGCGGCAAGGCGCAGATCGGCAAGGGCATGTGGGCCATGCCGGACCTGATGAAGGCCATGCTGGAACAGAAGATTGCCCACCCTCGGGCCGGCGCCAATACCGCCTGGGTGCCCAGCCCCACCGCTGCCACACTGCACGCGCTGCACTACCACCAGGTGGACGTGGTGGTGATGCAAAAGCAGTTGGAGAAGACCGACGTGAACGCCGAGCGCAGCGCCATCCTGGACCAACTGCTGACCATTCCCGTGGCCAGCAAGCCGAACTGGAGTGCGACCGAGAAGAAGCAGGAACTCGACAACAACGCGCAGGGCATCCTGGGCTATGTGGTGCGCTGGATCGACCAGGGCGTGGGTTGCTCCAAGGTGCCCGACATCCACAACGTGGCCCTGATGGAAGACCGCGCCACGCTGCGCATCAGCAGCCAGCACATCGCCAACTGGTTGCACCATGGCGTAGTGACGAAGTCTCAGGTTCAGGAAACGCTGCAGCGCATGGCTGCCGTGGTGGACAAGCAGAACGCCGGCGATCCGCTGTACAAAAACATGGCCGGCAACTTCAAGACCTCCATGGCTTTCCAGGCAGCCAGCGATCTGGTCTTCAAGGGCCTGGCGCAACCCAGCGGCTACACCGAGCCGCTGCTGCACGCGTGGCGGCTGAAGGTGAAGGCGGCGGCGTGAGCTCAACCGTAGCGAACGTCGACCCGACACGCTGCCCGCTGTGCGGCAAGCCCAATCAGTGTGCGGCGGAAGTGAGACGCGAAACGGGCGTCGAACAAGCACCCTGCTGGTGCACGCGTGTCACCTTCGACTCGGCGCTGCTGTCAAGCGTTCCTGAAGCGGCGCGCGGCACGGCCTGCATTTGTGCCGCGTGTGCGAAAACGGTCCCACTCCGGGCACTAACGCCAAGTTGAACGAGAGGCCCAGTCCCCTGGGGCCCCCATCGATTTCAAATCAGCAGTCGTGCGCGTACTCAGCAATGCGTGCATTCGCTTAGGCCAGGTCGTATCCGGACTAATGGTCTTGATGCACCAGACCAGCATCACCAGCGTGTTGTATATCCGGCGATCCTCCGGGGCGTTGAACTGCACAGCCACCTCGGACGGGCGCCTGGGCAAAGTCATGGTGAAGGTCAGCTTGCGGTTCCACACGCGACTATGGTGTGCGCACAAATTGCGAACATGCGTCAAATGGTGAGCAAAGGCACACACCACCACTTCGTCCAAACCAAGGCGATGTGCCATAGCCTGGCGGTCATTGCGCAGTTTCACATTGCCCAACCACTTGGAGAGTTGCCCCAACGTCAGCAGTTCGCAAATTGCCCAAATGGGCGGCCTTGAAGGATCGGTGTATTTGTCGAGGTAATGCTGAACAAAAGTTTCTTTGCTGCGCGACAATTCTTCGTCCATACTTTTCAGGCAGGCATCAAAAATTGCAGGTTTTTGAAACAGGTCGCCTCGCAAATACGCGTGCGACCCATAGCGTTCAGCCAACACTTGCGCCCAATGGGTGCGCATGGCGATTTCAACCCGCTCAATTGCCTCCAGCAGCAACAATCGCAACTTACGGTCAAAGATATACAGAGCCACCACATTGTCGAATTCAGTTCCAGGTTTAAACGCGTGCTGTGCGTGCGCGGGTGGTGCTGAAAGTTGTGCCTCAAAAGGCAACCAGTAGGCGCGCAATCGGTAGTAATTGATGTGCTGCAAAACACGCGTCGCACGCGCTTCATCGGCAAAAACCATGTCACGCTCTTTGAGCAAGCGGATTTGATCGGGCACTGCCAAAGGTGGCTTACTAAAAAGCATCCGTTCCTCCTTGCCCCGAAAATGTCCGAGTCGCCAAAAAAAGAAACCCGCCAGGGTGCGCATCGTTGAGAGGCGTGGCGGGTGTTGTTGTTGCGTATTGTATAGCGCTCAGTGAATTTGGCCATGGCACATTTCTATTAGGGAATTCCCTTGCATTTGACTCTACCCCCAAGAACACCAGCACGTACGGGGCCCGAGTGAAATCACTCGGATCAGCTCGGTCACCAGCGAGCCATCGTCTGGAAGGAGCAGTCTTCCCTGGAACTCGCATTGTGCCTTCGTTACACGTTGCTAACCACCTGCCCTTCACGCGCCGCCGCGCCCGCGCGAACCAGGTCGGCAATCAGTTCATCGACCCACTGGGCAAAATCGATCCCGGAAAAATGTTGCTGGTAAATCGCCAGAAAATAGGGTGTGCTCTGCGCCCAGGCCATGAAGTCGGCGACCGCTATGCTTTGCAGTTCCAGCAGCTTGAATTTCAGCAAGACCTTGACGGCGTGCTTGATGTGCTTGTCGGGCTTGGCCACAAAGCCGCGCAGGCGTTCGCGGGCGAAAGCCATTGCGGCCGGGGCGTCCGAAAAAATCGGACCATGACCGGGAATCACCAGCGCGGGTTTGAGCGCCTCAATCAGGTCAATGGTGGCGCCCACCGCATCAAAGGCGTCAACTCCTTCCAGTTCCGGGAAAACCACACCAAAACCGCGTTCCCACAGGGCGTCGGCCGAGACCAGCAGGCGTGAAGCAGGCTCAAACAGGATCAACGAGTGCGTGTCGTGGCCGGGCGCAGCGTGCACCTGCCAGTCGGTATCGCCCAGCCTGATCCCGCTGCCCGGTTGCAGCACCTCATTGAAGTCAAACTGCGGACAGTTCTGGCCGGTGGGCGCGTAGGTGAGCGCATGCGGATCCCAGGCGCGCACGTGTTCGGCCAGACCTGGTGGAATCAGCGTCTTCAGATCCAGGTAATGCGCTTGCAGCGCGGCATTGCCGCCGCAGTGGTCGCTGTGCAGATGGGTGTTGACCAGCAGGTCAAGCGCTCGACCATCCAGAGCAGATTCGACCAGGGCCAGGGTTTGCGGCGCGTGCGTGACATAGCCGCTGTCGATCAGCGCCGTGCTGTCTTTGCCGACGATCAGGATGTTGTTGGAGGAGAGCCAGCCACGCTGGAAGACCGTGATGCCTTTCGGGAGCATGGGGTGCAACGCGGCGACCTTGTGGATCAGTACTGGTAAACGCCGCGTCCGCTCTTGCGACCCAGGCGACCGGCGGCCACCATTTCCTTGAGCAGCGGGCAGGGCCGGTACTTGCTGTCGCCGAACTCGCTCAGGTAAACCTCCATCACGGCCAGGCACACGTCCAGACCCACCATGTCGGCCAGCGCCAGCGGACCAATGGGCTGATTGCAGCCGAGCTTCATGCCGGCATCAATGTCCTGCGCCGTGGCAAGCCCTTCGGCCAGCACGAAGAAAGCTTCGTTGATCATGGGCACCAGAATCCGGTTCACCACAAAGCCCGGTGCGTTGCGCACCGTGATCGGCGTCTTGCCCAGGGCCTTGGCCATCGCCTGCACGGCGTCGTGCGTTTCGTCGCTGGTCTGCAGGCCGCGGATGATCTCCACCAGCGCCATCATGGGCACCGGGTTGAAAAAGTGCATGCCGATAAAGCGCTCGGCCCGGCTCGTCACGGCCGCCAGTTTGGTAATCGAAATGGACGAGGTGTTGGAGGCCACAATCACTTCCGGTGGCACGATGGCGTCGATCTGCTTGAGGATTTTGACCTTGAGATCGTAGTTCTCGGTGGCCGCCTCGATCACCAGCTGCGCCGATTTCAGATCCTCGTAACTGGTGCTGCCCTTGATGCGCGCCAGCGCTGCGTCGCGCTCGGCACTGGTGATCTTTTCCTTCTTGATCAGCCGCTCCAGACTGCCGGCCACGCTGGCCACGCCCTTGGCGACAGCAGCCTCATTGATGTCGACCATGACGACGTTCAGGCCGCAGACTGCGCACGCCTGTGCAATGCCGTTACCCATGGTGCCGGCGCCAATGATGCCTACTGTGTTGATGCTCATGATGAAGAACTCCGATAAATAGAAAGCAATGTTAACGGTTAGTGGCGGGCACACTTTCGCGCAGTTCGCGCCGCAACACCTTGCCGATGGCGCTGCGCGGCAGCTCCGTGACGAATTGCAGGCTGGCGAGGCGCTGCGTTTTGCCCAGGCGCTGATTGGCCCAGGTCAGCAGTTCACTGGCTTCGATCACGGCGCCGGGCTTGCGCACCACAAAGGCGGCTGGTGTTTCGCCCCATTGCAGTGAAGGCATGCCCGCCACAGCCGCCTCCGCGACGCCCGGGTGCTGACGCAGCACCGCTTCCAGATCGCTCGGATAAATGTTGAAGCCGCCGGAGATGATCAATTCCTTCTTGCGGTCGATCAGCGTCAGAAAGCCGTCGGCGTCAAAACGTCCGACGTCACCGGTGCGGATGAAGCGTTTTCCACTGGCGTCGAACCACTCCGCTTCGCGCGTTTTTTCTGCCTGACCGTGGTAGCCCAGCATCATGCCAGGCGAATGGCCTACGACCTCGCCGGCCTCGCCCGAGGACACTTCGGCGCCGTTGTCGTCAATCAAGCGAATGTCGTGCCCGCTGGCGGGTTGACCGACCGTATGCAATTTGTCAGGGTGCAGTTGCGCTTCGAGTATGCAGGTGCCGCCGCCCTCCGTCATGCCATAGAACTCGACCAGCGCACCGGGCCAGCGCTTCAGCACATCGGCTTTCAGGCTGGCCGCAAAAGGGGCGCTGGTGGAGAACTTGACCTGAAAACTCGACAGATCAAAGCGGTCAAAGTCGGTTTGTGCCATCAGGCGTTGGTACTGCACTGGCACCAGCATGGTGTGCGTAGCGCGCCGCTGCTGCGCCAGTTGCAGATAGTCGAGCGCCTTGAATTTGGGCAGCAGCAGCACGGTACCGCCAAAGCCGAGCGTGGGAAAGAACACGACCAGTGTCGTGTTGGAGTACAGCGGCGTGGACAGCAGCGTGACGCCCTGCGGCCCGTAGCCGTAGGCGGCGCCACGGCGCACATGAGCCCAGCGCATGCCGTGCGATTGCACAATGCCTTTGGGCTGGCCGGTGGTGCCCGAGGAATAGATGATGTTGAAGGGCGACTGCGGCTGCAACAGCACAGGTGCCGGCTTTTGCCCGGCTGGGGCCAGCCAGTTATTCAGGGGGCGCCCCACCGTTGCGCCGTCCAGCGTCACCGCCGGCAGCGCGCTCAGCCCGTCCTGCTGCAGCATGGAGGCATTGATCGCATCGGTAAAGACCATGCGCGCCTGCGCGTCCGAAACCATGCGGGCCAGACTGGCGGCGGTGGCGCTGGGGGCCAGCGGCGCCACCACCACACCAGCGCGCAGCGCGCCCAGAAACACGGCAGCGTATTCGATCGACATCTCGGCACAAATGGCAATCGTGTCGCCAAGCTGCAGGCCATCGCGCTGCAGCGCTGCTGCAATGCGGTCCATCAGCGCGTCCAGCGCGCCGTAGTCCAGCTGACGCTGGCCTTGCACCAGCGCTCGGCGTTGCGGATCGTCCATCGCATGCCGGCCAATCAAATCGCTGATGAGAGCAAATTCCTGGTCCATCCGTGCTGTATTCATCTCTTGCATCATCTCAACAGTCATTCTGCGCGTTCCATACTATTCCTGCGAAAACATTAGAGCAGATTCAAAGCAAGCAGGCTGAGCCCGCAAGCGCGGTACCTGGCGCAGCATGTCAAAGCTGCGGCATTGGCCAGCTACCTGCTGTTTGAATCGAGCTACACTGGTGCACCGGTAACGTTAGCTGATGCTGACGCGCAACGGAAACCAGGATGTTGAACTGCGGTCGTGAGAACGAAAATAGGACAAGAGGGAGAGAAACTTTATGAAACTCACCGACCTGCTGGATCAACCCGTCAAGCTGCCAACAGTACCGAAGGTCACCCAGCGATTGATCGAAAGCTTTGCATCTGAGGACGTCTCAGTCGATGAGATTGCACACCAGATCAGCGCAGATCCTGTGCTCAGCGCCAAGCTACTGCGCTTGGCAAACTCGGCCTATTTCAACTTTTCGCGCGCCATCGGCACCGTCGACGACGCCTTGCGCATGTTGGGCTGGGTGATGGTGCGCAACCTGGTGCTGGGCCATGGCATGGTCGCCGCCTTTCGCAACACCCCAGGCATGAACCTGGCACAGTTTTGGCGCTACAACCTCTACACGGCCTGCGCTGCTCGTTGGCTGGCAGGTAGCACGGTCGCAAATTCCGACCTTGTTTTCACTCTGGGCCTGTTTCACGGTATCGGCCAGTTGCAGATGCATGCTGGAATGCCAGCCGTGATGGCGCAGTTGGACAAGCAGCTTGGCGTGCTGCACGCTGACCGCGCTGAACTCGAGAAGAATACGCTTGGGTTTCACTATGGTGAAGTCTCGGCTGCGCTGGCCGAGATCTGGAAGTTTCCGCCGCCCCTGATTCAGGCCCTGCGCGAGTTTGCACAACCCATGGCGAGCGGCGAGTTCCTGGAGACCGCTGCCTGTGTCCATTTGGGAGCCTGGCGGGCGCGCACAGAGGTTCTGGAAATGACAGAGCAGGAGGTGCTGGCGACTTACCCGAGCGCTGTTGGCAAACGACTGGGTAAAGACCCCAGCTGGGTTTCGACCATTGCAGCCCAGACCCCGGGTCTGGCGGCCAACGTGATGCCGCCGCTCAATAAACTGACAGAAGGTCTGGACGCACTGCTGGCGTGACTGAAGTCAGATCATTTCGCTAGGGTGTGGCACTCTTGCTGGTGTTGGCAAGAAATTTCACCCGTGCCACCTGGAGCGACTCAATCTCGGATCTTGGTTCCCGATAGACCGCACTGGCCTGGGTCACATGCCGAGGACAGTCGTTCGGAAAGTCTTGTCCAATGCTCTCGATGACCCAAGCGTCCGCTGTGCCCAGCAAATACTCGGGACGGCGTGGCGCTCTGCGCAGTGAGGTCAAGGAGGAGGCCGAAGGCCGGGGGACACGAACGGAGTCGAGCGCCATGTCGGCCTGAGTCCCGAAGTGCCGCGGCCCGAGGGTCACAACTCTTTCTTGTCGGCAACCTCGGCCGGGACTTTCGCCACTGCGACAAAGTCGTGCCCCCAATCGCGCCAGTCTTCTCCAAAAAGCTCAAACGGATGCTGCGTACGATCGGATCCATTGCCGCACTTCATTGAATCCACCGCGCAGTACAGATCACAACCCCAACAGATTCGCTCTGGGCTGGCAGGATGCTCGGGGAACTTCTTCATTTCATGTCGATCCAGAAATTTGGTTCCAGCAGGCTTGCGCTTCGGAGCGACTCGGTTCCAGCGGCTTACCGAAATTACTCCACCGTGACGGACTTCGCCAGATTCCTTGGCTTGTCCACATCGGTGCCGCGCGCGCAGGCCGTGTGATAGGCCAGCAACTGCAGCGGAACCACGTGCAGCAGCGGGGAAAGCTCACCGTAGTTCTCGGGCATGCGAATGACGTGCAAGCCCTCTGCACTTTCGATCCGGGTATCGCCATCGGCCAGCACATAGAGCACACCGCCACGAGCCCGCACCTCGTGCATATTGCTCTTGAGCTTTTCCAGCAGTGCGTCGTTGGGCGCCACCGTCACCACCGGCATGGCGCTGGTCACCAGTGCCAGCGGGCCGTGCTTGAGTTCGCCTGCCGGATAGGCCTCGGCGTGGATGTAGCTGATTTCCTTCAGCTTGAGCGCGCCTTCCAGCGCAATCGGGTAATGCAGGCCACGGCCTAGAAAAAGCGCATTTTCCATCCTGGCAAAGTCCTGCGCCCAGGCCATCACCTGGGGCTCCAGCGCCAGCACCGCCTGCAAGGCGATGGGCAGATGGCGCATGGACTTCAGGTGCCGCGCTTCTTCTTCCTCACTCAGGCGCCCCTTGGTCTGCGCCAGCGCCAGTGTCAGCAGAAAGAGCCCGGCCAGTTGTGCCGTAAAGGCCTTGGTAGAAGCAACGCCGATTTCGATGCCGGCACGGGTGATGTAGGCCAGTTCACATTCGCGCACCATGGCGCTGGTGGCCACGTTGCAGATCGTCAGCGTGTGTGTCATACCGAGACTCTGCGCATGACGCAGCGCCGCCAGCGTGTCAGCGGTTTCACCGGACTGGGTAATGGTGACCACCAGCGTCCTGGGGTTGGGTACCGAGTCGCGGTAGCGGTATTCGCTGGCCACTTCCACCTGAGTCGGTATTTTGGCGATGCTCTCCAGCCAGTACTTGGCGGTGCAGCCGCTGTAATAGCTGGTGCCGCAGGCCAGGATCAGGATCGAGTCGATGTCCTTGAAAACCCGGGCCGCGCTGACGCTGCCGTCAAACAGTTCAGGCACGATGCCGTCCACACCTTCCAGCGTGTCGGCGATGGCGCGCGGCTGCTCAAAAATCTCCTTTTGCATGTAGTGACGGTACGGGCCCAATTCCACCGCACCACTGTGCGCCAGCACCGTTTTCACGGGGCGCTGCGCGCTGCTGAGTGCTTTGCCGGCTTTGTCAAACAGCCAGTATTTTCCGAGTTGCAGATCGACCAGATCGCCTTCGTCGAGGTAAACGATCTGGTCGGTGACACCGACCAGGGCCATGGCGTCGCTTGCCAGAAAGTGCTCCTGGCCGTCTTTGCCGACACCCAGAACCAGCGGCGAGCCGGCGCGCGCGCCTACCAGGCGGTGCGGCTCGTCCTTGCAGAACACGGCAATCGCATAGGCGCCATGCAGATGGGGCAAGGCCGCCTTGACGGCCTCGAACAGATCGCCGTCGTACAGGCTGTCGATCAGGTGCGCGATGACTTCGGTGTCGGTCTGGCTCTGGAAGCAATAGCCTTTGGCTTGCAGGGCAGCACGCAATTCGTCATGGTTTTCGATGATGCCGTTGTGCACCAGGGCGACCCGACCGGCTCGGCTGGCAGCGTCGGGGCCGACACCGTGGCTGAAATGCGGATGCGCGTTGTGCACTGCCGGTGCGCCGTGGGTCGCCCAGCGCGTGTGCGCAATGCCGGTGTGGCCTTCAAGTTTGCTGGCACTCACCTGCTCGGCGAGCTCAGCCACGCGCGACGTGCTGCGGGCCCGCTGCAAGCCATTGGCCACCACCGCCACGCCACAGGAGTCATAACCGCGGTACTCCAGTCGGGCCAGTCCCTGGACCAGGATAGGGACAATATTGCGGGTAGAAACTGCGCCGACGATGCCACACATAGAATGCTCCAGGAAATTTAGACCTCGATGGTAAAAGTACATCAAGGAAATTTGTTATCTAATTGTTAACAAATTTGGCTTTTTATTTCATATTCGATAGCATGTGAATATATTGAACGTTCAATTAATATTTATGAAATATAATTTCATTAATAAGCGCTCAAGCACACCAGTTCGGCATAGCACGTAGAATTACCTAAGCTTTAACCCGCTGGTGCCGGGCAGCGTAAATCGATAGCATGCGGTTACTCGCCAGGGGAGCGAGCGTCTGTTTATTTGCCCTTGTGGCCGGAGATCCATTTGTCAGCGGAATTCATACTGGAAACGCGTGGACTGACCAAAGAATTCAAGGGATTCGTGGCGGTCAACCAGGTTGACCTGAAAGTCCGGCGCGGCCACATCCACGCGCTGATCGGCCCCAATGGTGCTGGCAAAACCACGTTCTTCAATCTGCTGACCAAGTTTTTGCACCCCAGCAGCGGCAGCATCAGCTTCAACGGCATCGATATCACGACGGAAAAACCGGCACAGACGGCGCGCCGTGGCATCGTGCGCTCGTTTCAGATCTCGGCGGTGTTTCCGCACATGACGGTGCTGGAGAATGTGCGCGCCGCGCTGCAGCGCAATCTGGGCACGTCCTTTCATTTCTGGAAATCCGAAAGCACGCTGACGCACCTGCATGGTCGCGCCCACGAGTTGCTGGCAGCGGTGGACCTGCAGGATTTTGCCGATGAACTCACGGTCAATCTGCCCTATGGTCGCAAGCGCGCCCTGGAGCTGGCGACCACACTGGCGCTGGAGCCCGAACTGATGTTGCTCGACGAGCCGACGCAGGGCATGGGGCACGAAGACGTCGACCGCGTCACGCAGCTGATCAAGAAGGTGTCCAGTGGGCGCACCATCCTGATGGTTGAACACAATATGAACGTGGTGGCCAAGATCGCCGACCGCATCACGGTGCTGCAGCGCGGCGCCATCATTGCCGATGGGCCGTATGCCGAAGTCGCCAGCAACCCGCTGGTGATTGAAGCCTATATGGGCAC
>CAITZZ010000239.1 GCA_903897005.1 uncultured beta proteobacterium | reverse complement strand
TCTTCATTGGCCACGCCGGCCACGCCTTCGGGCATGCCAATTCCGAGATTGACAACGGCATTGGGCATCAGCTCGAATGCGGCCCGGCGAGCGATTACCTTGCGCTCGTCCATGCGCAAAGGGGCAAGGGCACCGAGCGGCTGCCGCATGGCGCCCGTCAGGGCCGGGTGGTAGGCCGTCCCGAAGGTTTGCATGTGAAGTTCGGGGGGGGACACAACAACGCAATCCACCAACATGCCGGGCACCTTGACCTGCCGTGGGTTCATGCTGCCAGCCTCCGTGATGAACTCTACCTGAGCAATCACCAGGCCCCCGGAGTTCTTGACAGCCATGGCGATGGCCAAGGCGTCCTGCGTCAATGCCTCGCGTTCCATGGAGAGATTGCCCTCGGTGTCGGCAACCGAGGCCCGGATGAACGCGACATGCGGCTTGGGGACACGGTAGAACAGCAGCTCTTCGCCGCCCAGCGTTACTACTTCCACCAGGTCTTCCCTGGTCTGGGCGTTGATTTTTGCGCCCTGCTGGCGTGGGTCGACAAAAGTTCCCAGGCCAACACGCGAAACATTACCCGGTAAGCCTGCCGCGATGTCGCGGTAAAGGTGCGAGATGACACCCAAGGGAAAGTTGTAGGCCTGCATCTTCCCGGCGATCGCCATCTCCGCCAGGCGCGGCACCATACCCCAGTGCCCGCCAATGGCACAACGCACCAGCCCATCGCGCGCCAGGCGGTTCACACCCTTGTCATTTGCGTCACCAGGGCCACCGCCAAAGATGAGCGTTAGTGCTGAAGGATGTGCCGTTTTGGCATGACTTTGCGCCAAGGCCAGCAGCAGCGCATCGGGAACCCCGACGGTACCAAACCCGGAGCACACGAGAACATGGTTGTCGTGGACAAGAGCCACGGCATCTTCAGCGGAAACTTCTTTTGTCTTCATGAATATTCCTCACAAGAAGCACGGATAAGAACGAGCCTCATCAGCTGACACCCGCCAAGGGCGGATACCTGCATTGCTTCGCTCATGTCTGCTCCCTCCTTGGAAGGTCAATTGACCAAAATGCCATCAAGCAACTCAGGGGGGTCCGCGTCGCAGAGATGAATTGGTCGGTAAGTGTCTTTCGGCCTGTCTGCGGAAAACTGAATCTGTAGCCAACCGAAAGCGAGGTGTTAACGGTGGTTTTTCCAGAATTGTTGTCCCAAGTCAAACCAAACCAAGCTGGTTCAAATCCCAGTCTAGACATGGAGATTTGCCCGTCTTCGGACGAACCTAGAATTGGCGCTTCGACCAGAGCCACACCACACTCCAGAAGCCAGGGACCATCAGCTCAATGAGCACCAGTATCTTCTATCGCCTTCTTACCGCCATCGCCATTGCACTGGCACTGTCGGCCTGCGCCATCACTCTGCCCGAAACGCAGGTCGATGCCCAGACCGCACAGCAGTGGCAGGCGCCCCTGCCGCACCAGGGTGCCGTCGGCGCCCTCTCCAAATGGTGGCAGGAGCAGGGCGATCCGGAGCTGCTCAAGCTGATCGAGGCCGCACAGGCAGCCGCGCCCTCGGTGGCGCAGGCACTCTCGCGCATTGAAGCGGCCCGTGCCCTGCAGGCCGCTACCAGTGCGGTTCTGCTGCCCAATGTCAACGCGGCCATTGCTGGCACGCGCTCCGTGAGCCAGCCGGGTCTGCCGCTGGCCAGCAGCGTCCAGGCGGGCCTGCAGGCGAGTTGGGAGCTTGATCTGGTGGGAGCCAACCGGGCCGCCAGCCGCGCGGCGCAGGCGCAGGTCGAGGGGGCCCAGGCGCAGTGGCATGACGCCCGGGTTTCGATAGCGGCGGAAGTGGCCAATCTGTATTTCGGTTTGCACAGCTGCCAGGCGCTGCTGGGGCTGGCACAACAGGACGCTACCTCGCGCGCCGAGACCGCCCGACTGTCTGACGCCATGGCCCAAGCCGGTTTGCTACCGTCCTCTACGGCGGCTCTGGCGCATGCTGGCGCTGCCGAGAGTCGCAGTCGCGCAACGCAACAGACAGCGCAGTGCGATCTGGCGGTCAAGGCGCTGGTGGCCCTGACGGCACTGCCGGAACCGGAACTGCGGCAGAAGATGGCGCGCTCGCGCGCTGCGCCGGCGCAGCCCAAGCCGCTGGCGGTCACGGCCGTTCCGGCGCAGACCATCACACAACGCCCCGACGTTTTTGCCGCCGAGCGCGCGCTGGTG
>CAITZZ010000238.1 GCA_903897005.1 uncultured beta proteobacterium | reverse complement strand
GGGTCCCCATTGCAGGATGACCAGTTCCTGCACCGCCAGTGCCAGGCCAACCGTCACCAGAATATGGAACTCATGGGCGCTGGCATAAACATGGCGTAAAACCAATTTTTCGGTCAGCCAACCGACACTGCCCACAGCCAGTGGCACCACCAGCAGCGCCAGCCAGAAACTCATGCCCCAGCGCGTCATCTGGTAGCAGAAGTAGGCGCCGAGCAGATAGAAGGCCCCGTGTGCAAAGTTCACAAAGCGCAACAGGCCAAACACGATGGACAGTCCGACGGCCAACAGGAAGTACAGCATGCCGATGCCGACCCCGTTGATGATCTGAAGCAGATAGATGTTCATGCGACTTCGCGTTGGAAACGGAGGAAGAAATCACCCCTGGCCCAAGCCGGGGTGAGCGTCGGCGCGGCCCCGCCGCAACGCGTTCAGCCCAGCTTGCAACCGGTCTGATCGATTGGCAGGAAAGATTTGCCCGAACTCAGAACTTCCATGAAGTCGTCCTTGTTCTGCATTTTGGCTTTGGCCTTGCCCTTGAGCAGGTAGTAATTCTTCAGTACCTGATGGTCGGCTTTGCGCACCTCTTCTTCGCCGGTCAAACCCTGGTACTTCATGCCTTCGAGCGCCGCGACGACCGCTTTCTGATCGACGGAACCCGCCTTGATGATGCCGTCAATCAGAAGCTTGGTACAAATATAGGAGCCGGCAAGGCTGTAGTTCGGGTTTTCCTTGAACTTGGCATTCGTCCGTGTGACCAGATCGCGATTGAGCGGGGAATCTATCGTGTGCCAGTACTGAGCACCAAAGTAGAGTCCTTCGCACAGGTCGGCGCCGAGCGACTCGAACTGCTCCAGCCCGGACGCCCAGGCGACCAGAATCGTCATGTTCTTGTGCATGCCAAAGCTCACCGCCTGACGCAGTGTGTCGGCGCACTGACCGCCGAAGTTCAGCAGTAGCAGCACGTCAGGCTTGGCGGCAATCGCGTTGGTGATATAGCCACTGAACTCCTTTTCTGCCAGCGAGTGGTAGCTGTTACCAACATGCTCTATGCCTTTTTCCTTGAAGATGTTCTTGGCTGCCGACAGCAAACCGTCGCCGAAAACATATTGCGGCGTGATGGTGTACCAACGCTTGGCCTTGGGCATCAGCTGGATCAGCGGTCGCACGGTCTGCTCAATGGCCCCGAAAGTAGGAACGGACCATCGGAAGGTGGCGATGTTGCAGTCCTTGCCAGTGATTTCGTCGGCGCCCGCGGTAGTGATGAACAGGCCGCCTGCTTTTTCCGCCTCCTTGCCCATCGCCAACGCCTCCGATGACAAGATGCCACCAGCGAAGAAGCGGGTCCCCTGCTGCTGCGCAGACTCCTGGACTTTGCGCACCGCCGTTGCGGGCTTGCCTTCGGTGTCAAGTACGGTGTAGGCCAATGGACGTTTGAGTGCAGTACCGTATTGTTCAATGGCCAGCTTCATGCCGAGGTCTGCGTACTTTCCGTTGGCGGCGAAGGCGCCCGACATCGGGACCGGGCAGCCGAACTGGATGGCGCCCGTGGCTTGCGCAAAAGCGCTCCGCGAAAGACCGAAAGAGGCCGGCAGTGCGCCCAGAGCCGAGAGTTGAAGAAGTTGACGACGCTGCATGAATGGTCTCCAGTGGGTTAAATAATGAATGGCGAAAACGCCAGCCTAGTCTTGCGCAAAAAGAGCTTTCACGCCGTTTCTGGTTCTTTCATTTCATTTCACTTCGAATACGGGAAATCACCAATCGCGGCGCCTTGAAGCACTGACATAACCAAGCAACAATTGGGCCAGATCTCGGCTTCGTGCGAGAGATCAACGCTGCTCGTGGAGGCCGCTTTCAGCTTGCAAGAGTCGGGCAGCGGCGGTGAAGGCGTAGCCGATCTGGTGCAATGTCTTGATGGGCAAAGGCTCGGCCAAGGTCTCGGCAGCCTTCTTTCGCAAACGGGTGAGCAGCAGATTCAGGCGTTCGCTTCCGTTCTGGGCCCGAGGACCGAAAATCTGGTCGGTCAAGTCGCGCTTGGTGACGGCTTGTCCCTGCACCTTGATCAATCGGTGTAACAAGGCGAATTCGTGTGCCGTGAGTGGGAGTGGCTTGCCTTGCGGTGATGTCAGCACCCAGTCTTGCAGCGCGAGATCCCAATGCCCTCGTGGCACGTCCACAACCTGTCGGCTCAACTCGGCGCCCAGTGCTGCCATCGCGTTCAGCGCCAGACGGTTCCCAACGGCATCAATATTGGCCGCCAGTTCCAGCAGGTTCACGGGTTTGACAAGATAGCGGTCGGCGCCTGCACGCAAGCCCGAGAGGCGGTCACTCAACGAGTCGCGGGCACTAAGGATGATGACGGCGACGTCAGGCTTGTCCTTGAGCAAGGCTGCTACCGCCAGGCCATCTTCACCAGGCAGACCAATGTCCAGAATCACCACGTCGACGGGCTTGACCATGAAGCGACGATAAAAAGACTCGGCCGAACCTGCACCCCACACCGGATAGCCTGAATCCAGCAGAAATTCTTCAATGCTGTGCAGCTGATCCGAGTCGTCTTCGACAATGGCGATGCGGGGTTTGATGGTCATCATGGTTGCGCAGTGTGCCAGCTACAGGGCATGGATTGCAAGGTGGTTCATGGCTTTGAAGGATGATGAAACGCAATCTCAAGAATAAACCGTGTTCCCTGGACTTCCCGAGATTGCACTGTGACATTGCCACCATGCAAGGCCGCGATCCGTGCCACGAGGGCCAAACCAAGACCTGCCCCGGGTTTACCCTCTGCTGCCCGACCACGGCGGTATTTTTGAAAGATGAAGGCCACCTCCTCTGCCGGAATGCCAGAGCCGCAGTCTTCGACGGCAAAACAGCACAGACCCGCATCCCGCCAGACGCGCAAATTGACCGGCGTTCCTGCCGGTGAATACTTGAACGCGTTTGACAGCAGGTTCATCAGCAGAATACGCAGCAAGACCTGATCGCCATAAAGTGGCGGCAAGTCTGGGGCAATTTCCGACTCAATCGCCTGATCGGTGGAAAGCTGCGCACAGCTCTCAATGACCCAGCTCACCATCTGACCCACATCAATAGGGGAGGGCTGCAGCGCGAAATTCTGACTGTCCACGCGGTCCTGGGTCAGGCAGTTATCAAAAAAATTATTGAGCCGAGCCGAGCCACGCCGAATTCGCTCTGCCACAGCCAACTGGGCCGGGTCGTCTTTCAGTCGGAACGAAAGCAGTTGGGCGGCCGTGTCAATGACGGCCAATGGCGACCGAACCTCGTGAGACAACATGGCAATGAACTGGCGCTGGTCGGTCAGTGTTTGCTCAATTTCACCCATCGCCTTTTCAAGTTCTGCGGTACGTTGTGCCACAACTTGCTCCAGATGCTGGGCGTGCTGCTTCATATGTCCGGCCATGTAGTTCATCGCGTCTACCAGGGACAATAGTTCACGGATCGGGCTCGACTTTGGCGCTGTTGCGTGCCAGTCTCCCGTCGTCAGCCGCGCCGCCCACTCACTTAGCGCAGCCATCGGTCGCACGACCCGGTTGGTGACAAAGACCGCGAACAGGATGGAGGCCAACATCACTGCCAGGGTCAGGTAGATGATGTTGCGCAATACGCCACGCAATGGGGTGTTGAACTGGCTTTCCGGCAAGATGACGCCAATGGTCATCTTGGGCCCCTGCGAAACACGATGGCTCCACCAGTGGACCAGGTGGCGAGTTCCGTTGACTTCAATAAAACTGTTTCCATCCGGCATGCCCTTGGCATCGATAGCCAGACCAGCAGCACGAAGAACCGGATTCTCGCTATGTACAGTCTTGACGCGGTAATCTTTCTTCTGAGCATCAAGATGGAAACTCGGCTCTTTCGTGGAGGCTGCAAGCATCTCGCCCGCTTCGTCGGCGAGGAACGCAAGTCCGCCCGACTCCGCGGTCATGGTCTTCAGAAAGTCACTGAGCTGGGACAGGGCGACATCAGCGCTTGCAACGCCAATGAATGCACCGTTTTCATCGAAGATCGAGGCCGAAACACCCATTCCCATGGACGCATAGGCACCCTGGACATCATTGACGAAGTAGCGGTAAGGGGCATACCACGACAGGGTGCCCGAATCGACGCCCGCCTTGAACCAGGGTCGAATCCTCGCGTCGAAATGAATGTCACTCCTGGAAATCAGTTCGCCTCTCTGGTTGGCATCATCAACTCGAAAGATTTCCATGGCCCGGTCGTTCGCGATGCGTGCCTGCAGCATGCGCAAGTCTTTGTCGGCGCCAACAGGCGAGCGGCTACCCGCAAAATACTCCCCATTGCTCATGCCGACGGACACAAAGGAAAGCTGGGGCTGCTGGCGAATCTGCAGCAGAAGCTGACGCACCAGTTCTTCCGGATGACGGTGCATCAAATATCCGGCACGAGCCTGCTCGACGTTGAATGCCACCACGCGCTGCGGAACGTCGAAAAACGCGATGACCTTTTCCCGAATTCGGCCAGAGACCTCGCCTGCCAGTTGCTGTGCGAACTGCTCTGTAGCCTGGTATGCGGAACGATAGAAGAACCACCCGCTGGCTGTGATGATCGGTAGCAGCACCAAAAGGAGAGCACAAATCAGGAAAGTGCGCAGGGCTACCCGTGTTGGCATCAACTTTTGTTCTCCCTGCGCTTTAGTAGATCTGCCGCCGTGAGGCGGGCCTTATTGATGAGTGCACAAGTCGCCGAGCCAAGTCGGGCAACGCCAACCTATACCCATGCTGCACTCACGTCCCAGCGCGCTCCAGCACCGCATGCAACAGCACATTGCCGCCGGCCGTGATGTGCTCGGGCGAGGCGTACTCAATCTCGTTGTGACTGATGCCGTCCTTGCAGGGGATGAAAATCATGCCGCTGGGGGCGAGCCGCGCCATGTAAACCGCGTCGTGCCCGGCACCAGATACCGCCGGCATGTTGGAGTAGCCCAACTTGTTGGCGGCGCGCTGCACCGCATCCATGCACTCGGCGTGGAAAGCCTGCGCCGGATAGCTCGACACCAGTTCGATTTTGATGTCCAGTCCGGACTCCTTGGCCAGTTGCGCGGCAAAGGCTTTGACCTCGTCGGCCATGGTATCCACCAGCGCGTCGGTGGCGTTGCGCAGGTCGATGGAAAACTTGACGCGACCCGGGATCACGTTGCGGCTGTTCGGATGCACCTGCACCATGCCGACCGTGCCGCGTCCATGTGGTGCATGGCGCCAGGCCGCTGCCACAATTTCCTGCATGATGCGGGTGGAGATTTGCATGGCGTCCTTGCGCAGTCCCATCGGCGTCGGACCGGCGTGCGCTTCCATACCGGTCACGGTGCAGTCGAACCAGCGAATGCCCAGCACACCCTGCACCACGCCAATCGTCTTGTTGTTGTCTTCCAGCACCGGGCCCTGCTCGATGTGCGCTTCAAAATAAGTGCCGATCGGATGGTCACCCGGCTCCTGCGGCCCGACGTAGCCAATGCGCGTGAGTTCGTCCTTGACGGATTTGCCTTCGGTGTCAGTAGCGGCGTAGGCGTGCTCCAGTGTGAAGACCTTGGCAAACACGCCGGAGCCCATCATTACCGGCACAAAGCGCGAGCCCTCTTCGTTGGTCCAGAAGGCAACCTCGACTGGCGCTTCGGTCTCTATCTTGTGGTCGTTGAGCGTGCGCACGACTTCGAGCGCCGAGAGCACGCCGTAGTTGCCGTCAAACTTGCCGCCGGTCGGCTGCGTGTCGATGTGGCTGCCCGCCACAATCGGTGGCAGCGCATTGTTGCGGCCCGGGCGGCGCATGAAGCCGTTGCCGATCTTGTCGATGGTGACTTCAAGCCCGGCTTCGCGGCCCCAGCGTGTTACCAGGTCGCGCCCCTGGCGGTCCAGTTCGGTCAGTGTCAGGCGACAAACGCCGCCCTTGGGGGTGGCACCAATTTTGGCCAGTTCCATCAAGGAGTCCCAAAGTCGCTGGCCGTTAATGCGTAGCGTGCTGATGTCGATTGTGTTTGCAGTACTCATCGTGTGTTCCTAAAAGTGTTTCGTGAAGCATTCAATGGTGTTGCGCCAGAGAGGGCAATACCGGGGGCCCTCATGCTGTGGGGGTACACAGAAATCGGTCCCCCGGTACCGCCCACTCTGGCAAGGCTGATGTGCGCGAACCAAAAACCGACCTGTCGCCGGTTGGGTGTGTGCCGCGAGCCGATTTCTGTGTACCCACAGCATGAGGCGCGCGGCATACATCCAACCGGCAGGCCACAGATGCAGGCACGCCAAAGCCCACCGTCAGCGCACCACAGGAGTTGACGCCAAGGTTTCGGTCCGCAATTTCGTCGCCGCAAAGTTGGAGCCAAAAGCCGGACGCTTGATGTAACGCCCCACGCCCCGCTCGGCGCGCAAATCGCCTTGCACATAAACCAGTTTGCCCTGACTCACGGTGTGGCTCGGCAGTCCGCGCACATGGCGACCTTCAAACACGTTGAAGTCACCCTTGCTGTGCTGCGTCTTCGCCGACAGGGTCTTGGTGGCTTGCGGATCCCACAGCACCAGGTCGGCGTCGGCGCCCACCGAGATGCTGCCTTTTTGCGGATAGATGTTGAACAGCTTGGCGGTGTTGGCCGAGGTGATGGCAACAAACTCGCTGGGCGTCAGGCGCCCGGTGTTGACGCCGGCGTCCCAGATCACGGTCATGCGCTCCTCGACACCGCCGCAACCGTTCGGAATCTTGGCAAAGTCGTCCTTGCCCACCGCTTTCTGCGCGGCGCAGAAAGTGCAGTGGTCGGTCGCGGTGGTGTGCAGACTGCCGGCCTGCAGGCCGCGCCAGAGAAAGTCCTGATGCACCTTGGGCCGAAACGGCGGGCTCATCACGTGCGCAGCGGCCGTGGCAAAGTCGGGATGCCGGTACACGCTGTCGTCCACGATCAGATGGCCGGCCAGCACTTCGCCGTACACGCGTTGGCCACGGGCGCGGGCGCGGGCAATCGCTTCGGCCGCCTCGATGCAGGAGACATGCACCACATAGATCGGCACGCCCAGCACGTCGGCAATCGCGATGGCGCGGTTCACCGCCTCGCCTTCCACAATCGGCGGCCGGGACAGCGGGTGCCCCTCAGGGCCTTTGATGCCCTGCGCCGCCACTTCCTGCTGCAGCTGGAACACCAACTCACCGTTTTCTGCGTGCACGGTCGGCATGGCGCCGAGTTCCAGCGCGCGCTTGAAGCTCTGGATCAGCGTTTCGTCGCTGCACATCATGGCGCCCTTGTAGGCCATGAAATGCTTGAAGCTGTTGATGCCTTCCTGCTGCACCAGCGTGCCCATGTCGCGTTTCACCGTCTCGTCCCACCAGGTGATGGCCATGTGAAAAGAGTAATCGCTGGCCGATTTTTCGGCCCAGCCGCGCCAGGTCTGGTACGCCTCCATCAGGTTCTGCTGCGGCGAGGGAATGGCGAAATCGATGATGGTGGTGTTGCCACCGGCCAGGCCGGCTGCGGTGCCGGTAAAGAAGTCGTCCATCGTGGTCGTGCCCATGAAGGGCAGTTGCATGTGCGTGTGCGGATCAATGCCGCCGGGCAGCACATACTGGCCACCGGCATCCACGACTGTTGCGCCTGCAGCCTGCAGGTTTTCGCCGACGGCTGTGATGCGGCCATCCTGACACAAGACATCGGCACGGAAAGCGCGGTCGGCATTGACTACGGTTCCACCACGAATCAGCAGGCTCGTCATGATTTGTTCCTTCTAAATGGGGTTGCAAGGCAGGATATTACGCCGATGGCTCAGGCCGCCGGCGCGGTTCGCATCGGGTTATTGGGATGCGTCGTCCAGTCCAGGTGGCTGGCGCTCACGGTCTTGCCGGTGCGCTGGTCCACTTCACCGGGTTGGAGGTCGCGCAGTGTCAGGCAGTCTGGCACCGGGCAGACCGTCACGCACAGATTGCAGCCAACGCATTCGGACTCCAGCACCTCAAAGTGGCGCTCGCCGTTTTTGCTGGCGCTGATGGCCTGATGCGAGGTGTCTTCGCAGGCAATGTGGCAGCGCCCGCACTGGATGCAGGTCTCCTGCTTGATGACAGCTTTGCTGATGTGATTGAGATTGAGAAAGCGCCACTCCGACACCGTGGGCACTGCCTTGCCGACAATCTGGCTGACGCTGCTAAAGCCCATCTGGTCCATGTAGTTGGACATGCCGTCAATCATCTCCTGCACAATTTTGAAGCCATAAACCATGGCGGCAGTGCAGACCTGCACGTTCTCAGCGCCCAGTGCGATGAAGTCCAGCGCGTCGCGCCAGTTGCTGACGCCGCCGATGCCAGAGACCGGCAGGCCGATGGTTTGCGGGTCGCGTGCAATCTCGGCCACCATGTTCAGCGCAATCGGCTTCACCGCTGGGCCGCAGTAACCGCCGTGCGAGCCCTTGCCGCCAGTGGATGGCGACATGGTGAGCGTGAGCGGATCCACGCCCATGATGGAGTTGATGGTGTTGATGAGAGAGACTGCATCGGCGCCGCCCTTCTTGGCAGCGCGCGCGGGATAGCGGATGTCGGTGACGTTGGGCGTGAGCTTCACCACCACCGGCAGTTTGCTGTAGTGCTTGCACCAGGCGGTGACCATCTCGATGTACTCGGGCACCTGACCCACCGCTGCGCCCATGCCACGCTCGCTCATGCCGTGTGGGCAACCAAAATTGAGCTCCACACCGTCGGCGCCGGTGTCCTCCACGCGCGCCAGAATCGACTTCCAGGCCTGCTCTTCGCAGGGCACCATGAGGGAGACCAGCAGCGCCCGATCCGGCCAATCGCGTTTGACCTGCGCGATTTCGGTCAGGTTGACCTGCAGCGGGCGGTCCGTGATGAGTTCGATGTTGTTGAAACCGATCATCCGGCGATCCGGCGTTAGCAGCGCGCCGTAGCGCGGTCCGCTCACATTGACGATCGGCGGCCCGTCTTCACCCAAGGTCTTCCAGACCACGCCGCCCCAGCCGGCTTCGAAAGCGCGGTTCACGTTGTAGGCCTTGTCGGTCGGTGGCGCGGAAGCCAGCCAGAAAGGATTCGGGCTCTTGATGCCGGCAAAGTTGATTTGCAGATTAGCCATGTTGCTCTCTCTTATCTCAGGCGTCGGATGTTTTTGGATTTGTCATTGCGGGCTTCTGGTTTGTCATTGCGGGCTTGACCCGTAATCCATGGATCCCGGATCAGGTCCGGGATGACAACTGTGGCGTTGGGGATGACCTTTGAGGCGTCCGGGATGACACGGTTGGGTTCATAAGGTGTTCGTGAATCGTCAGCGCCGACTGCTTGCCATGCGCCACCGCTTCAACCGTCAGTTCCAGCCCGCCAGCGCGGCAGTCGCCTCCGGCCCAGACACCCTGCAGGCTGGTCTGGCCATTGTCATCGGTGGCGATGCGGTCGCCCTGCATTTGCAGACCCGACGCAGCCAGCAGCGGGTTGCCCAGGCGCTGGCCAATGGCTTTGAGCACCATGTCAGCGGCCAGCGTCTGCATCTCGCCGGTAGCGCATAGCTTGCCATCGACGAGCGCCTGGCGAGCGAACTGCACGGCGCTCGCGTGCCCGTTGCTGCCAACCACCTCTACGGGAGCGAGCCAGTGGTGAATCGTGACGCCATGTGTTTGCGCCCACTCCTGTTCCGCTTTGGAGGCCGACATCTGCTCGGGTCCGCGCCGGTACACCATGTGCACTTCCTCTGCACCCAGCAGTTTGGACTGCACCGCAGCGTCGACCGCCGTCATGCCGCCGCCAATCACGATCACGCGCCGGCCGATCGGCAGCGCTGAAAGATCGGCGCTCTGGCGCAGCGTGGCAATGAAATCCACCGCATCCTGCACGCCGGCCAGATTCTCGCCCGGCACCCCAAGTTGATGCGTGGCGGCGAGGCCCATGCCCAGGAACAGGGCGTCAAAGTCAGCCCGCAGTGCATCGAACTGCGCTGCCGTCTCCAATTTCCAGCCGGTGCGCAACTCGATGCCGCCCACGCCCAGTAGCCAGTGCAGTTCGGCCTGCGCAAAGTTGTCGGTGGTCTTGTAGCTGGCCAGCCCGTACTCGTTGAGACCACCGGCCTTCTCGTGCGCGTCGAGCAGCAGCACCTCGTGACCGAGGCGTGCCAGCGTGTGGGCGCAGGCCAGACCGGCTGGCCCGGCGCCCAGCACCGCAACCTTCCTGCCGGTGCTGGCGGCACGCGTGAAGATCTGCGGCTGTGCGCTTTCCATCAGTGCGTCGGTGGCGTAGCGCTGCAGACGACCAATGGCAACCGGCTGAGCGCTTTGCGTGGTGCGCACACAGACCTGCTCACACAGGTTTTCGGTCGGGCAGACCCGCGCGCACATGCCGCCCAGCGGGTTGGCTTCCAGAATTGCTGTTGCGGCGCCGCGCAGATTGCCCTCGGCAATGCGCCGGATGAAGGACGGCACATCGATGTGCGTTGGGCAGGCCGTGGCGCAAGGGGCGTCAAAGCAGTAGAGGCAGCGCTCAGCTTCCAGCAGCGCTTGCCCCGCGCTCAGGCGCGGGCTGGCATCGGCAAAACGCAGGGCATACTCGTCGGCGCCCAGGCGATGCGGGCGAAGGTCAGGATGAACAGAGGTGGACACGCTGGCAACTCCTGTGCAGTGAGGCAGAAACAAACAAAAACTGACCGTTCAGTCAGCTTCTGCAATGGATACTAGCAATACATATGCCACGCTGTAACTAGGGTTTGCCCGAAGAATTGTTTTGGACAGCGGCGCGCGCTCCGCTACCATGCGGTATTCGCAGTTCCTTGACCCGGAGAAATCATGAGTGCAGCCCCCAACGCCCCAGCGGCCGGTTTTGAAGCACAGGACGCTTGCCACCAGCAGATGCTGGTGCACCTGTCGATGTTGTCGGATTTGGCGCAGCACATCGACCAGCTTGGCATCGATGCCGAAGCGCAACGCCGGGCTGGCGTGGTCGAAAGCTTTTTCTCTGGCACCTCGCGCCAGCATCACGCGGACGAAGAAAAGAATGTCTTCCCGCCCCTGCTGGCTGGCAGCGACGCCGAACTGATTGCGCTGGTGCAGGTGTTGCAGCAGGACCACTGCTGGATCGAGGAAGACTGGCTTGAACTGGCGCCGCAGCTGCGCGCCATCGCATCGGGCAACAACTGGATCGACAGCGCCGAGTTTCAGCACAACGCCGAAATCTTCCTGGCCCTGACACGCGGTCATATTGAGTTGGAAGAAAAGATGATTTACCCGCAAGCGCGCGCCCTGAAGGCGCACTCTGCCAGCCGGAGTCCGCGCGTTCCGCTTTGAGGAGGCGCAACCCAGCGTCATTGCGAGGAGCGCAGCGACGCGGCAATCCATGAACCTGGCCCACCTGCTGGTGCGACAAGCACTACAACATCCCGATCGCGCAGCCATCTACAACGGCACAGCGCCGCACGCCAGCTACGCCCGGTGGGCGGCGCGCAGTG
>CAITZZ010000237.1 GCA_903897005.1 uncultured beta proteobacterium | reverse complement strand
GACGGCCAGTGCAATACCCCAGAGCAGGCCGCTGTGTACGCGGGTCTGTGGGATGAGCTTGCTGAGTTCAAGCTCCCCCATCAGCGCCACGCTTTGCGGCCAGCCCATGGCGGTCGGGTCTTTCATCGGGCCGTCGAGCATCAGCGACACCAGCAGCAGCACGATGAAGTTCAGCAGCAGCGTGGTGACAACCTCGTCCACGCCGAGTCTGGCTTTCATCAGCGCCGGCCCTAGCAGCAGCAGCGCGCCGGCCAGTGCGGCAGCCAGCATCATGAGCACAAACAGCACAGCGGGTGGCAACGCCAGGCCGACGCCGTCGTGCAGGCCGCCAACCGCAATGGCCGCCAGCGCACCCACATAAAGTTGGCCTTCGGCGCCGATGTTGAAGAGCCGCGCCTTGAAGGCCACCGTGGCTGCCAGGCCAGTGAGCATCAACGGGATCGCGCGGGTCAGCGTTTCACTCAGCGCAAAGACCGAGCCAAAGCCGCCCTGCAGCAGCAAGCCGTAGGTGCGAGCCAGCGGCGCGCCAGCCCACAGCACCAGCAAGGAACTCACCAGCAGCGTGAACAGCACGGCACCAATAGGCGCCAGCAGCAGGGCGCGCGGCGAAGTCTGGTTGCGCTTTTCGAGTCTCATCATCTAATGTGAAATAACGGCTTTGTCATACCAGACCCAAATTGCCATACTCGGCCCAAATTGTCATACCGGGCTTGACCCGGTATCCATGAATTCAAACTGCATGGATTGCGGATCAGGTCCGCAATGACAAGCCAAACGCTTCCAATGACACGCCAGTGATCCTCACTGACGATGCTTTTCATGATTCCGGGTGGCATGGGTGTCATGGAAGTCAGGCCCCCGCGTTCGCCACTGCGCTGCTGCCCGCCATCGCCAGTCCGATGCTTTCGCGAGACCATTCAAGCGCGGGCAACGCTGGCGTCAACTGGCCACCGTGGATCACCGCGACGCGGTCACCGAGGGTCAGCACTTCGTCCAGATCGTCCGAGATCAGCAGCACGGCCGCGCCGGCGTCGCGCGCTGCGATCAGCTGCGCCTGCACATAGGCCACGGCACCGATGTCCAGCCCCCAGGTTGGTTGGTGCGCAACGATCAGCCGGGGTGCGATGACGGCTCCGCTACTTGGGTTCGTCAGCGCGCGCCCCAGAATCAGCTTTTGCATATTGCCGCCAGACAGCGAGCGTGCCGCCGTTGCCGCGCCGCCACCGCGCACATCAAACGCGGCCAGCACGCGCTGCGCATAGGCCTGCGCGGCGGCGCGACGGACCCAGCCCCAGCGCGAAAAATGCGGGCTGTGCAGACGCTCGGAAGCCGCGTTCTCCCAGATCGGCAGGTCGCCGATGACGCCGACCTGATGACGGTCTTCCGGAATGCGCGCCACGCCCAGTGCCACCAGATGCCCCGGCTCGGCGGGCAGTGTTTGCCCAAGGAATTCGATGCGGCCGCTGGCGGGCACACGCATGCCGCTGAGCAGCTCGGCCAGCGTCCCCTGGCCGTTGCCGGAGACCCCGGCAATGGCGACGATCTCGCCGGCCCGCAGGCTCAGTGTCACGCCGTGCAGGCGCTCGCGACCGGAGCCGGCGCTCACTTTACTCAGAATACACACCGGTTCGCCGATGGTGCCCGCAGGGTGCCGGCTGGGCGCGTCGATGGCGTGACCGACCATCCACAGCGCCAGCTGCGCCTGCGTGGTTTCCCGCGCGCTGGCTTGTGCCACCAGCTTGCCGCTGCGCAGCACCGCGATGCGGTCCGACACGCGCAGCACCTCGCCCAGCTTGTGACTGATGAAGATGATG
>CAITZZ010000236.1 GCA_903897005.1 uncultured beta proteobacterium | reverse complement strand
TTTCCTGGACTTTGAGGATCTCGATGCCGTACTCCTCCTTGCCCAGCGTAAAGGTCAGAAATTCCTGTGGCGCCGTGTCGGCGCTGGGCCCCTGTTTGGCCGAACTGGCCGATACCTGCATTGCTTCGCTCATGTCTGCTCGCTCCTGGTGAGATCAATTGACCGATTCGCCGCCGAACCACTGAGGCACGTTCACGCCGTACAGAAAATCTTTCCAGACGATTCATGAACGCATTGCGCCTGAGGTGTATATCGACCGGATTCAGTCCAGAAAATGTCACCCAACGCGTGATACTGGCGTAGGTGCCAGGTACAACAGTGCGTCAGAAGATCAGCCCGACCGCGGTAGCCTTTCGGACTACAGGCAAGCGCGGCGGCTGCTCAGGCAATCAGGTGGTGGTTGATCGTGTAGCGGATCAGCTCGCCCGTGCTGGCGAGGCCGAGCTTTGTTAGCAGGCGTGCCCGATAGGTCTTGACGGTGTTGACGCTCAGGAACAACTCTTCGGCGATGGCGCTGACGCTCTGGCCGGCGCCGATGCGCACCAGCACCTTGTACTCACGATCGGAGAGCGTCTCGTAGGAAGCGTTGCCCTGCTCACCGGCGAGCCTGTCTGCCAGCATCTGCTCCAGGGCCTCGGTCACATAGCGCCTGCCCGCAGCGACGGTGCGCACCGCCTTCACCAGTTGCTCCGGTATGCTCGCCTTGGTGAGGTAGCCCTGTGCCCCCAGACGCAGGGCGCGCGTTGCATACTGGTTCTCCGGATGCATGGTGAGGATCACAACCGCGATGCTTGGCCACTTGTCGCGCACATCATTCAGCACGGCCAGGCCGTCCTTGCCGGGCATGCTGATGTCGAGCAGCAACACATCGCAAGCCTGTAGCTGCAGCAACTGCATCAGCGCCGCGCCGTCGCTCGCTTCGCCCACGACCTGGATGTCTGAGGCTTGCGCCAGCATCTGCCTCACGCCGCCGCGCACCACCGCGTGGTCGTCGGCACTGATGACCCGTATCATGTCCGCTCCTTTCTCAGTGGCACACGCAGGCTGACGAGCGTCCCCTTCCCGGGTACGCTCGTCAGCGACAGTTCACCTCCGACGGCGAGTGCGCGCTCGCGCATGCCGAGCAGTCCGATGGACTCGTAGCTCGTCTCTTCATCCCCGTGCAGGCCCTTGCCGTCATCGCGGATCTCCACAGCAAGCCAGTCGTCCTGCCGCTCCAGGCTGACGTCGATGCACTTGGCATGGGCATGACGGGCAATGTTGCTCAAGGACTCCTGCACGATGCGAAACACCGCGGTCGCCTCCTCCGGCAGGAGCGCATCTACCTCGGCGTTGGCGATGAAGTCGGTGTCGATGCCAGAGCGCGCACGAAAGTCCTGCACCAGCCAATCGAGCGCCGACAGCAAGCCGAGTTCATCAAGAATGCGTGGCCGCAGGCGCGCGGCGATGCTTTGCACACTGCTCATCGATTCATCCACCAGCGCCAGACTGGAGGCCACTCTTTGCTTCAGTTCCGGGCTGCCCTCGTCCAGCCGTGAAGCGATCAGGGCGAGGTCCATTTTCAAGCCCGTGAGCATCTGCCCGAACTCGTCGTGCAACTCACGCGAGAGCAGACCGGACTCCATTTCGTATTTCTTGTTGAGCCTTGTCGCCAATTGCCGCAATTGATCATGCGCCGCGTGCAGCATGCCCTCAGCGCGGCGCTGTGAGACGATGTGCCAGATCGACTCGGCAAGCAGTCGTGCGGTTTCCACGTCGAGTTCGCTGTAGGGCTGAGGCTTGTTGCCCACGCCCAGCATCATGCGTACCAGGCCGCCCTCTATCACCGGCACGCTGATCAAGCGCTCCAGGTGCGCGTGGCCTTCGGGCAGACCGTGCTTGCCTGCTGCATGGGCGTAGTCGTTGACGAGAACCGGCTTTCGCTGGCGCAGCGCGTCGGCCCAGATGCCGGCCTGGCTGATCGGGTAATGCCGGTCAAAGGTGGCGTGGCAGTAATCCTTCAGGGTGGCCTTCGACCAGGTCATCAGCTCGATGGTTTCCTGGTCATCGTTCACAAAATGGACAAAGGCGATCTGGCTGGCGGTGAGCACCTCGATCTGATCGAGTCCGTATTGCAAGAACTCGGTCTCGCTGCAGCCTGCTGCGGCAGCGGGAAGTTTCAGCAGCGCCTCCATGCGCTGGGCCACCAGCAGTTGTCGGGCTTCATGCTGCTTGCGCTCGCTGATGTCCATAAAGGTGATGCCAACTCGACCCGGCTCGGTCTGGAAGACGCTGACCTGGTAATGCTTGTTCAAAGGTCCGAACACGGCGTCAAAGTGTGTGGGCTCACCGCTGAGTGCAACTTTGCCGTAGCGCTCTATCCAGGACGAATCAGCCTGCGCAAACAGCTCCCGCAGCGTGTGGCCCAAGGTATCTGCATTCTTCAGACCGGTCTGGCGTTCAAAGGCAGGGTTGGCTGTGACTAAGCGCAGGTCAATGGGCTTGCCCGCTTCATCGCAAACAAGCTCCTGGATCGAAAATCCTTCACTCATGGCGTTGAAGACAGACCGCAGGCGGGATTCAGACTGCTGCAATTCGGCTGTTCGACTGCGAACTTTTGCTTCCAGATCCTGGGTCAGCAGCTGCAGTTTTTCCGTGATGCCATTGATGGCGCCGGCAATTTCCGAAAACTCGTCCCCGCCGCCACTGTCGAGCCGGTGCGTCGGGTCGCCAGCGGCAACCCTGCTTGCACTGTCATGCAGCATCAACAAACGCCTGCGAATCAAGCCACCGATTTGCACCGCATTGAACACAATGCTGCTCGCCAGCACCAAGGCCAGCATCCCAAAAATCATGGTGAGACGTCGGTAGGCTTGCTGCTCTTGCGCCACACTCAAACTATGTATTGAGGTAATCGCATCGCGCACGTCTGCGGCCTTCAACAACAACTGGCTGTACAGCCTCTTATCAAGTTCCTCAAGCACTTCTCGATTGCCAGCGGCTGACTTCAACGATGGGGTGTTGCCAACGACGCGATAGAAGACAAGCCGTGTCTGCTCTACGGCCCGTCGTATCCGTTCCACCGCTTGTGCATTGGCCTCACCCTGGAAGCGGGATCTGGCTGAGCTCAGCAGCTGGTCAGACTGCGCTTTGCTTTCGTCCCACAGGATCCTGACTCGGTCCTCGCGGTAGAGAAAGTATTGATCCCTGAACGAAGCACGTTCGGTGAAGTTGCGCTGAATCGCTTCGGCAAGTTCATGGCCACTTTGTGCCTCTCGGTAAGCGGAGTATGCCCAATACAACACCGGCACAAGAATGATCACAGCCGCGACCGTCGCCGTGGCGCTGATTCTGAGCCGGGTCGCGATGCGCATGATCTGCCTAGCGGTTCATCTTGACGGCTTCAGGCTTGACCGCCTTGAGACTGTCAACATGGATGTAGTCCGAGTAGTTAGGCACGGTGGTCTGGTCGGTGAGCGGCGCTAGATCACACCCAGTCCGGATGACTGCACAGCAGATTGCAAGAAATGCTCGCACCACTTTGGCTCCTTTCAACGAATTCCCGTCGATTACAACCATCGCAGTCTGGTTGCGCGCTCAATTATCGACGGCCTTCAAAGATCTGCAAGTGACTGCCAGCAGTGTCTTGGTTGGAACGTCTGGCCTAGGGTGTCTCGGGTGCACGGCACCGGCAAGCTCCGGCCACTGGATACCCGGCCGGCTTGAAGGGCAAGGCGTACACTTCCACTTTAGTTGCTCTCAAGGTACCCGATGCACATTGCCCTACTCGAAGACGATGCCGATCAGCGCGCCTTGCTTGAGCTATGGGTCGGTAGCGGCCAGCACACAAGTCGCAGTTTCGGCATGGCAGCAGAATTTATCGAAGGTGCCAAAAAGGAGCGATTCGATCTTCTATTGATCGACTGGATGCTGCCCGATGGCACTGGCGCTGACGTGTTGCAGTGGGTGCGGCAAAACCTGGGGTGGGACATTCCGGTTGTCGTTGTCACCGCACGCGACGACGAGGCGACGGTGGTTGCGGCGCTGAAGATGGGCGCTGATGATTACGTCGTAAAGCCCCCCAAACCCATGGAATTGCTGGCGCGCCTGGAAAACGTGGCCAGACGTGTCAAGCCAGGTGGCTTGCCGGTGTTACGACTGGGCTCTTTTGAAGTCGATGTGGCGCGCCACCGTCTGGCGCTGGACGGCAACGCCATCACGCTCACGCAAAAGGAATTCGATTTATCGGTGTACCTGTTTCAAAACCCCGGCAAGCTTCTGTCGCGTGATCACCTGCTCAACAAAATCTGGGGTCTCAATACCGAGGTTGACACCCGTACCGTAGACACCCATATCAGTCGCTTGCGTAAGAAACTACTGCTCGACGGCAGCAAGGGCTGGAAATTAACACCGATCTATGGCTATGGATACCGCTTTGACCGTGTCGATGCCGCGTCCTGACCGAACTCATGCCGCGCTTGAATCAGGCGCCCACTTTGATATGAACCCATGAAAGTATCCGTCTTGTATGCCGGCCTTGCCTCGCCCCATGCGGGTTGGGTTGCCATTGATGAGCTGGCTGAATTGCTGGTGCACTATTTTGAGGCCGAAGTTCTGTCGCCAAAGCCCGCGATCGGTCCCTGGTTGAACCGGATGGTGCGCCCGCATCAGGCCCACTTTGAACCGGTGCAGACCCGCGGCGGGGACGTGCTGATCGTGGTTGCGCGTGGCCCTGGCGATCTCGCCATGATCAATGCCATACCTGACTGTCGAAAAAAATTCAGCAAGATTTTTGGCTTCGTCACAGACTCGTATTTCCAGAGCGGCTTTGTCAAGGAAACAGCGCTGTTTGACGCCATCACGGTGACCGCACACGAAGACGTCGAGTATCCGAAGAGCCGATTCAACATTCCGGTGCATCAGCTGTACCAGGGCGCTGACTGCCTGACCTGGGTGCCGCGCAAAATGCTGGAGCGTGAAATCGATGTGATGGGCTTCGGGCGCACGCCGCCGAGCTATCAGGCCTGCTTTTCGCAACGCTTTCATCCGGCCAGTTCACCCTACCTTTACCTGCACTCGCCGCTGGGCAATTTGTCCGGCCCCAGCGTGCAACTGGAGCGCGGCATGCTGTTCAAGTTGCTGCACCGGTCACGCATCTCACTGGCCTTCCATCTTTACGTCGAGCCGCAGGGTAACCGGCCACGTTCCATGATGGTCACCAGTCGCTGGCTCGAATCACTTTTATCGGGCTGCATCGTGGCGGGCAGGCGACCCGTTTCGCGCATGGCCGACGAAATGCTGTTCTGGCCAGGGGCAACGCTTGAGCTTTCAGTCGATCCTGTGGAGGCTGCCGACCAACTGGTAGATCTGCTGACGCGCAATTCCGAAATGGAGCAGCAGCGCCGCAGCAATATGTTTCATAGCCTCAGTTCTCACGACTGGCGCTACCGCATTGTCGCCCTGTGCGCTCTACTCGACTTGCCAGTGCCCGCCGCGCTCAGCAAGGACGTGGCGCGGCTGCAGGAACTCTGTGCCTCCTACGCACCAGGCACCTGAGCCGAACGGACCCAGCCACTCCGGCTGACAGTTCACAAGCAGTTCACACTTCTGTCACGCTGTTTTTCCTGGGGTCGGTAGCATCCGGCCCCATGAACCTTCCCTCTTTCTGCCGCGCGTGGCTGCACCCGCTCATGCTGGTCATGGCGGCCGCGCTGAGCGCTTGCGCTGGCTCAGGCGGCTGGCCACACCCAGGCGCGGATTCACCTATCGCGAACCCGAACTTCAAACCGGTTGAAAAAGCCAATTCCGCAGCCTTGCTTTCAAAGGAGGACCTGGCACTGCTTGAGGAGTCGGTTAACCCGGTCTACCGCATCGGTAGCGGCGACGTGCTCAAACTCGACGTGTTCAGTCGCCCTGAAGTCAGTGGCACCCACACGGTGGGTCCGGACGGCAGGATCACGATTCCCATAATGGGCGATGTTTTCTTGAACGAATTTACCCGCGAAGCCGCGCTCGACACGATCTACAAGCGGCTGCAGCAATATTTCACCAAACCGCTGGCGACACTGGCGATCGAGCAGTACACGTCCAATCAGGTGACGGTGCTGGGTCGGGTTGAGCGCGCGGGCGTCCAGAAATTTTCGCACCCACCAACCTTGGCCGAGGTGCTGGCAAGCGCTGGTGCCATGCCGATTCTGGACAAGCAGGCCACGCTGACACGCTGCGCCATCATGCGCGGACGCGAGAAGCTGATCTGGGTTGACCTCAAAGCCCTGCTCAATGGGGACCCGGCTTACAACCTGAGAATGAAGAAGGGCGACATCGTCTTCATTCCGGATTCATCGGACACCTCAGTCTATGTATTGGGCTCGGTGCCCAAGCCCGGCTCCTACCGGCTCACGCCCCGCATGACCGTGCTTGACGTGCTGGCGCAGGCCGGAGGTCCCAACGAGGACGCAGCGCCACAGCAAATTGGCGTTTATCGGGCCGGTGCCAACAAAGTGGAAGTGATTGAATTTGCCGATCTGATCAACGTAGCACGTCGCGCCAACTATGCACTGGAAGATGGCGATGTGATCTTCATTCCCAAAAGCAAGGTCGCGGATTTCGGCTATTTCGTGCGCCAGATTTCCCCCTTTATCTCGGTCCTGACTTTCGGCACGACCCTCAATACGCTGACCAAGTAGATGAGCAATCAACATCGCCCACAGATCGAAGTCTCGGTCGTCGTGATTGGCCGCAACGAGGGCCGCCGTCTTGAACGCTGCCTGCAATCGGTTGTGCAGGCACACTGGAGCAACACAAGGTATGAACTGATCTATGTGGACTCGCGCTCCACCGATCAAAGCGTTGCCAGGGCCCAGGCACTGGGCGCTAGAGTCATCGTTCTCGACGACATCAGTCCCTGCGCCGCCAAGGCCCGCAACCTCGGTTGGCAAGCGGCTCTGGGGAAGTATGTGTTGTTTCTTGATGGCGACACCGAACTCCATCCTGAATTTGTGACACGGGCGCTTGACACCTTGTCAGAGCCCCAGCTGTGTGCCGTCTGGGGCCACCGGCGCGAGTCCAGGCCCGAACAATCGCTCTACACCAAGGTGCTGGACCTGGACTGGATCTACCCGGTGGGCCGAACACTTTACTTCGGCGGTGACGTGCTGGTGCGGCGTGCCGCGCTGGCCCAGGTGGACGGCTTCGACCCATCTCTTAAAGCGGGCGAGGAGCCCGAGATGTGCGCCCGGCTGCGCGCTGCAGGCTGGCAGATTGAACACATTGACGCCCCCATGACGCAGCACGACCTGGCGGTCAATTCCTTTCGCGCGTACTGGCTGCGCGCCTACCGCTCCGGCATCGCCTACGCCGAGGTGGCTGAGCGCATGCGCTTGCGCGGCGACGTCCTGTGGCAACACGAAGCCCGGCGTGATTTCCGCCACGGTATCGTGTTTGTTGCGGCTCCCCTTATCTTCCTGGCTTCGCTGTGGCTCAGCACCGCACTGGCACTGACCTTGATGGCATTGGCCTTGTTGTTCCTGGCGCGCACGGTTCAGCGCTGCGCCTGGAAGGCACCCGGCCAGTGGTTGCTCTGCGCGCAGTACGCGGTGCATGCACATCTGCAGAAGGTTCCTGCGCTGTTCGGACAACTCAAGTGGCGCCAGGCAAGACGACAACAGTCCGAAATTGCACTGGTTAACTACAAATGAATGCGTCCCCTCACAACACCGGGTCGGGAAAAGCCTTGCTGGCACGGGCGCTGAAGCCGCTGGCCTGGTGCCGCCGCGTGATTTTTGAGCGCTGGCTGCGCTTGTGGAGCCTGGCACGTCTGCAGGAAGCCATCGGTCAGTCAATCGATTCATCCAATGTCATCATGGGCGCCGTTGAATTGCACGGCAGCTGCAATATCCGCTTTGGCCGCAATGCCCTGATTTACCCAGGTGTCTATCTGGAGACCCAGGGCGACGGTGTCATCACACTTGGCGATGATGTAGTCCTGTCACGCGGCGTGCATATCGTCGCGTTCGAGCGCGTCACGCTGGGTGACGGTTGCATGGTCGGTGAGTACGCCAGTCTGCGCGACGCCAATCATAAGCCGGACCCTGTCTCGATCCGCGATTCCGGTCACCTCAGCGCACCGATCGACATTGGCAGCAATGTCTGGATTGGTCGAGGCGCAGCGGTCCTCAAAGGCGTCAGCATCGGAGCCGGTAGCGTGGTCGGCGCCAACGCGGTGGTGACCAAGCCTGTCGCGGCGCAGCAAGTCGTTGCTGGCGTTCCGGCCAAAGCGCTGCGTTAAGTCTGCGATACCAACACATCATGAACAAACATTCACCCGCGATGGCTTACCTGGTCAGCTGTTACCCAGCTGTTTCGCATACCTTCATCCTGCGTGAAATTCAGCGCCTTCGGGCCTTGGGTCACACCATCTTCACCGCTTCTGTCAACACGCCCGATCGCCCTCCCGAAGCGATGGAAGCCTATGAGAAGCAGGAAGCCGAAAACACATTTTTCGTCAAAGCCCAGGGGGCGCTCGGCGCCCTGATGGCAATGCTGTACTGGTTCAGCAGATCACCTGGCAGCCTGTGGCGTACGCTGCGCCTGGGCTTGGGCCTGGGCAAGAGCGGCAGTTGGCTGTATGGCTTGGCCTATGTGGCCGAAGCAGCGCTGGTGGCACGCTGGATGCGCCAGCATGATCTGCAGTTTCTCCACGTTCACTTTGGCAGTGTCGGCGCTACCGTGGGTGTGCTGGTCAAGCGGCTCACGAATTGTCATCTGTCCTACACGATCCACGGCCCCGATGAATTTGACGACGTCTTCGGTCAGCACCTGCCGCTCAAAATGCAGGAAGCCAACAGCGTGGTGTGCATCAGTCAATTTGCCACGGGGCAATTGATGCGCATCAGTCACCCCGATAACTGGCCAAAGCTGCAGGTCTGTCGTTTGGGCGTGGATCCGGCGCAGTTCACTTATTCGGTGCGCCCGTCAAAGGAGTCGCCGGTCG
>CAITZZ010000235.1 GCA_903897005.1 uncultured beta proteobacterium | reverse complement strand
CTGCTCGCCCGTCAGGCAAGCCAACTGCAGGTTGATTTCGCTGATCCAGTCGGCCGCCAGCACACCAGGGCCTCCGCCGTTGGTCACAATCGCCAGTCGGCGTCCCACTGCGCGATAGCGCGAAGCCAGACACTTTGCGGCGGAAAACAGCGCCACAAAGGAGCGCACCCGCACGGCACCGGCACGCCGCAAGGCTGCATCAAACACGTCGTCGCTGCCAACAATGGCGCCAGAATGGGTCAGCGCTGCCATGTTACCCGCCGACTTGCGGCCAGACTTGAGTACGACTACCGGCTTGGCGTTGGCGGCAGCGCGCAAGGCGCTCATAAAGCGGCGCGCATTGCTGATGCCTTCAAGGTAGACCACGATGCTGTGCGTCTGCGCATCAGCCGCCAGAAAATCGAGTACCTGCGCCATGTCCACGTCGGTATTAGGTCCGAGGGAGACAACGGTTGAAAAGCCGACGCCGTTCTTTTGTGCCCAGTCCAGAATCGAAGAAGTGAGTGCGCCCGACTGCGACACCAGCGCCAGTGGCCCTTTGGCACACAGCTCACCGGCCACGCTGGCATTGAGCTGCAATTGGGGTCGCTGGAAACCCAGACAATTGGGGCCGAGCAGGTAAATACCGTCGCGCCGCGCAATCTTGTGCAATTCAAGCGCCTGTGCGGCGCCCATGCCACTGGAGATCACCAGCGCCGCACGGCATTTGATGCGACCAGCCAGTTCCAGCGCGGTTGCCACCTCCTCGGCCGGCAAGGCGATCAAAGCCAGGTCGGCCTGCGCCTCCGCCAGATCGGCCAGCGTGCCGGTGGCATGAATGTCGACAAAAGTCAGGGTGCCGGCGAAGCGTTGCGCGCGCAGCGCTTCCAGCAAGACCCTTGCTTGTGGCGTCTGCGAGGCCGGCTCGTCCGCCCGACCGGCGAATACCGCAATCGAGCCGGGCGAGAAAAGTGGCGTCAGAAAGTGCTTGTCCATGCTGATTCCAATTGATGAGACTGTTGCAGCGCAGCATACCGTCTTTATCGGTGATCTGCCTTGATCCTGATCAGCGCGTTTCAAGTGGAAAGGACGGTTATCCTCACAGCATGAGCGAAAAGATACGCCGCATTGCGCACCTTGACATGGATGCCTTCTATGCCTCGGTCGAGTTGCTGCGTTATCCGCAGTTGCAGGGCTTGCCGGTGGTCATTGGTGGTGGCAGGCGCAGCGTTGACGAGACGATTGACCCGGCGCAGGAGCGCCCCCTGCACAGGATCCCCGTCAGCGACTTCCCGCTCCTGAAAGACTATACCGGGCGTGGCGTCATTACGACAGCCACCTATGCTGCGCGTCAGTTCGGTGTCGGTTCGGCCATGGGGCTGATGAAGGCTGCCAAACTTTGCCCGCAGGCCTTGATGTTGCCGGTTGATTTTGCGCAGTACCGAAAATATTCCAAAGCCTTCAAGGCCATCATTACCGACATCGCCCCCCTGATGGAAGACCGCGGCGTCGACGAGGTGTACATCGACTTTACCGACGTGCCCGGCGGTCAGCGTGAAGGTGGCCGGGTGCTGGCACGGCTGATCCAGAAAACGATCTTTGAGCAGACCGGCTTGACCTGTTCGGTCGGCGTTGCACCTAACAAACTGTTGGCCAAGATGGCCAGCGAGTTCAACAAGCCCAAAGGTATTGCCGTCATTTACGCTGAAGACCTGCAAAGCCGTGTCTGGCCGCTGCAGTGTCGCAAGATCAACGGCATCGGTCCCAAGGCCGATGAAAAGCTGCGCAGTCTGGGCATTCAAACCATTGGCGATCTGGCGCAGCAGGAGCTTGACTGGCTGATCACCCACTTCGGCCAGAAGACCGGTGCCTGGATGTACGACGCAGCGCGCGGTCTTGACGAGCGACCGGTGGTGCTGGAGAGTGAACCGGTCTCCATCAGCCGCGAAACCACCTTCGAGCGCGACCTGCACGCCGTGCGCGACAAAGCGGAACTTGGCGCCATCTTCACCCGCTTGTGCGAGCAGGTGGCCGATGATATGCAGCGCAAGGGCTACCTCGGCAAGACCATTGGCATCAAGCTGCGCTACACCGACTTCCACAGCGTGACGCGCGACCAGACAATCGACCATTACACAGCTGACGCCAGGGCCATCCGGCAAACCGCCGGGCTCTGCCTGAAGCGCGTGCCG
>CAITZZ010000234.1 GCA_903897005.1 uncultured beta proteobacterium | reverse complement strand
CCGGCGCGGGCCGCATAGGCGTCCAGGTCCTGCTGCGTGATGCGTCCGGCCGTGCCCGTGCCCGGCACAAACTGCAATTCAATACCGAGGTCCCAGGCGCGGCGTCGCACCGCCGGTGCGGCGATCGGTTTGTCGCCGCTGGCGCGCGCATGAATTGGGGCCGGTGCAGCGCTTGCCGTACGCGGTGGTGGTGCTGCGACCGCCGTTGCCGGCTCAGCCAAAGTCGCCGGTGCCAACGATCGATCCGGCGCCGGGCCGCCCCAAGCCGGATCAGCCCCCGCGGGGGGCAGCGACGACGCGGAGCGCGGAGCGTGGGGGTCAGCCTTTCCCGTGCCTTCGACTTCGATCTGAATCAGGTCGGAGCCAACGGCCATGACCTGGCCGACGGCGCCACCCAGCAAGAGCACCTTGCCAGCCACCGGTGATGGAATTTCGACCGTGGCCTTGTCGGTCATGACATCGGCCAGAATCTGGTCTTCGGCCACCAGATCGCCGACCTTGACATACCAGGCCACCAGCTCGACTTCGGCAATGCCTTCGCCAATGTCAGGCATCTTGATTGTGTGAATTCCCATCATGCCTCCATCGTGCGTTTGAACGCGGCGCCGACACGCGCCGGTCCGGGAAAGTAAGCCCACTCCTGGGCATGCGGGTAAGGGGTGTCCCAACCGGTGACGCGCTCGATCGGTGCTTCCAGGTGATAGAAACAGTGCTCCTGGATCAGTGACACCAACTCCGCGCCGAAGCCGCTGGTGCGCGTTGCCTCATGCAGCACGACGCAGCGCCCGGTTTTCTTCACGGAGTTGACGATGGTTTCCAGATCAAGTGGCCAGATCGAGCGCAGGTCGATGATCTCGGCGTCGATGCCGGTCTCGTTGGCGGCGGCCTCGGCCACAAAAACCATGGTGCCGTAGGTAATCACCGTCAGCGCCGCGCCCGGTCTGAATACGGCTGCGCTGTCCAGGGGGACGGTGTAATAGCCCTCGGGCACATTGCCCATAGGGTGCTTGGACCAGGGCACCACCGGCTTGTCGTGGTGACCATCAAACGGTCCGTTGTAGAGGCGTTTGGGTTCCAGAAAGATGACCGGGTCGTCGTTCTCGATCGAGGCAATCAGCAGACCCTTGGCATCGTAGGGATTCGATGGCATCACGGTGCGCAGACCGCAGACCTGGGTGAACACGGATTCCGGGCTCTGGCTGTGCGTCTGCCCGCCATAGATGCCGCCGCCGCAGGGCATGCGGATCGTGATCGGTGCCGTGAAATCGCCGACCGAGCGGTAGCGCAGGCGCGCTGCTTCCGAGACGATCTGATCGGTTGCCGGGTAGACGTAATCTGCAAACTGGATCTCGATCACCGGTCGCAGGCCGTAGGCACCCATGCCCACTGCCGTGCCGACGATGCCGCCTTCGGAGATCGGCGCATCGAAAACGCGCGAGGTGCCGTACTTCTTCTGCAGACCTTCGGTGCAGCGAAAGACGCCGCCAAAATAGCCAACGTCCTGGCCGTAGACAACGACCTTGTCGTCACGCTCCAGCATCACATCCATGGCCGAGCGCAGCGCCTGGATCATGGTCATCGGTGTAGTGTTCATGGTCAGATTCCGAGTTCCTGACGCTGCCGGCGCAAATGAGCCGGCATGTCTTTGTAGACGTCTTCAAACATGGCGGCAGGGCTTTGCATGTGGCCATCGGCCAGCGTGCCGTAGCTCTCGGCCTCTTTCTGCGCGGCGGCAACCTCGGCCTGCACCTGCTCCTGCGCGGCCTGAT
>CAITZZ010000233.1 GCA_903897005.1 uncultured beta proteobacterium | reverse complement strand
GTGCTCGCCGATCAGGTCGGCGGCGCTGGCAACGGCAGCGTTGGCGCGCGCTCGTGCCGCCTTGGCTCCGGGGGCGCGCATCTGGCGACGCTCACGGGCGTAGTCGTCCGCTTTCTGCCAGGCGGCTTCGAGCAGACCGATACCCTGCAGCGCCACGTGCAGGCGCGCCGAGTTCATCATGACAAACATGGCGTTCAGGCCGCGTCCGCTCTCGCCGATGAGCCAGCCGATCGTCGCCTCAAAGCGCATGACGCAGGTCGCACTGCCATGCAGCCCCATTTTTTCTTCAATGCGCTCACAGTGCACGGCGCTGCGCGCGCCGTCGGGCAAAAACTTCGGTACCAGAAACAGCGACAGGCCCTTGGGTCCGGGCGGCGCATCGGGCAGACGCGCCAGTACCAGATGCACGATGTTGTCGCTCAGGTCGTGCTCGCCGCTGGAGATAAAAATCTTGCTGCCGCTGATGCGGTAACTGCCGTCTGCCTGCGCCACGGCACGCGTGCTGACCAGTCCCAGATCGCTGCCGGCATGCGGCTCCGTCAGGCACATGGTGGGCAACCACTCGCCAGTGGCGAGCTTGCCGAGGTAGCGGTTTTGCAGCTCCTGTGTGCCGTGGGCCTTGAGGCAGTCGTAGGCGCCGTGCAGCAGGTCCGGCGCCATGGTCCAGGCGTGATTCGCGCCGCTCAGCATCTCGAACAGCATGGCTTCCAGCACGGCCGGCAATCCCTGGCCACCATCTTCCGGCGCCGCAGCGAGCGCCGGCCAGCCGGCTTGCCAGAAGGCCTGATAGGCGTCCCGAAAACCCGGAGGCATAGTGACCGCTCCGTCGCTCCAGCGCGCGCCGGTCTCGTCACCAATGCGATTCAGCGGTGCAATCACGCTGGCCACAAACTTGCCAGCTTCATCCAGCAACTGCGTCATCAGATCGGCGTCCACTTCCGCGTGCGCTGGCAGTTCCTGCAACTGACGCTCAGCGTGTACGACCTGCGTCAGCACATAAAGCATCTCATCGGTACGGGGTTTGAATAGCATCTTTGTCAGCGTGATAAATCGTTCCGAAATGCGTAAGTTCGATTCTCAGACGTGTGTGGGCCGAGGGCGCCGCAATGGGTGACTCCGCGAATGTCCTCCGCCCTGCGGGCTCCCCCTTTATTTCGCTGCGCCACCCACTGCATCACCCTCGGCAACGAGCGTTTGTGGTTTGAGTGACCGGGGTCAGACACCACTTTCGCGTTGTCAAACGAGATGCACTGCGATGCTTTCGCACGCGGCCAAATAGGGCTGTTCGGCTCCTCTCTTCCGCCCGGCGGGGCGGGAGAGAGGCGGGGGTGAGTGAGTGGGGGAAAAGCAGTATTCACTGGCACAACGCCTTGATCATCTGCGGCACAGCAATCGCCCTGATCCGGTCCTCGCCCGGCAGTCGGATGCAAAAGGCTCGTGTTTCTACGCCCTCGCACAGCACGTCTTCACCACGCATGATGACGTGGCGGAACAGGAAGGCTTTGTTGCGCCACTCCTGGATGTTGGTGTGAATCTGCAGCGTCTCGCCATAGGTGGCCGGGCGCATGAACTTGACCTGGATCTCCAGCAGCGGGTCGCCGAAGATGCCGGTGGTCTTGATCAGTTCACGCCAGGGTGGCACGCCGCACTTCATGAAGAAGTGCAGCGAGGATGCATCCATCCACTTCGCAAAATTGGGAAAGAAGACGATGCCTGCGGGGTCGCAGTCACCGAACATCACATTGACTTCGTAGATAACAGTTTTGCTCATAGCGCCCAGTTTAGCGGCCGCTGACGCGCAGCACCAAGGCCACAGCGGAATCACCCGCAGCACAGCCACCAAAGGCGCCGACACCGCCGCCACGCAAGGCCAGTTCCTCGATCAGCTCAATCACGCTGCGCAAGCCGGTCGGGCCCTGCGGATGGCCCCAGATCAGCGAGCAGCCGTAGTTGTTCATCTTCTCCATCGGGAAGCCGGTCTCGCGCGCAAAAGCGATGTCGTTCACGGCAAACGGGTTGTGCGTCTTGACGGAATCGAGGTCCTTGAGTTCGAGTTTTGCATTCTTCAGCGCTGCCATGATGGCCGGTGCCACGGCCATCGGCATATGACCTTTCTCGACACGTGCCTGGCCAAAGCCAAGCAGTTCGACGACGATCGATTTGTCGAGTGACACCTCATCTGCCTGCTCGCGCGTGGTCACGATGACGCCTGCATTGCC